>JBNMLQ010000125.1:0-4253 GCA_050874925.1 Candidatus Enterosoma sp. | reverse complement strand
GCTCCGGATTTGTAACAGCAATCGGAATCTCTTTTGTTTCCTCTGCCTTTTGCTCTTTCTTAGCCTCTTTCCATCTCTCTTTTTCGATTCCGTCGATAAGGGTCCTTGAATGCTTCGAGATGACATCGAGATTCTTTCTGAATTTGGTGATGTCCCCTTCTGCCCAGCCGGTGATATAGGAGAAGTTGAAGTCTTGGGTATCCAATCCAAGATAGGTGCAGACAACGCAGGCGATGGATTCCGCCTCCACTTCCTTGATTTCCCTTCTTTCGTGAGGAGTGAGTCCTTCGAAGTCCTTTCGGTAAGCGGAATGGGCAAGAGCGTGTCCGCATTCATGAATGGTCGTGGAAATCTCCTGCAAATCGCTCATGCCTTCCAGGATTTTGATTTCATGGCTGAGGTGGTCGCATAATCCGTAGCAGCCTTCACTAAGTTCATCTTTGCTTGCATAGCGGATAGTGAAGCCTTCCTTAGCAACGACATCGGACAGTCCTTGTAGGATTTTCTCTTTGTCGTCAATCAATTCCGTCTCATCGAAACGGAAGGCCTCGATTTCTTTTCCGCTCGTTTGGGAAATATCGAAGACATAGCCGATTTTGAAGCCTTTGCAGATGTACCCTTTGTTTTTGGTCTCTTTGCCATCAGTCTCCTTTTCTGCTTCATCCTTTCTCTTGACGAGAATCGGAGAGAATATCTTGATGGATTTTTCTCCCGGATTGACATGTCTTCCAAGGAGATTCCATTTCTTCATCCCGTGGACCGTTTTCGCATCGGGATTCTGCATGATGATGTAAATCTGATTGTTGAGAGAATAGTTCCCGAGGTTTCCCATCATCATGAGGACTTCCTTGTATTTGCCGTCCTTGATGAACTGATGGAGTTTCTCATCGATATCCTTCGTGATTTTCTCCATCTCCCTGCGACTGATTCTTTTTCCTTTTCGTTCCTTTTCTTCCAATTCCGTTTACCTCCTTATTTCTCAAACATCCGCTCCATGGAGCCAGTAGCTTCAATGCATAGCCTTCCTCTCTCGCTAGGTGAGGAGATGAGGAAACACTCGCCTCTGGCACTATGGGTGATGAAGTCCTTTTCATTTTCGTTGAAACCACCGGAATCCTCGTAGAGCTTCAACAGCTCACTCATATCATTGGGGCTTAGATTGAAAATCAACGAATACTGGGATACGTTGATGATTGCCATGGACTTCCTTTCCGTCTCTATCGTCCCGGCGAAGTCCTTCACGTTCTGTGTGATGAGGATGAGCATTCCATCGTATTTACGGATTCTTTTTGCCAAGGAATGCATGAAATCCAAGGCAATCGGATACTTCTCGTCGATGAAGAGGTGCGCTTCATCGATGGCGACCACAATCTTCCTTTTCGTATGCAGAATCCTGTTTCTTTCCCTATTCAGGATGATTTCGTTTTCCATCCATCTAAGAAGCAAGAGCATCTGGGCATTGGATGTGACGTCATTGTGATTTGCTATCAATTTTTGAAAGTCGATATCGACGAAGTTCTCTTTTGGGGAGAAGGTCGTATAGCCGTTCCATAACGAGCTGTCCCTGCCGCCTTTTGAGAATCTCGAAATGTAGTTTTGGATGATTCTTAGACAGGATTCGTCATAGCTGTTTTTGACATCTTCAAGCTTCTTAGCGACCAAGGAGTTCAAATCTTCGAAAGTCGGATAATCCTTGTTTCCAAGAAGGCTGAAATCCGTCCTAGAATCGATGTTCTTCTCTAGATACATCTCTTGGGTGAGCTTGTTTAGCATCTCCAAAGCATCTGGATTGATGCCTGGAAGAACAACCCTATAGAACTGCTCTAAAAACTGGAGATGGGCGTAATAGGAATTGCCCATTTCTTCATCGGAGCAACTCATAATCTGAAACGGATTTATCCTTTGCTTCATCCCGTTTGAGGCATCGATTACAACTCCGCCTAGGTTTTTAGCCAACGCTCCATATTCCGCTTCAGGGTCAAGGACAAAGACTTTGGAACCATCGCTTGCAAGATTGGCAAGAATCGTCTTTGCCGCATAGGATTTGCCAGAGCCGGATTGTCCAAGAATCACCATGTTCGAATTGACATGGGTGACGTCTCTTTTGAAGAAGTCGATGAAGCTTGGTAATTCGTTTGCGCCAACTAGCATTCCTTTTTCTTCGTTTCTCTCCTCTCCCTGGAACGGGAAGGCAGCGGCCAAGGAGCCCGTCTGGATTCCATAGGATTCCTTTGTGAGTTCCCTAGTCGACAAGAGGCTTGAGACATAGGCTTCTAATTGCCTTCCCACCATCTCCGAATACCCGAACCCCATCTCGTTCAAGGCCTGTTTGACATTCCTTTTATTGATGTTTTCTTTATTCCTATCGTAGACAGTCACAATCAAGACGACATCGAAGAGAACCTGGTTGTTTTGTTGGATATCCTCCAGAAGCTCTCTTAGGGAATCCAAATGGTAATCTGACTCGAGAAGCTGCGATTCCTTTCCGAAATTCTTGCTTTCCACTTCGAGAATCGCGTTGTCGATCCGATGGATTGCCTTCTCTTTTTCAATCGGTCTTGCCCTCAACGTCACTTTGTATCCGTTCATGGAGTAGAGCCTTTCGGCCCATCCGTTCGGAACGCTTAAAGGATACTTATTGATGACAAACTGGCTTATCTGCCATCCATCCTGCCTCAAGGACATAGGATAGAACGTTGCCTCTTTTGGAGATGGGATGGTGACGAGGGGGTTCCTAGGATCAATATCTTCACAATAGCTGTTGGCTAGATAATGCAATAGTTCCTGATTCTTCAGCCTATGGGATTTGATTCCTTCCAAAGACAGGATTTCCATGGCCCTATTTAGCTTTTCCTCGATGACTTTGTAATCAAAGCCTAAAAGGCAAAGATAATAGCCAGGCTTCATCGTCCCATCCGAGTTAAGGGAATCAATCATCTGGATTCTTGATTGGCAGACATCGATTCTCTTTTCGCATTCTTTTTCGCTAAGAAATCCTTTGTCTTTCATCTCATTGAGATGGTCGATTCTAGTGAGTTCTTCCTTAAGCCTGTCATCCAGGATGAGAGGCTCCTCGATTTTGTTTAGGAACATCTCCTCTCTCGCTTCCACGGAATTGAGGATTCTTGACATAGCGCCATCGATCAGAGCATTTTGTTTCTCTTCATTCAGCATCTCGAAATTGATGGGTTCTATCTTGATGATTCCGACAAGGCTGTTGTCCTTGTTGTAGATCAAGTTTTCTTTCACCTCCCGATAGGGAAAGATGGATTCGATTCCGTTTGCCTTGTCTCCTTTTTCTTTGTATCTCTTCCTAGAGAACAGATACTTGAAGAGATAGGCTATCTGGACATAGAGCCTTGTCGAACCGATGGTGAGATAGAGCGGAACAACTAGGCATAGCACCCCGATAGCCACGTAGATGCGAAACGGGAAATTGCTCGATAAGGTCACGGCAATCACGGCAAGCGAAAGGATGCCGATGATGACGTCAGGGATTGTAATTCCCTTATAGAAGGTCGTCTTCACCTTGCTTGCTTTTGGTATGATTCTCATTGCTTTCCTCCTCTCCTTCTAAAAGGGAAACCTTTTCTTTCCCCTTCACTTCTTCTATAGACGCCATTTTGGCGAAGCGGACGTTTTTGCTTGTCGTTTCGTCTTCCTCCGCCTGCTTCCGTCCTTGCGTTTTTATCTCTTGGTGTCTTAGGCGAGACATCCGCATGGTTGACGATAGATGAGCCATGCAAGGCATTGTGAAGCCTTGGCATGAAGTTCTTCCCCATGGCGATGACACCGCCTTGGGAGATATCGTGAATCATCCCTGCGGGCATCGTGGCAAAGCGAAGCGGTGTCTTGACTGCTCTTGCAAAGGCACTTTGCTTCTTTTGCTTCATCGGATCTATCTTCCTTTGGTTCACGTTGCTCTTCATGGCAGAAGACATGGCCTGCCTTCTTGTCGCTCCTCTTTTCCTCGATTTCATATAGGCTGATCCGCCAAGCAGCTTTCCAGCCCCCTTGTTCAAGGTGTTCTTCACGGCATGTCCGAAGGCAAAGGCGCTTCTGGCGTTGTAGATCATGGAGGCCATTTCGTTTCCTCCGGCACTTGCCCCGCATAGCCTTGCGATGATGTCATTGGCTTTGGTGACGGCAAACGCCCCTCCAATCAGAAAAAGGATGTAGACGATCCCATTCTGAAACCCGTTATCGAAGAATTTGATCTGATAGACCTGCGGTATGATGAGAAAGAAGAGGTT
>JBNMLQ010000124.1:0-4273 GCA_050874925.1 Candidatus Enterosoma sp. | reverse complement strand
TTGACCTTTTCCTTGACGTCCAAGGCAGGAATCTTGTTTAGGAGGGACAATAGGAAGGCAATCAATGCCAGAATGCCGAAAACGATGAGGACGCAAAGCAGGGAAAGGAGGGCTGCATCGCCGAAGTTGTTGATTTCCCAAAGCGGCTTTGTGGAATCTTTCGTCGCTGTTTCAAGAATTTTAAGCATCATAATTCGACGTTGTACTCCTCGGCTTCAAGACCATACTTTCTCTTCAGGAACTTGATGGCAACCTGATCGAACAGGGCGATGGAAAGGACATCTTCATCGCACTTGGCAACCTTCTTATATTCCTTCTTGAGCTTTTCGAATTCAGGTTCGAGCTTGTCAGCTGGACGATAGGTGATGACCTCATCGTCACCGATGATCTTCTTCCTGACCTCGGGATTGACTTCGGCAGGAGCCTTTCCATAAAGTCCATGGAGATAGTCCTTGATTTCCTTAGGAACCATCTTGTATCTTTCGCCGGTGAGGACGTTCATGACGGCCTGTGTTCCGACCATCTGGGAAAGAGGCGTGACAAGCGGCGGATATCCTAAGTCTTTCCTGACCAAAGGTACTTCCTTGAGAACCTCGTCATATTTGTCCATGGCACCCTGCTTTTCGAGCTGACTCATCAGGTTGGAGAGCATTCCGCCAGGAACCTGATATTTGAGGATGTTGGGGTTGACACAGAGGGCCTTGACCTTGAGCGTTCCGTTCTTAAGATATTTCTGCTTGATTTTATCGAGTTTGGCTGCAGCTTGGTTGAGGAGTTCACTGTCAAGCTTTGGATCATCCTTTGTTCCACGGAGAGCGTAGTTGAAGGCTTCGGTGCAGGGCTGGGAAGTACCACCGCTGAGTGGAGAGAGAGCCGTATCGATGATGTCGACACCGGCTTCGATGGCCTTGAGATAGGTCATCTGGCAGATTCCGCCTGTGCAATGAGAGTGAAGTTCAATCGGAAGATTTGTCTCTGCCTTGAGTCTCTTGATGAGCTCATAGGCATCATTAGGAAGAAGAACACCGGCCATATCCTTGATGCAGAGAGAGTCTGCACCCATCTTTTCGACATCCTTGGCAAGGTTCACATAGTAATCCACGGTGTGAACCGGGGAAGTGGTGTAGCTTAAGGCAATCTGGCAGTGTGCATTGGGATACTGGGATTTATATTTGTTGACGGCATCCACAGCACTCTTGAGGTTCCTGACATCGTTGAGGGCATCGAAGACACGGATGATGTCGATGCCGTTAGCCAGGGATCGTTCGACGAACTTGTCGACGACATCATCAGGATAATGGTGATATCCCAAGATGTTCTGACCACGGAACAGCATTTGAAGCTTGGTGTTCGGACAGGCTTTGCGGATGGCACGGAGTCTTTCCCACGGATCTTCGTCAAGGAAACGGAGACAGCTGTCAAAGGTGGCTCCTCCCCAGACTTCGAGTGCATAGAATCCGGCTTTGTCTAAAAGTGGTGCGACTTGGAGAATTTCGTCCGTTGTCAGTCTGGTGGCAATCAGGGACTGAGATCCGTCACGAAGCGCTGTGTCTACGATTTTGATACCCATACTTAGTCCTTTCTTAAAAAACATACGGCAATATCATACAATAAAAAAACTCAAAATTGTTACCCCTTTCTTGCTTTTTTCCGTAAGGAAAACAAGACGGATTCCGACACCCTTTGTTTTCGTTCAGGAAAAGAAAGCCTTTTTGATGAAAACATTGAAAAGATTGCATTTTCTTTTCTTGGGCTGGCTTCTATCCTATTTAAAATATTGTCTTTACTAATCTTAAAACTTGTATACAAATTCTTTGGATGAAACCTAGGACATCACGTCCATATCACGAAAAAGGCGAGACCTTGAAGGGAGTCTCATTATTTTGACTACATTATTTGATAAGATGATCCAGGCAATTCAATGTTGTCAATTCCAGGCTCGATATCTATTTTCTATATACCTTTATATTTATATCATTTTACAAAGGAATCAATTGTTCTATGATGACCTCTTTTAGCCATGATATTACTAGTCGATTGAAGAAGGAAGGAAATGACTCTTCTTACAAAGAAAATATCAGGGAGGGTTTTCTACCTTTTTTTTATCAAAAAAATGATATATAATCTTTGCCGTAAAAAAGGAGACTAACTCACATGACTAAATTAGTTTTGATCCGCCATGGCGAAAGTGAATGGAACAAGCTCAACCTGTTCACCGGCTGGACGGATGTCGAACTCTCCGAAAAGGGTGTCCAGGAAGCCATCACCGGCGGCAAGCTTCTCAAGGAAGCCGGCTTCACCTTTGATATCGCTTTCACTTCTACCCTCAAGAGAGCCATCCACACCTGCTGGCACGTTCTCGACGGTGTCGATGAAGCCTATATCCCGGTCGTCAAGGACTTCCATCTCAATGAGAGACACTATGGTGCTCTTCAGGGACTCAACAAAGCTGAAACTGCTGCCAAATATGGTGCCGAACAGGTCCATCAGTGGAGAAGGTCCTTTGATATCGCTCCTCCGGCCCTTGAACCGGATGATGAGAGAAATCCTGCCCTTCAGCCTGCCTATAAGAACATCGATCCGAAGGAACTCCCTCTCCATGAATCCTTGAAGGATACCATCGCCAGAGTCGTTCCATATTACAATTCCACCATCGTTCCGGAAATTAAGGCTGGAAAGAAGGTCCTCATCGCTGCCCATGGAAATTCTCTGAGAGCTCTTGTCAAGTATCTTGACAACATCTCCGATGAAGATATCGCCGGACTCAACATTCCGACCGGTGTACCGCTTGTCTATGAACTTGATGAAAATCTCAAGCCGATCAAGCATTATTATCTTGGTGATCAGGAAGCCATCAATGCCAAGATCAATGCCGTCAAGAACCAGGATTCCATCAAGAAGTAAATTTTTCCATCTATCGCATATAAAGCCTGATGTCCTTTGGATTTCGGGCTTTTTTCTATTTTTGTCCCCTTTCGTCATCCAAATCCGTTATAATATCCTGCGTATAGAAAGGCTTTAAACAATGGTTATCTTACACATCAGAAATTTTGGTGACATCAAGATCGAACTCGACCGTGACAATGCACCGATAAGCTGTGCCAATTTCGTCTCTCTTGTCAAATCCGGCTTCTATGACGGATTGACCTTCCACAGAGTCATCAAGGGCTTCATGATCCAGGGTGGGGATCCTGCCGGAAACGGAACCGGCGGTCCTGGCTATTCCATCAAGGGTGAGTTCAGCAAGAATGGCGTCGAGAACAATCTTTCCCACAGACGTGGAACCGTCTCCATGGCAAGAGCCATGGACCCCGACAGCGCCGGAAGCCAGTTCTTCATCTGCGACAACAACAAGGACAAGTTCCTCGATGGCGACTATGCCGCCTTCGGCAAGGTCGTCAAAGGCATGGACGTCGTCGACAAGATTGCCTCCTCCAAGACCAACCAGCTTGATTTCCCGATGCCGGCTGTCTACATCGACAAGGCTGAGGCCATCGATGAGCCGGATGTCGAATTCGAGAAGATTGCCTAGGGATGATCAAGGTCTTTTATGGCTCTGATTCCGGATATACGGCCCACAAGGCCGAGAAGATCCTGAAGAAGGAGCTGTCAAAAGAGCAATATGAAGAAATCATCCGTTTTGACGGATACAAGGATTTGACGATGAGCGTGGTGGAGGACTGTTCCTCCATCTCGCTTTTCGGTGATAGGAAAATCGTCCTTTTCTCAGACTGCTATTTTCTTTCCTCTTCAAGCGGAAGAAAAGCCCCCTTCAGCGATTCCCAGCAGGGTAATTACAGAGATCTGATGGAGTATTTCAGATCTCCCAATCAGGATACGGATCTCTATATGATTGTAGACGGAAACCTGAAGAAGTCAGGACCTCTTTTCGAAGCCCTCCAGGAGGGAGAAGACATCTATCTGGAAAGCTGCGAGCTTCCCAGCGAAGAAGAATACCAGATGCTTGCCAGCAAGACGGCCAAGGAGCAGAAGAAGGAAATCGATGCCGATGCCATCTGCATGCTGATCTCAAGAAGCAGGAGCATCCCTTCGGCTACTGGTTATGGAGCCAAGTCAATCGATTATCTTACGTTCATGAATTCCCTTGAGAAGCTGCTCACCTATACGGACCATGTGACAAGCCAGGATGTAAAGGAACTCGTCTATCGTCCTTTGGAGGACAACGTGTTCGAAATCATCTCTTGCCTGATGAAGAAGGATACCGGAATGGCACTATATGTGTATCAGGACCTTCGTGGACTGGGAATCGAAC
>JBNMLQ010000123.1:0-4305 GCA_050874925.1 Candidatus Enterosoma sp. | reverse complement strand
TTCTGCTATGCCATCGGTTTTGATACCAAGACGGCTGCCTTCCTGGATAGCCTGTTCTACTTGGGTATCACCCTCGGAAGGTTCTTCTGTGGCCCTTTGTCCCTGAAGGTGAAGGAGAAGAACATGATGAGGATAGGGGAAGGCTTTCTTGCCCTAGGATGCCTTCTTTCCCTTTTGAGGATCAACCAGGCGACTTCCATCGCCGGATATCTTCTTCTGGGCCTTGGCTGTGCACCTATCTATCCTGCCATCATCAGAAGTACGGTCTATCGCTTCTCCAAGAAGGCCAGCCTGAAGATGATATCCATGGAGATGGCTATCGCATATCTAGGAAATGTCACGATTTCTCCGCTCTTCGGCTTCTTGGCCAGGACCGTCGATGACTTTTCCATCCTGATGTATTTTGCTCTCATCCTTCTGTTGCTGATGGTTCTCAGCCATGAAGTCATCAACAGGAAGCTGATATCCAGGGACAAGAGACTCACCCCGGAAGAAAAAAAGGAATATGAGTCCATATAGGAGGGCCTATGCTTGGTGCCATTGAGAAAAGACGTTCATGCCGTAAGTTTGACGATAGGGAAGTAGAAGATGAAAAGATAATGGAAATCTGCAAGGCCGGACTTCTTGCACCGTCGGCGATGCATAACGAGAATGTCGAAATCATCGTCATCAAAGATCCTTTGACAAAGAAACGGCTATCTTCCCTTAACGCAAGGATTGCCTCTATGCCGGAAGGAAAAGACCCCTTCTATGGAGCCAGTTGCATCCTCCTTGTCATCAGCAAGAAGAGCAGGACAGCCATCTATGACGGCTCCGTCTGCATGGAGAACATGCTTCTTGAGGCAACGGACCTCCATCTAGGTGCCGTATGGGTCCACAGGGCCAAGGAAGAGATCGAAAGTCCGGAAGGAAGAGAAATCCTTTCTTCCCTAGGTCTGGACTTGACTCAGTATGAAGGAATCGGCCATGTTGCCTTAGGCTATCCTCTACAACAGGCTGAACCAAAGACGGTCGATATGAAAAGAATCCATATCATGGATCAGGAAAGGAAGAAACCATGCTCGAAGTAAGACATCTTAAGAAAGTATATCGAATCAAGAATGAAGAGCCTGTGATGGCTCTCGATGATGTTTCCCTGAAGTTTCCGGAGACCGGACTCGTCTTCATCCTGGGAAAGTCCGGAAGCGGAAAATCAACCCTTCTCAATGTCATGGGAGGACTTGACAAACCCGATGAGGGTGAAATCATCATCAACGGGAAGTCTTCCCTGGAATTCAGCGGAAGCGAGATGGATTCCTATCGAAACACCTATCTCGGCTTCATCTTCCAGGAGTACAACATCCTAAGCGACTTCACCGTCAAGGAAAACATCGCCCTCGCCCTTCAATTGCAGCATAAGAAGGCAACGGATGAAGAGATTGAAAAAATCCTAAAGGAAGTTGACCTCCAAGGAAGCGGGATGGAGAAGAGAAAGCCCAATGAACTTTCCGGTGGTCAGAAGCAGAGGGTTGCCATCGCCAGGGCCTTGGTCAAGGACCCCAAGATCATCTTCGGAGACGAACCGACGGGAGCTTTGGATTCCAACACCGGAAAACAGGTCTTCGAGACCTTGAAGAAGCTTTCCAAGGACAAGCTTGTCATCATCGTCTCCCATGACAGGGACTTTGCCGAACATTTCGGTGACCGTGTCATCGAACTCAGGGATGGAAAGGTGATTTCCGATATCACCAAGACTTTTGTCGAGACCAAGAAAGCCAAGGAGGGTATCTCCATCGTCGGTGACAACCTCATCAAGCTGGATAAGGACCGCCTTCTGACACCTGCGGATCTTGATATCCTCAACGAGACTTTGAAGAAGGCGGACGGAGACGTCTTCATCAGCTGTGACAGCCATGTCAATGATTGCCTGATGGAGGCAGCCAAGATCGACAAGAGCGGAAACAGGGAAGAATTCATCGATACCGACAGCTCCAGGATTCCTCCTTCCCAAGGTGATTTTGAAGTCATCAAGTCCAAGTTCTCCTTAGGCCATGCCTTCAAGATGGGTTTCCGTTCCCTGAAGGTGAAACCTTTCAGGCTTGTCATGACCTGTCTTCTTTCCATCGTCTCCTTCACGATGTTCGGAGCCTCTGCGACAATCGGTCTGTTCTCCACCAAGAACGCCTTTATCTCCAGCTTCCAGAAGGATCCTAGCGACATCATCAGCATCAGCGGCTTTCAGAAGGGGAAGAGAGGATATATGAATTCCTATGAATTCAATAAGGAAAACCTCTCCAACCTCTATTCCGAGACAGGCTTGAAGATGTATGGTCGTTCCAATGACGTCTATACAAGTCTTCCTTATATCTCTTCTTCCTTTGCGGATGTCTCTAACAGCATCTATTACACCACAAGCCTGAATGGAAAGGTCACCATCGACGATGACTTTTTGAAGGCTACAGGTTTCGAGCTGGTCTCCGGAAGGATGCCATCTGCTTCAGGCGAGTTTGTCGTCAGCAAATACATCTTCGAGGGATTGAAGAAGTTTGGCTGCAGCATCAATGACAGGACCATCGCCAAGAATGAGGCAACCTATGATGATATCATCGGATATAAGACGAGTATCTATGATAACAATACGAGAAAAGACCGAGAGTATACCTTGACTGGTATCATCGACACCCATGTTCCTGAAAAATATGACAATTACAAGGATGTCAAGAACACGGAGCTCGATAGGAACGACGCCAATGCCGTCGCTTTGCAGAATGACCATAATACTTGGTATCACTCTGCCATGTTCGCCTATCCTGAAGAGGCAGGGGAAGACGTCTATTATTCCAGAAGCTTCAATTTCTACCCTGGGAAAGACGTTCCTTATAAGACCAGTGCAAACTTTGCCTATCTCCCAAGCCATGCTGGCAACATCTTCTATTTCGATTCCGATAAGACGTCCTTAAAAGAAGGTGAGACCCTTGTCGGAGCCGACATGTTTGCCAACCTGTTTTACGAGGATGAAGACAAGGCAAGCAGCGTCCATGTTTCCTTTGACGGCGCATATTATAGCGACGGAGTCACCACGTATGAAACGGATATCAATGTATCCAATGCCCTGGATGAAATCGACCATGCAGCAAATATGAAGGTTGTCTATGACAAGTGCGCGGATTTCTTTGCCGATCATCTAGATATCGTCAAGGACATCAACGAAGGAAAAAAACCGGATGTCTATTCCGGAAATGGAATGTGGACGATAAGTCCGACCTTCCTGGAAGACGGCAGCATGTCCTTTGACTATGGCAATGTCACCTTCGAACAGAAATACAATCTATTTGAAGCCTATCGCAATTGCCTATCCCGGTCCGGATTGACGGATTACTACGCTTCCTATTTTCAACAGGTGAAGAAGGATTATCAGTCCAAATATCTCTCTATGCTTCATCCTTCCTCCATGGATGTCATGACCATCTATAGCAGGGTTGAAAACCAGATGAGGGAAGAATACATCAATGAGAACTATGATGCGTATTACCAAAACCATAAGAACGATGTCGAATATGTCAGGGTCTGCCATGACTTGTATGGGGATGATGTAGATATCGATGCATTGAGTCAAAGCCAAAAAAGAAATGTCTATGCCAATATCGTCTATTCCGACAATGATGTCCTTGGCAATCTTCAAGGAAAGACATTGCAGAAATTCAAGGAGACGATATCTTCCTTCACCATCACCTGGAAGGAGATGAACCTTGACTTCTCTTCTGACGAAATCTACTTTGATGGAGATCAAGCCAATGAAGGTCTCTCTTTGAAACTGAAGGTCGTCGGTATCGACTTTTCCATATATGGACAGGACTTCAGCATTTCCAAGGCGGATTCCAAGAAGATAGAAAAATACCTGGATGACCGTGGATATGTGAGCGTACAAAGTCCGTCTGCATTGGTCTGCATCGGAAAGGACTATGACAGATTCTCCACCTTCATCGATTATTACATGAAGAAGGCTAATAAGAAGTACGATGACATGGAAGTCGGTGACTTCTACTTCTCGATGAACGACAGCAAGCTTAGCAACATCCAGTTTGTCGCCGACATGCTGAGCTCGTTGACGAATATCTTTGTCATCGTCGGAGCCGTCTTAGCCGTCTTCTCGATGCTTCTCTTCTATAACTTCATCTCCGTCTCCATCAACAACAAGAAACGTGAAATCGGTATCTTGAGGGCAGTCGGAGCCAAGAGAAGCGACGTCTTCAAGATCTTCTATAGCGAATCCTTCATCATCGCCGCCATCAACTTCTTCTTTGCCACCATCATGACCTTTGTCTT
>JBNMLQ010000122.1:0-4374 GCA_050874925.1 Candidatus Enterosoma sp. | reverse complement strand
CATCAACAACAAGAAACGTGAAATCGGTATCTTGAGGGCAGTCGGAGCCAAGAGAAGCGACGTCTTCAAGATCTTCTATAGCGAATCCTTCATCATCGCCGCCATCAACTTCTTCTTTGCCACCATCATGACCTTTGTCTTATCCTTCGTCCTGAACCAGAACCTGGGCAGGTCCATCAACATCGACTTTGACATCATGAATCCCAACGGTCTCATCATCCTGCTCATCCTTGGCGTATCCCTGCTTGCCAGCTTCATCTCATCCCTTCTTCCTGTCACCAGGATTGCCAACAAGAAGCCGATCGACGCCATTCATAATAAGTAGGCAAACAAAAACTCTCCCGGAATCCAAGGGAGAGTTTTTGTTATCTGTCGATGGTAGAAAGGAACCTCTTGACGCCCGAGTATCCTTCTTCGTCCTGCTTATAGACGCCAGAGCATTCCAGGACCTTCTTGAAGGTCAGACCGATCTTTTCCTGAAGCAAAGATTCGACTTCCTCTGCTGAGGAGAGGCTTTGAATTTCATCTTGAAACGAAGAGAGCCATCGGGCATGTTTTTCTGTCAAGGGGTCAAGAGCGACATCTTCCTTATGAAGGATATGTTCCTTCAATGCCGAGATTTCCTTCTTGAGACGGGAAGGAAGGATGGCCGTTCCCATGACTTCGATGAGACCGATGTTCTCCTTCTTGATGTTCCAGTATTCCTCATGCGGATGATAGAGTCCCAAAGGATGCTCCTTGGTCGTGATGTTGTTTCTCAAGGCTAGGTCCATGACGTACTTTCCGTCTTCGAAATGAAGGATCGGAGTGATGGTGTTATGCTCTACACCATCCGTCTTGGATAGAATCATCAGGGATTCGTCATCGTACCTTCTCCAGGAAGAGAGGATATGGTCGCTTAGATCGATGATGGCTTTCTCATCCTTGCTTCTTAGACGGATGACGGACAAAGGCCAATAGAGATAGCTGACTTCTACAGTCGGATAATCCTTCAAAGGGAAGGAGAAGACATCTTTTGCCTTGAACATAGGGAAGATATAGATTCCGCCCTGATAATGGTCATGGCTGAGGATGCTTCCGCCGACGATGGGAAGATCGGCATTGGATCCAAGCATGTAGTGAGGAAATTTCTTGACGAAGGAGACGAGGTGTTCAAAGGTCTTCCTGCTGACGGCCATGGGGACATGTTCCCTGTTGAAGACGATGCAGTGCTCCGGATAATAGGAATAGGGGGAATACTGCATGAAGTAGGATTCACCGGACAAATCCAAGGGGATGTAACGGATGGTCTGTCTTGCCGGATGGGACAAGGTGCCCCGATAGCCCATGTTCTCCTTGCAGAGAAGACACTTCGGATAGCTCTTTGGCTTGGCCTGCTTTGCCAGGGCGATGGCACGGGGATCCTTCTCGGGCTTGGAAAGGTTGATGGTGATGTCTAAGTCTCCATAGACGGTCTTCGTCTTCCATTTGATGTCCTTGCAGATTCTATAAGAGCGGATGTAGTCGGAGTCCAAGGAAAGATGATAGAAATAATCGGTTGCCTTCTTGGCTGAGATTTTTTCAAGCTCCCTGAAGCGATGTTCGACCTGAGATGGCCTTGGTGTGAAGCAGTTCATGATCTTTGTATCCAGCAAATCCCTATCGAGAACGGAATCATTCTTCAAGATACCATTTTCATGGGCATAGGAAAGAAGATTTGTCAAGACCGGCTCCAATTCCACATCATGATACGAGATGCCATCATCGACAAACTCATCTATGTTCAATACATCCAAGAGAAGATTGATGGAATAATAGAATTCGTCCTCTTCGATTAGCTCCTTATCCAAGGCATAGCAAGCAAGCTTCTTGATTTCGCTTTGAATGTTCATCAGAAAATCCTCCTTCCTCCGTTTCCAACAGAAAGGATGTTTGCCTGAGCTCTTAGACCGGTGCTTAGGAAATATCCTTCCTCGACATTCCTGATAAATTCTTCCAGACAATCTTCTTTGACCAGGGAAATGATGTTTCCTCCCCATCCCCCTCCGGTCTCTCTGGAACCGATGCAACCTTTCTGGTTTCGGGATAATTCGACGAGGGTGTCGATCTCATGGCAGGTTGCCTCATATTCTTTTCTGAGACCATCTCCGGATTCATTGATGAGCTTTCCGAAGGTCAGGATGTCATCCTTCTTCAATGCCTGGAGAGCTTTTTTTGTCCTTGCCTCCTCATAGACGGCAAAGCCTGCTCTCTTTTGACAGATGGGATCCTTGATAAGGCCTTTGTTTTCTTCGAATTGACTGGGTGTGAGCGAACAAAGGTTTTCGATGTCAAGCTTCATTCTAAGGTCCTGCAAGGCAGCTTCGCATTCCTTCCTCCTGTCATTGTAGTGGGAGGAGACCAGGCTGTGGGGTTTGTTGGAATTGGTGACGACAAGACGGTAGGAAGATAGCTTTAAAGGAACATACTCATATCGAAGGCTTTGGCAGTCCAGGAAGATAGCCTTGTCCTTCTTTCCGTTGGAACAGGCAAACTGATCCATGATGCCACAGTTCATATGACAGAAACGGACCTCTGCCTCCTGGGAGAGCCTTGCTATCATGACGTCATCGATTGTAAGATGGAAGAAATCACGGATGAGGTTTGAAACGGCAACCTCCAAAGATGCGGAAGAAGAAAGACCGGAACCTGGGATATTCCCATAGACATAGATGTCAAAGCCATTCGGGATAGCATATCCATCCTCCATGAAGGTCTTGAAGACACCTTTTGGATAGTTGGCCCAGGAATCCTTGGGATCATTATAAAGAGAATCCAAAGATAGCTCCATGATTCCCGTATCCTTGAAGTTCTCAGAGAAGAAGCAGAGCTTACGATCGTTTCTCATCCTTGCTACGACATAGGTTCCGCTTTCGATGGCACAGGGAAAGACATGCCCGCCGTTGTAGTCGATGTGTTCGCCTATCAGGTTGACTCTTCCGGGAGCAAAGTAGCCACGGATGTCACCTCCTGAAGAGAAGACTTCAGAAAACGCTTCTTTCAATGAATTCTTGTCTAGCATCAGAGGATCCTCCCTATGTGATGGCTTTCATATTATATACTTTTCCGCCCCCTTTTTATCTAGGAAAAGGATGAATCTTTCCTTTGATTCGGATTTCTTGATGGAAAAGCTAAGAGAAGGTATAATGGCTAAAAGGAGAAACGGATTATGAAGGTATATGGAAGTAGGATGTGCAAGGACTGTGTCGAACTGAAACGTAACTTTGACCATTACCATATCGAATATGAATTTCTGGATATCAATGAGAATCTCAAGACACTGAAGGAATTCCTTTTCTTAAGAGATACGCTTGCTGTCTTTGATGAAGTAAGGAGCGTACATGACATCGGTCTTCCTACGCTCGTCCTGGAATCCGGAAACGTGCTTCTTGACTGGGAAGGATATCTACAAAAAATGGGGTATGAACCCCTGACTGGTGAACCTAAAAGCTGTTCTTTGAACGGAAAAGGATGCTAAAGCCGTAGCAATCTGGCATATCTGTCATCGTAGGTGACGACTTCAGCCTTTTTTGAATCGCTAAAGATGGCAAAGCAAGGAGAATGCCTTCCGTTTTCAAGAAGGTCTTCACACTCGGAAGCGAATTTTTCATAGTCAGCAAAGGAATCGGTGAACATATCCATCTTCAGATTTGGAAAATCCCCATGATGGTAGACAAGGATGGCACCTCTTCTGAGCTGGAAGAAGTACTGCTTTACGGCATCATGGAAGTTCTTTCCTTCATACATGACGACATGTTCATAGATGTCCTTGTCGATTTCAAGATAGATTTCCTCGTTCTTGATATGGGCATAGCAATGGAGCAAGACAAAATCAAAGCCTTCTCCAAAACCTGGAAGCTTTTCCAGCAAATCGATGACTTCGACATAACCCTCATGAAGGGACAATGGATGGATTTCTTTCTTCATAGGGCTTGATTATAGCATGAAAGAAAGCAAAAGAAAGAAAAAAGCATAGGACTTTCGTGGAACAATTATTTTGTTTTCGAATATTATGCTTTCAAAAAAAGAATGATATTGATTTGTTGTCAAATCAAAATGAATTCAGTCATGAAGAGAGCAAAATTGAAAAATCAGGGCTTCACCTCATCCACTTTAAGATATCATTGTTATTTATCATATTATCGAACTTCGGATTTTTATTCAAATAGATTACGAACCCGTCTCGACCAAATTTCTTTATATAGATACTAACAAGATCGCCAAGAACTAAAGTTTTGAATAAATTAACGACGTAATCTTCGTTGTCAAGTTTCAAGTATTTTTGTTGCTCGTTTACAGAAGGAGCTTTTATTCTATAAAAATATTCATTTGAATCCTTAAGAGACCATTCTAGTG
>JBNMLQ010000121.1:0-4385 GCA_050874925.1 Candidatus Enterosoma sp. | reverse complement strand
TCCAGCCTCTCTTATGCATCATCAGAAAAGCATTGTAAATGATATCAGATACACCTAAGCCTGGATTCTTATAGGATGCATAGATACCACACTGACGAATCAGCAAGGCAAAGATTAGATAGACGGCAGCGATGACCAAGAAAGGAATATAAAGGAAGTTGGTGAAAGACTGGAAAGCTGCAAACTCATCCTGTGGATAGCTTCCGTTGACATAGGAATTGACGTAAATGTTCATGATGAGCGTCTGAAGGAGGAAGGCAAAGCCAAGAATCAAAGCAATGCCGGCAAGAACGAAGAGAAGCCAAAGGAGGTTGAAGAGAAGAAGAGAACGATATCCCTTCTTATCATCCGACTGATCAAATCCTTTAGAGAGGATGGCTTCCTTACTATCAGAAACCATCTTACAGAACTGAGGATAGAATTTCTGCATGACCGGGGCCATGAAAATCGTAGCTTCAGAGAATATGTTGACGACCTCGAACACCCAGAAGACGAAGACTTTGCTGAAGTGATGGATGAGATAAGAAACTCCGTCCTTAGCTCCTTCCAAGACGTATCTGCCGGCATTTTTGTTCATGATAGATTTCCTCCGATTCGCGGTTACTTGTTGAATGCCTTCAACGTCGGATAAGATTTTGTCTTATAGTCTACATTGCTGAAATCCCAGACATTTTCGCTCCAGCCGAGGGTCTCATTGAAGAAGGTCGCATCGAGCTGATAGCTCTTGACTTCCTTGATACCTGCCTTTGCATCCGTTCCCTGCATATATAGTTTGGAAAGGTTGTAGCAGTTATTGAAGAGATTGCTGTAGTCTTTTGCACTATAGATCAAGGCAATTCTATTGGTGTAATAGCTTCTGTCAGGTCCAAGGTTGACACAGTTGGAGATGCTGAAGTCTCTGATGTTGTTTTCATATATCATTTTACCGTTATAACCGATGAGAGCACCGATGGAAGCCTTCATGTTGACATCGATCTTGCCGACATTGTAACAGTTCAGCATCTTGCCTTCAAAGTCACCGGCAAGTCCGCCGACATAGCCATCACCTTTGATGGTCGCTTCGCTATAGCTGTTCCTGATATAGGAGCTCTCGCCAAGTCTTCCGGCAAGACCACCAATATAGGTTTCCTTCCATATATAGCCATCTCCTTTTCCAGTCTGATTGTCGAGACGGAAGGAAGAGTATTTGTCTACCATGCAGTTGCTGATGATGGAACCATTTGAATCTCCGATGATACCACCAAGGACACCATTGTAAGTACCATTGTCGGCAAGATTCCTCATCGTGATGCTGAAGTAAGCATTGCTGAGTTTGAGATTGGTGACGACCATGTTGCCGCTGTTGAACAAGGCATAGTTGATATCCTTGTTCCTTGCCGTTCCACGATAGCCATAATTCTCAATTGCATATCCATTTCCATCAAAGACACCGTTGAATGTTCTCTCTGAATACTCTTTGTGATCATAGTATTTCTCAAGATCGAGGTTGTCATCAAGGATATAGATATTATTTCCAGTGATGTTCCTGAAGTCGTTTTCCGTCTTGACATGAACAGTCTCCGGATTGACAAGGTACATAGCAGAAGCCGTCTTTGTCTGATCAAGTTCATCATGATATGGATTATGTGTAGAATCCAAGATGTCAGAAGAGTATTTGATGTTGGTAATCTTCTTCGTTACAAATCCAGCCTTATCACCGTTATCGACCTTGAAGCGGGCTTTCGTTCCGTTTTCAAGCATCTCAACATCCGTAACAACTTTTCCGTCGACAGTGAGAGAATCAACCTTATATCCAGTCGGATTATAGAGATCAAGAAGGACATAGGCTTCATCCGTATTGGTGAAGTAATCGATGACCTTGTTGTTTTTATCGACAAAGTCAGCATTCTTGATATAGCAGTTTCCGAAGACCATGACATTCTTGACGACGTTGTTGCCATCCATCATAGAGATTGAATATGTTTTTCCGTCAATAGTATCCTTAACCTTGATTTTATCAAAGGTGATATCAACCTTACCACCTTCCTTCTCAATAAGCTTGCCTGTATTGACCTTCATACGGATAAAGCCGTTCGTATCTCCGGTCTCTTCAAAGTCCGTAATTTCGATACCATTGATGTAGGCACTTACGATTTTCAGTTTGTCATAAGCGACATTGCTTGTGAACTTCACCTCAGCATGAATTTCATCACCATCACGGATTTCTGTGCTGTTGCTCAGTTTGAATTCCGTAATTTCAAAGGATGGTGTCGTCTTGACAGGCTTCGCCAAGCTATCCGTAAACGGAGTCGTCTCATTCTTTGTATTCAAGGAATACTGATACGTCACCTGGATACGATAATTCGTCAGAGAATCAAGACCTGTAAACTCATATTCTCTTCCCAAGGTAGAAGCGACAAGCTTATTTCCCTGTGTCTCTTCATCCTTTGCGTAAAGTTCAACTTTTACTTCAGATACCTGATTCTTGAAGTCTTCATTGACAGCAATCTTACCTTTGATGGTATCGTTGTTGACAGACGGGTCGACGATGCTGACAGAAGGCTTGTCCATCTTCTTTGTCTTGATCTGGATGGTCTTTTCTTCGTGATAGAGTCCATCCTCAGCATTGCCTTTCTTATCCTTCAGGTTATAGTGATATTCCAGTTTGATGGAATAAGCTTCATCGGAATAAAGATTGTCAAACGCCCCTTCCAGCTGAGCATCGACAACATAGCCAAGGGCATTTCCATCGGCATCCAGAAGGGCCACCGAATCCATTCCAAAGGTGGTCATGTCAGCATTGTTCTCCGTGACTTCAATCTGATATCCGACAGAAGTCTTATCGGATGTGACGCTAAGAGAAACAGTCGGAGCAACATAGGACTTTGTCTTCACTTCGATGTTCTTTACATAACTCTTCTTACCAGTTCCATCATTGAGGTCATAGGAATAGCTGACCTTGATGGTGTAATCCGTATTCGCAATAAGGTCCGTGACGGAATCAGAAATCTTGGTCTTATCCAATTCCTTGACCTTTGTATCTCCAGCAAAGAGTTCAATTGAATCAATCTGAAGGATATCATCGGCATCTGTGATAGATAGACTATAGTCAAGGCTTTCAAAGGAAGAAGTTGCGCTTCCAAAGACGAGAGGAACGCTCATGGCAAGCGTCTTGATGTCATATTTGATGGAACGTGCACTATCCAGGTAGACATAATTCAAAACCAAGGAATAATCATGATTGGAAAGAAGTTCAGTGAAAGAATTACTTTCAGTAAGAGCACTTCCCAGGATGGAACTCTTCTCCGTCTCTCCGTCAAAGAGGGAAACTTTGGAAACGCTGACCTTCTCATCGATGCTCTTTACACCGAAGGAAATGGCATTCTTGGTTGCAGTGACATTTTCAAAAGAGAAGACGCTTTGTGTATCAAAGCTATCGGCAAAAGACCATCCATATCGGTTTCCTTTTCCGTCAAGAAGATCATACGGAACAGCAACACCGATCTGGTATGTGCTTTCAATCTGAAGGTTATCAAATTCGACGCTAGGGTTCTGCAAATCGATTTCCTTTGCTTCGCCAATCTGCTTAAGTCCATCGGAAAGATAGACCAAGACCTTGTCTTTCGTCGTGAGGGCATCCAGATTGCTGAATTTGAAAGTATAGGAAGCACTGGTTGCTCCGATTTCCTTATTCACGACCGTCGCACTCGGAGCGGTGTGATAGGAAGCAGCGACCTTGGTCTTCTTGGCATCAGTGACATCAAGGACACCGAAGCTGTTGTCCTTCTTGAGATAGACAACACTATCCAAAGAAAGCTCAAAGACACCGGAGGTCTCCGGAGCCTTGATTTCAAGAATGACACCCTCATCATCCTTAACCAAAGCCTGGCCTTCAAACTTTGTACCATTGACGGTAAGAGAGGAGAAGTTGACTTTGTCAGGATTGGCGAAACGAACAAGGACCTTCATCGTATCAGACGGATTCACGAAGAATTCCGCACTGCTTTCCTCATCCTTGGTCGCCTGGGGGAGCTCTACGAAATCAGCGATGGTCAGCTTATCCTGTGCTGTCTTCTTTGCCTCAAGACTCAATCCGTTGAGAATCCTCATTCCAAGGAAAGTCGGAGCGATGGTCTCGTTAGACAAAGAGGAACTTGCTGATTCTTCCGTTGAGCCTTTCTTATCAGAGCTGACATCCATGTCAGAACCAGTATTTCCTGAATTGCCGTTATCTGAAATACCTGGAGCAAACGGTCCATTTCCCTGGTTTCCTCCGGCAGCCGTTCCTCTTTGACACCCAACCATGACAAAACTCATGATTGTCGCAAGAGCAACGATACTGAACTTCCTTTTCTTGGTTTCCATAATCAAATACCTCTTTTTGATTTATGCATATTATATATATA
>JBNMLQ010000120.1:0-4405 GCA_050874925.1 Candidatus Enterosoma sp. | reverse complement strand
TCATCATTGGCATTCATAGTACAAAGCGTCCATTCCTCCAGCCTGGGATCGATGGACGCTTTTGTTATGTCGGTCAGCCTGTCAAGCATCTCCCCATAGGAATTGTCCGACAGGTAGCCGAGTTCTCCGAGCCTGTTCTTCATCCTGCACGTCATGATGACGGAAAGAAAGTTGACGAATTCGGATCCGATGACGCTGTCATCGTCATGTTCCCTTGTCGTCTGCATGGAAAGGACGGACTTGTATGTTTTGAACAGAAGCTCTATCTCCCATCTCAGGGCATAGTATTGGTATACTTCCGGAAGGGTAAGCTTCATATTCGACACGAAGGTCACCGTTCCGAAGCTTTCCTTCTTCTTCTGGAACTTCTTCGGTTCAAGCCTCTTCTTCTTTCCTTTCACATAGTCATGTTCTTCCTTGCTTTCCCTGTCAAGGTCAAGGAAGGAATAATAGTAGAGCTTCGTGTCGGGATCCTGTGCCATTTTTCCAAGTGCATCCTTTCCGGAACATTCGACGAAGCCCCTGTCTTCAAGAAGCCCAAGCTTCCTTATGATCCTCGAGCTTCTCTTTATGGGGTTGAGGAAACCGATCTTGGAGTCCTTCGTCCTGTCAAGGGCCTTGGAAAGCGGAAAACCCTTGTCGGAAATGACAAGTCCGCCCTTGATGCTGAATTCATCGAAGAAATCGGCACAGTTGACGAAGTCCGGAAGGTTTCCCTTGTACATCTTGATACATATGGGTTCCCTTTTCTCGGCATCTATCGCGGCAATGATCGAGACGTCGGTCACGCCCTTTATCCTTCCCTTGTAGGAGAAGCCTGCAAAAGAATTGATCTGGGAAGTGTCGGTCTTGAGCATCCCATCGACAAGGACCTTCGTCTGTTCCGTCACCAGTTCCTTCACCCTGTTTTCCATGAAGTCATGTATTCCCTTGTAGTCGCATCCGAGGAGCGACAGAAGCCTGGAAATGCTGTTCTTAGACATAGCCGCATCCGGAAAGAGGATGCTTGCATAGCTTTCCTGGAACTTCCTGGAAATCTGGTAATCCTTGATGTCGCCGAAGGAAGCCCTCATAAGGGCAAGGCAGTAGATGTTCTCCGCATCCCTTTCGTCATAGACGGCTCCAAGGTCCTTGAGAAGCCCGTTTCCCATGCTGTGGGCAAATGCGACGTTGGCATATCTGATGATGCTCACCTGCCTCCTAGACAGCCTTGTCCTTTTCTGTGAGACAGGCTTCTCGACATATTTCCCGTCGATGATATGGCCGACGACCTTTCCGTTTTTCGGAAGCCTGCGTCCCCTGTCATATTTGCATCCGACCCTCCCAAGTACCATGTAGACGTTCTCATGCTTTGTAGGAAGTACGACCGTGTTCTTCGGTCGTGGAACCTTTCTTATGTTTTCTGGAACCATGTTCTTGCCTCGTGTATAGTTAATTAAACTATAAATATTATACTATACATTCAATGGATTGGGATAGCATTTTTCAAAATAAAAGACAGTATTCCCTATGTCGGAGAAGAAATGCGGACATGTTTTCATACATCTGTATATCAATCAACAATTTGTATAGTTAAACGGATTGGGAAGGTTTTAATTAATAAAAGAGGCAATGGTCTTGTCAAAATTGTTACGGGTATAAGAAGATGTGGAAAATCTTTCTTGCTTGATCCTTTGCTTAAAGATTATTTGATAGGGGAAAAGGTACAAGAAGACCATATCATTAAATTGGACCTGGATGAAAGAAGAAACGAAAAGTACCGGAATCCTGACGTATTAGATGAATATGTCAGAAATCTAATCCAGGATGATCGAATGTATTATCTTTTGTTGGATGAAGTTCAGAAAGTTGATGACTTCGAGTCCGTTTTGAATGGGTTCCTGCATATTCGGAATCTGGATGTTTATGTGACAGGAAGCAATTCTAAATTCCTGTCTTCTGATATTGTTACGGAGTTTAGAGGAAGAGGTGATGAGATCAGAGTGTTTCCTTTGTCTTTTTCGGAATTCACTTCCGCCTTTAACGGGACGACAGACGAAGCGTGGCAACAATACGTCACTTACGGAGGTATGCCTAGAATTGTTTTTTGTGCGGACGAAGCCGAAAAAAGCCATTATCTAAAACAGCTGTTTGAAAAAACATACATCTCCGACATCATTGAAAGAAACAAGGTTCAAAGAACGGACATCCTGGATTCCCTTGTCAATATTCTATCTTCTTCCATCGGTTCTCTTACTAATCCCAACAAACTATTGAACACATATGTCAGCAGCGGAGTGAAAGATATATCCATAAATACAATAAATAAATATCTGGGTTATCTGCTCGATTCTTTCTTGATTGAAAAATCGGAACGCTATGACATCAAAGGGAAAAAGTACATTCATACTCCCTTTAAGTTTTATTTTTCTGATATCGGGTTAAGAAATTCAAGATTGAATTTCAGACAGCAGGAAGAAAATCATATCATGGAAAACATCCTATTCAACGAACTCTTATTCCGCGGATACAATGTGGATGTAGGTGTTTTGCCAATCCGGGAAGGAAACGACAAGAAACAGGTGGAAATCGATTTTGTGTGCAACCAGTTCAATAAGCGGTATTACATACAGTCATCATTGTCGCTAGACATAAGAGAGAAGACAATTCAGGAAGAAAGACCACTGCTGAATGTACCGGATAATTTCAAGAAAATAATCGTGGTCAAGGATAGTATTAAGCCGTGGATAACGGAAGAAGGAATTTCTGTTATCGGAATAAAGGAATTCCTCTTGAATAAGAACAGCCTGGATATCTGAGAGTGGGTTTAAACAAGAATTATAAGGGAAAACACCCACATTACGACATTACGGACTTTTCATAGTTATGAAGTTTTTAAGACAGTTCGGAAAAATACACTACTGCTCCGCCATCGAAAATAGCACGGAGAAATCCGTGTTTTCTTTTTCAATCATTAAGGCAATCGCAAGAATGAGGAACTGCCCATAAAACCGGCGTTCCTCTTTTTTGTTGCGAGAATTGTATGATATATGATATACTATACACATGAGAAACACGGAATACCCCGAGATCATCAGACGCTTCAGGCCAAAAGGCACCTGCCTGAAAAAGGCAGGCGATATTTACAATGTCTATCAGGTGACGTCGAAGCGCGTGCCGGGAAAGAAGAATCCCATCCCCCAGGTCGGTGCGCTTCTGGGCTATATCGATGAGCAGGGGTTCCACGAAAAGAAAAAACAGATGCTCGACACCGAGGATCTTGTCTCCTACGAATACGGATACACCGCCTTCCTTCTTCTCCATGAGGACGACTTCCTTTCCGCTTTCCGGAAAAGCCATCCGAAGCTTCTCGCAAGGGAGGCAAAGGAGGTCTTTAGAAACGTGATTCTTGTCCTTTCGCCCTATTCGGTCCTGAATGCCGACGGCTCGTTCGAAAGGAGGACGGCGGAAGAACTCCATGATATGTATGGTGCTTCCGTCAGCGCCGTCGCCTTTCTGATTAACAAAATCATGCCGCTTGACGAAACGATAGAGACGGGTCTCAGATGCATGGGATGCATCAAGTCGGGGAAGAAGATCATCCTTGCCAGGCCGTGCGATGCGCTCAGGGCGCATCTGGACGACGTCGGAATCCAGCTGGAGGGTCTGATGAATGTCAGAAACAGAATCTCTTCTTGACATCGTCAAGACAATACCCGACTACCGGAACGCAAGGGGAAGGATATACACGATAGAATCGATACGTTTCTGCATCGTGTGCGGTTTCATGTGCGGATGCTACACCGCAGTCGACATTTCCGACTACATCGGGCTCAACTTCGACTTCTTCGGCGGCCTGCTCGGCCTGAAATCCGTTCCTTCGCACGACATCGTTTCCCTCTGCCTGAGAAAGACGGACTGGTGCGTTCTTTCCGAAAAGCTGGGAAAATGGCTGGATGACAACTTCGGTGAGCTCTACAAAAAGTATGGTGAAAGGGAAATGGAAATGACCGCGATCGACGGGAAGGCAATATGCGGGATGACCGACAGGGTCAACGGAGGAAAGCCGCGCTATTACATGAATGCGCAGAAATCCGGCGGGACGCTATCCGTCAGAAGCAGGGAGGTCGGCGAAAAGAAGAACGAGCTTTCCGAGCTTCCGGGATTCATCTCTTCCCTGAGCATAGAGGGCAATGTCATCACTATCGACGCCATCGGAACCCAGAAGGCCGTCATCGATGCGATACTGAAGAAGAAGGCACATTACCTTCTGCCCGTGAAGTCGAACCAGGAAACCCTGCTGGAGTCGATCAGGGCGGAATCGGAGAGAAAGAGGTCGGACGGCTCCTTCGGCAGCCTTCCTTGCTGTTCCCTTGTCAAGAAAGGCCACGGAAGGATAGAGACCTACGAATGCCATACCTTGGTC
>JBNMLQ010000119.1:0-4499 GCA_050874925.1 Candidatus Enterosoma sp. | reverse complement strand
CCTATCTCGGAACCGGTCACGACGTTCCTTATATCGACCTTGGCACCGGACTGAAGATCACCCCGAAGGAAACCAAACATACCACAGTAATTGGTATGGGTTATGAGAATTTGAAGATTGAAAATGTCGCCTTCACCTCTTCCTATGTCACTGCTGCTTCCAAGACATTTGAAAGCGACGGATGGAAGACGACCCACTTCTTCAATTATTCCCGTTATTCCGAGAAACTGGTTGCTGAGAAGACCTTCGACGATGGTTTCACGGCAAGAGTAGCTCTCTATGCCGGTTCTCCTGCCTACAAGACTGGTCTCAGCACGGTCAACATGTATATCACCAAGTACGGCAAGTATGACAAGACCAGCCATACATCATGGTCTACGAAGACGACTGAGGTCATGACCAGGAACTTCAATGGTGAAATCCTCCCTTACGTCTATCTTGGTGCAGATACGGAACTCTATTCTTATGATTCTTCCGCCAAGACGTTGAAAATTTCCGGTGAAACCTGGAGCGATACCATCTTTGATGACGCCAAGGCATCCTTGACGGCTGACAAGAACTACACCTGGACCTTCAACACCGATTACTATAATGGAAAGGAAAGACTTCTTGGAACTGGTGTCAACAACAAGACGGGAAGCACATTCTCCATCATCCTTTACAATTATGGCAGCATGACAAACAACTTCAGCTGTGATCTTCCTTACATGGAAGTCAGATACGTCCAGGGCTTCGTCAACAACAGCGAGACCCAATGGGATAACAACACCCTCGCCTATATGCAGGAAGCACTCAATGACAACATCATTCCTTTCTTCTATATCGGAAACAACGTCAAATGCACCTTTAACTATAATGGAGCCCTGACTTTGACCACTGAAGGCTGGAGCGATATCATCTTCGAGAACTGCGAGAATGCCCTCAAGGCCGATACCGAAAGAACCTGGACCATCACCTATGATCCATATGGAACCTGGGGCAAGACCTTGACTGCCAACTGCGCTACCCAGGATGGCGGACATCTATCACTCACCCTGTATCACTACAATTACACTTCTTCTTCCGAGATGTCCGGTTCTACCACAAAGTACAACCAGACCAAAGTCGAAATCTCCTATATATTCTAATTCCGCATCCGATGAATCCCGAGGCTTCTGCCCCGGGATTTTTCATGCACATAAAATGCCTCCTACCATAATGATAAGAGGCATATAAGACTTAGATGTTCTCGAGAAGTTCCTTGAAGGATTCGCTCTTGAGAGAAGCACCACCGACCAGGGCACCATCGACATCTTCAGCCTGAAGATAATCGTGGATGTTGTTCGGCTTGACGCTTCCGCCATAGAGAATCTGAACCTTCTGGGAAGCAACCTTTCCGAAGAGTTCACCGACCAATGTGCGGATGTAGGCACAGATGTCTTCGGCGATTTCGACGGAGGCATTCTTGCCGGTACCGATGGACCATACAGGTTCATAGGCAAGGACGATATAAGGCATATCATCCTTGGTGAGGTTCATCAGGCCGGTGACGACCTGTTCACGGATGACATCCTTGGTGATGCCTTCATCATATTCCTTGGCTGTTTCGCCGACGCAATAGATGACATGCATGGCATTCTTGACCAAGGTCTTGATCTTGCGGTTGCAGATGAATGAGGTCTCTCCCTCATAGGTTCTTCTTTCAGAATGTCCGATGATGGCCCAGTTGACATCAATCTCCTTCAGCATGGAAGCAGAGACATTGCTGGTAAAGGCACCATGGTCCTGATAATGGCAATCCTGGGCAGCGACGATGAGGCCATGGGCATGCTTCTTGACAGCGGCAAGAGAAAGGAAGGTCGGAGCCACACCGATCATGACGCCCTTCTTACGGGCGAGTTTGACCAAAGAAGCTTCCTTGACGTCCTTGCAGAACTGGTTTGCTTCTTCGATGGTATGGTTCATCTTCCAGTTGCCCATCAAAAATTTTTTTCTGGACATGGATTACTTATCCTCGATGACGTCGATGCCCGGAAGCTTTCCATCATACTGGATGAGTTCAAGAGAGGCTCCGCCGCCGGTAGAGACATGGCTGAATTCCTTGGTGAAACCGAACTTCTTGGCAGCAGCGGCAGAATCACCGCCACCGATGACAGTGAAGGCACCATTCTTGGTGGCATCGGCGCAGGCCTGGCAGATTGCCTTGGTTCCTTCCTGGAGCTGAGCATTTTCAAAGACACCCATCGGGCCGTTCCAGAAGATGGTCTTGGCCGTCTTGATGGTGTCGGCATAGAGCTTGATGGTTCTCGGACCGATATCGGCACCTTCATAATCGGCAGGGAAGTCGATATTGTTGTCTTCAAGAGCCTTGACATCGGCTGCCGGAGCAGAGAGGTCATCAAAGTTCAGACCCTTGGCAAGGATGTTGTCGACAGGAAGGACGATCTTGCCGGTCTCATAGCACTTCTTGGCATATTCAAGCTGATCGTCTTCGCAGAGAGAGCAGCCGACATTGACGCCGAAGACAGCCTTCTTGAAGGTATAGGACATACCACCACCGATGAGGATCTTGTCGCACTTCTTGAGAAGGGAGTCGATGACTTCAATCTTGGAAGAGACCTTGGCACCGCCGAGGATGGCGATATAAGGACGCTCATCTTCCTTCGGAGAGACGCATCTGCCAAGCCCAAGGATTTCCTTTTCCATAAGGAAGCCGACAGCGGTTTCCTTGCCCTCGGCCTTCAAGACAGCCGGGACACCATAGGTGGAAGCATGGGCTCTGTGGGCAGAACCGAAGGCGTCCATGACGAATGCATCGGCAAGGCTTGCCCATTCCTTGGCAAGAGCTTCATCATTCTTCTCTTCACCTGCTTCATAACGGGTGTTCTGCATGACAAGGACATCGCCAGGCTGCAGGCTGGCAACAGCGGCCTTGAGGCCTTCGCCATGGGTATCCTTGGAGAAGGAGACCTTGACATCTTTGCCAAGAGCCTCATCAAGATAGGCCTTGAGAGGAGCGACAACGATGGAAAGATCATTCTTCTTCATCTGTTTGTCGATATCTTCCTGTGTAGCTTCGCCCTTCTTGAGCTTCTTCCAGGCAACCTTGCCAAGATGAGACATCAAGACGACCTTGGCATTTTCCTTGAGAAGAGCAGCGATGGTCGGGATGGCGGCATGGATACGGTTGTCATCGGAAATCTCAGCACCCTTATGAGGGACATTGAAGTCGACACGGACCAAAACAGTTTTACCAGTGACCTTGAGGTCAGTGACTAATTTTTTCATGGTTTTCTCCTTTTAATAATAAGAAAGCGCCCATTGCTGGGCGCTTTCGTGTTCTAGTTACGAAATGAGCTGCCCTGGATTCCGAGGGGATTAGGCAAGTTCAGCGAAGTACTTGATGGTACGGACCATCTGAGAAGTGTAGGAATTCTCATTGTCATACCAAGAGACAACCTGGACCTGATAGAGGTCGTCGGAAAGCTTGGTGACCATGGTCTGAGTAGCATCGAAGAGGGAACCGAATTTCATACCGATGACATCGGAAGAAACGATAGGATCTTCGTTGTAGCCGAAGGACTCGGAGGTCTGGGCCTTCATAGCAGCATTGATGGATTCGACAGTGACGTCCTTGCCCTTGACAACGGCAACAAGGATGGTGGTGGAACCAGTCGGGACCGGGACTCTCTGGGCAGAGCCGATGAGCTTGCCATTGAGTTCAGGGATGACAAGACCGATGGCCTTGGCAGCACCAGTGGAGTTCGGAACGATGTTGGCAGCACCAGCTCTGGCACGGCGCAGATCACCCTTTCTCTGAGGGCCATCAAGAATCATCTGATCACCAGTGTAGGCATGGACAGTGGTCATGATACCAGACTGGATCGGGAAAGCATCATTCAAAGCCTTGGCCATAGGGGCTAAGCAGTTGGTGGTGCAGGAAGCGGCAGAGATGACCTGATCATCCTTGGTCAAAGTCTTTTCATTGACAGAGAAGACGATGGTCTTCAGATCCTTGCCGGCTGGGGCAGAGATGACGACCTTCTTGGCTCCGGCCTTGACATGGGCCATAGCCTTTTCCTTGGAAGTATAGAAACCGGTGCACTCAAGAACGACGTCAACACCAAGCTGTCCCCAAGGGAGCAGTTCAGCCTTCGGCTGAGCATAGATGGTGATTTCCTTGCCATCGACGATGATGGCACCTGGAACCTTGACAGTCTTGCCGTCTTCTTCGAAGACAGGCTCCTTGGAAGAAACAGTGTGGAGAGCCTGACCGATATGACCAGCATATCCGCCCTGAGCAGTGTCGTACTTCAATAAGTTGGCTAACATCTTCGGGCTGGTGAGATCATTGATGGCAACAACCTCATAACCTTCGGCACCGAACATCTGTCTGAAAGCCAAACGACCAATACGACCGAAACCGTTAATAGCTACTTTAACTGACATTTATAATGTCCTCCTAGTACGCCTCTAATTATAACGGAATTTTTATAAAAATAAAGCCCTTTTCTTATATT
>JBNMLQ010000118.1:0-4523 GCA_050874925.1 Candidatus Enterosoma sp. | reverse complement strand
CCTTCACACCATCAAAAGGCTTGGACGGAGGAAGCGAAGATATTTTCTCATTGACAAGCTTTGACCAGTCGATGGCTTTCTCAAAGAGAGACGTATCCTTTGCTTTTTCCATATATTTCCGGATGGAGGATACGGAAAATTCCTTTGTTGTCATAACCCATTCCTTGAAATCCTGGATGCCATCAAAGTGCATGCCATAGTTTTCTTGCATGAAGCAGCAGATGTCATAGAAACCCTGGAAACGATTGATGCCCCTGGTCTTTTCATAGAGATTGATCTCGAGCCAATGCTTCAGGATGTCGTCCTGGTGTTCGTGGATTCCAAGCGTTTCGATAAGTGCCGGTCCGAAGCATTTTTCGTGCTTGACGGTCATGGTATCCATGACGGTGCCATCGGAGTCGATGCATATCAGATAGTCTTTCTTTTTTGTAAAATCGAGCATATTTCATTACCTCGGAAAGTCTTTCATCGGTTTGGATTATAGACATGAGGAAATGATAAAGCAATGAAAAAAGCAAAAAAAAGTATTTTTTACGGATGCACTCAATTTTTCAAAGGAAAGGTTTGAGATAAAACTTTTTCTTTTGAAAAAGTACTTTTGGCAATGAAAATAATGAAAAATATTGAAGCAAAGTTTGCAATTTATGAATGTTGTATACAAGCTTATAAACTATCAAAAATGTAATAAAAGCTCATTTTATTGACATTCAAAAAATATGACTTGTTCAATTAATTTTTAAAATGTCAAAAAAGTGTAGTCTTCTCGTCTCTTACTTGCATTTGAAAAGGCTTTCACAACTGATAAAATTCAGGCGTAGGGAGGAGATATGATGAAAGAACCTATTTTTAAGGCGACACATATCGTCAAGCAGTTTGGCCCGACCATTGCTTTGAATGATGTCGACATTGAGATCTATCCTGGTGAAATCCGTGGCTTTATCGGTGAGAACGGATCCGGAAAATCAACGATGTCTCAGATTATGACGGGTATTTATGAAAAAACGAGCGGATCTATGGAATACCATGGAAAACCATGGGAACCGAAATCCATGATCGAAGCACTCAACGGTGGTATCGGAATCATCGTTCAGGAAAACGGAACGATTTCCGAGATTTCCGTTGCCGAGAACATCTATCTCGGAGAGCTTTCCAGATTCTCCGGAAGAAATTACTTCGAGGACCTCAAGGTGGAAGGTTTCTCTCCTATGTTCGACCTTTCCCTGAAGGATTTTGACGAAGCTGCAGACAAGTTCCAGGCCAAAGCCGAAGAAGCCAAGGCAAACGGAGACAAAAAGCTTGCCAAGGAAAATGAAAAGGAAGCAAAGCAAGCCCTGTTGCCGATGTATCAGGAACTCGATAACAAGCTTACGAGTGAAAACGAAGTCAAGCTTGCCGAAGAAGTCAAACGCTTCGATGATATGGCCAAGAAGATCTTCGATGAATTCCAGGCTGAAGAGAAGGCCATCGATGAAAAATATGACAAGAACGAAGAACATCTTGATGCCGAACTTGTCGAAAGAAGAAGAGACAACGACCATAAGGAACATAAGAAGAGATATGCCAAGACCTGCAAGGGCCTTGAAAATGACTCCTCTATCCGCAGAAACTGGCTCAAGAGCGATCATGTTGCTTTAAAGAATCATTATCTCAACAAACTTCACATCCTGAAGGAGACCAACGTCTCTGAAAAGAAGAAAAACTTCCGCAATCGTTTCCTCGATATCTTCTTCGGACTCTTCGTCAACAGGAAGAAACTCAACAAGTATTCCCAGAACGCACTTGATAAGATCGGTGCCAACCACATCCAGGCCAATCTTCCCACTGCCTATTATGATATGCAGGAAAGAAAGCTGATTGAAATCGCCAAGTGTCTCAACAAGGATCCTGAAATCTTCATCGTCGATGAGACGACTACTGCGCTTAGTGAAACCGGACGTAATCTTCTCTATAAGAAGATGAACGATCTCAAGCAAGCCAATAAATCCGTTCTCTTCATCTCCCATGACTTGGATGAATTGATGGAGAAATGTGATACTCTTACCGTCTTGAGAGATGGCAACATCGTCGGCAACCTTTCCAAGGAGAAGGGCGAGTTCGATGCCGAGGTCATCAAGAAGCTCATGATCGGCCGTGAACTCAAGGGCGATTATTATCGTTCCGACTATGATGGTTCCTTTGATCCTCAGGTCGTCCTGAAGATGGTCGATGGCATCGAAGGAAAGCAGCTGAGACATGTCAACCTGGAACTTCACAAAGGTGAAATCCTTGGTATCGGCGGTCTCTCCGAATGCGGTATGCATACCCTCGGCAAGGCTCTCTTCGGAAACATCAAGATGGAAGGTGGCTTTGTCTATACCGGTGAGAATCTTGACAAGCTTGTCAGAAGCGAGACCTTCGCCATGAAGCAGCACATCGGTTACCTTTCCAAGAACCGTGACGTCGAAGCTCTTGCCTTGAAGACATCCATCTTCGACAACATCGCCATCGCTTCCATCAACAACATTGCCAAGCTCAACTTCTTCGTCTTCAAGAACGATGAGAAGAAGCTTGTCAACAAGCAGGTCAGGGAACTGCAGATCAAGTGCAATTCTCCTGAACAGCTCGTCTCTACTTTGTCCGGCGGTAACAAACAGAAGGTTTCCTTGGCCAAGTGGATTGCCAACGATTCCGAAATCCTGATCCTTGACTGCCCGACCAGAGGTGTCGATATCGGTGTCAAGCAGTTCATTTATCAGCTTCTTTACAAGATGAAGAAGGAAGGCAAGTCCATCATCATGATTTCCGAGGAACTTCCTGAACTGATTGGTATGTCCGACAGAATCCTTGTCATGAAGGACGGACAGATTGCCAAGGAGTTCCAGCGCAGCAAGGATCTGACGCAGGAACAGATCGTCGATTATATGATCTAAGGAGGTGAAATATGAAAGAAATCGAATTGAAATACTTCCGCCAGGAAGATGTCGAAAAGGCTGATTCCCTGGCTGATGATTCCAAAGAAAACAAAGTAGCCTTCAAGGAAGAACTTAAGAAGTTCTATCTTGCCGAGGATGCCAAGCTCAAGGAATCCCAGAAGATAAATCTCCAGAACTTCAAGGAAGCCTATATTCAGGAAGTCGCCGAAATCGAGAAGACTCATCAGCAGAGTCTTGCCGATGCCAAGGCCGAACATGATAAGAATCTTCCTTCTGACTCTTCGAAGGTCAAGGAATTCGAAAAGAATTATTCCGATGTCGTCAAGGGCATCGATACGGTCAGCAAACGTGCCAAGATCAAAGCCTTGAACACCTATGATGAAAACATCAAGAACGAAAAGCTCAAGAGATATGATCTTCAGAACGAATATGTCACCATCTATAAGAGGATGGGACTCTCTTCCGTCGGCAAGGACAACCTGATGCTGAAAGTCCTTGAGAACAAGGCAAACATCAACATCAGACGTACGCTTACCAGCAAGAAGACCTACATCAATCTCGTTCCGCTCTTCATGCTTGTCCTCATCATTGTCGCCTACTATATCGGCAAGGCCTGCACTGGATATCAGGGTAACCTTGGCGATGTCATCAACAATGGTATCTTCGTCGCCGTCGTCGCTACCGGTGCCGTATACATCTACTCACAGGGTGGCTTCGATATGTCCTTGGGTAGCTCGGCCCTGACTTGCGCCATCGTCGCTGCTCTCACCTGGAACGCCACCCAGAACATCTTCCTCTCTGTCCTACTTGCCGTTCTGCTTGGATGCGGACTTGGTATCGTCAACGCTATCTTCGCCACCATGCTCAACCTTCCGGTCATGGTCATGACCCTGACGATGATGAACATCCTGGCTGCCGTCAACGAAGCTGTCTTGGGTGCCGAAGGCGGTCTTATCACCGTCACCGGCGGACTTCCGAGAGATGCCTGGGTCTATGCCGTCTTCCTTGCTGCCTTCTTTGTCATCTGCTGGACTCTGTTCAACTATTCCAAGCTTGGAAGAAGAAACAAGTTCATCGGTTCCAACAAGAAAGCGGCCAAGTTCAATGGTATCGACCTGATGAAGGCCGGTATGATTTCCTTCGGTATCTCGGGTATCGGTCTTGGTATCTGCGGATTCCTCTTCGTCGCTTCCAACTCTCTTCCTTCCAGCTCCGGTAGCTTCGGAGCAACCACGGTCTTGGGTCAGGTCGGTCTGAACGTCATCATCGCTATCGTCTTTGGTGGTATGACGACTTCCGGTGGACCGAAGTCCAAGGTCAGCTGCGCCATCATCGGTGCATTCTTCTCTGTCTTCCTCGATGAATTCTTTGCTGCCATCTCTACTCCGACTTTCCAGGTCGGCGACTATTGCTACATGGCCAAGGGTATCATCTTCATCATTGTCTCCTTAGCCAACATGTGGGATACGAGAACCAAGAATCTTGCTGCAGGAGGTAGCATCCAGTAATGACTTACGATAAACCAATCACATATAACAACAACCCTGTCACCGGCAACCGCAAGCTCAAGAGATTCGGAAAGAACCTCTTCTGGTCCTTATGCTGCCCTGT
>JBNMLQ010000117.1:0-4618 GCA_050874925.1 Candidatus Enterosoma sp. | reverse complement strand
TTTTGGTTTTGCCTGATGGAATTCACTGTCGATCGGCTGTGAATCAGAGACGTTCTTTTCGCTTTCCGGATTATAAGCCGAACCATCGGAAGAATAGAAGCTTCCCTGAGTCCCGTCAGACCAGCCACCGTCCAAAGGAGCGGTGACATTCTTGGATGGGACATAAGTCTGCTTCTTCGGCAGATTGGCTTCTGTTTTTGGTTGGGGTTCCTCTTTGGCAAAATGACGTTCGAGATGGCGGTTCGCCTTGTTCTTACCCGTCTGATAGGGGGAATTGTATTTCACCTTTCGCTCCCTCGCCTTTCTGACAAAAGAGATGATTTGGCGAATCGGGTGGGATGTCAAAAGAGCCAATCCTCCAATCAAAAGGAGTGAAAAGAAGATGGCATCACCGATATATCCCCACACAGAGCCTAGAAGAGTGATGAAAAACAATCCGAGATATCCGCCTCCGAGTCCGCTCATGGATTCGAAGGAATCAATCTGTGCCGGGCTTCTGGCAAAAGAAGACATGCGGTCAAAGTAGACGGAGTTCAAAGACGTGAAGTCCACTCCGCCATCCTTGATGGTATAGATGGGATAGGAAGCAAAGGAAAGGGCAGAGACAAGCGTGAGGATGGCACCGACCCAGACAAGGGAGTAGCCTTTCAAGGGGAAAGCCTTCTTGGCGATGATGAGCCTGATGCCAAAGGCAAAAAGGAAAGCCAGCACAAAAGGATAGAACATGCCAAAGGCAAAGCCAAAAATATAAGCAAAGAAGCTGCCGACAAGAGTCTTGCCGGTGGCACTGGTGAAGACCAGGGCACATAAGATGATTCCCATGGTGACATAAAGCCAGGAACGAAGGGGGATTTCTTTGTGCTTGTTATCGATATTCTGATTTGTTTCCATGATAAAAATCTCGCTGCTTAAAGTATATCACAGTCATGCTTTTTTCTTTAGAAAAACATATTGATTTTCCCTTGGAAAACCACCCGTTTGCAAGGCAGGGTTTTCTTCAAAAATATAGAGAGTCTTTTCTTTAGAACAACCTTCTGGCTCCGTCACCGACCTCAAGGATGGCAAAGGAGGCTTCCAGTTTGGTTTCCCTGCGATATTCTTTGCCGACGTTCTCGATAAAAGGTTTGACGCAGGCATCCTGGACGATGCTGACGGTGTTTCCGCCCCAGCCACCACCGGTTTCCCTGGAACCATAGACGCCTTTCTGCCTCCTGGCTGAATCGACAAGTGCATCGATTTCAGGGCATGTGGCATCATAGTCATAACGCAAGGAATCTCCGGATTCGTTGAGTAGTCTTCCGAAAAGGTCGATGTCATTCTTCCTCAAGGCAAGGATGGCATCCTTGGTGCGTTGTTCCTCATAGACGGCATGCTTTGCCCTCATCCTGGAGACATCATCCTGGATGGCGCTCTTGTAGGTTTCAAACTGTTCCGGCGTAAGCTGGCAAAGGTTATCTATCTGGACGACTTTCTTCAAATCCTGAAGTGCTTTTTCACATTCCTTCCTGCGGTCATTGTAATGGGAAGAAGCAAGAGAATGTGGTTTGTTGGAATTGGTGACGATGATTTTGACATTCGGTAGTCTCATCGGAATATACTGATAAGCAAGCGTGTGGCAGTCAAGGAAGATGGCATTTCCGGATTTTCCCATGGCAGAAGCGAATTGGTCCATGATTCCGCAGTTTGTCCTGTTGAATTTGCATTCTGCGGTCTGAGAGATCAAGGCGATGTCGATGGGGCCGATCTGAAAGCCGAACAAATCATTGATGGCCGTAGCGATGACGACTTCCATGGCCGCCGAAGAAGAAAGGCCGGAGCCTGGGATATTCCCCCACACGAAGACATCGAGACCACAGTCAAGTACATATCCTTTTTTCTTCAAGGCCCAGATGACACCCTTGGGATAATTGATCCACCCATCTCTTTTTTTCCAGACGAGATCATCCAAAGAGGAGGACATCACGCCTCCTTTCCTGTAATTGTGGGAATAGAATTTCAAAAGCCGGTCCTGACGTTTTCTTACGATGGCATAGTTGCCATTTGTCAAGGCACAGGGAAAGACATGCCCTCCGTTGTAATCGATGTGTTCACCGATCAGATTGACTCTTCCCGGTGCAAAATAGGCGCGGATGTCTCCGCCCTTTCCAAATTTGGCATAGAACAGATTTGCCATTTCCAACAATGTCATATAGTCACCTCTATCGTTATAAAGTGAAACCATTGTATCATTTTATGGTTTGCCAGAAAAACATTTCCATCCTCTTGCTCGCCATTCTTCCTGTTTTCTCTTTAGAGAAAGGAATTGCAAATTTTTACAAAAATATTATGATATATAGGATTTCAACATTGAAAAATTTAATTTATCTATGAATTGGCTCAAACAGACAAAACAAAATGCAGACGACTACCTATTCGACCATCCCAAGACACGTCAAGGTCTTGACTGGGGATGGAAGCTGTTCATCACGATAACTTCATGTTTCCTCTTTGCCTGGGGCTTCAGAGCCTTCATCAACCCATCCGAGAACTGTGTCATCCACTGGACGATGGAAAGCGGCCCATACACCTATGAGCAGGCTGCCGAAATCGTCAGCCAGACCGGTGTCGTCCACCTCGTTTCCGGGGGTGCCTCTGGTATCTCCCAGGCCATCGTCAAATTCATGAACATCTTCGGTGACTTCCGCGGAGACATCGAAAAGACGCTCATCTCCCTTTTGTACTTTGCCTTGAACATCCCCCTTGCTCTTCTTGCATGGTTCAAGATTTCCAAGCAGTTCACCATCTTTACCATCATCAATGTCGGCTTCGTCTCCCTCTTCAACCAGATCATTCCCGATTCATGGATCTACAACGTCATCAACATCTATGACGACATGATTGCAAGATGCATCTTCGGAGGCATCACCACCGGCATCGCCTCAGGCGCTGCCATGATGATCAACACCTCTGCCGGAGGAACTGACGTCGTCAGCTTCTATATCGCCGAAAGGAAGTCTTCCGGTGCCGGAAACATCTCCTTCATCATCAATGGCATCGTCATCCTGACCAACGTCCTCTTCGGCATCATCGGCCACTATGTCAATCCTAGCGTCAATCCCCAGGCATCCAGCCAGCTCATCCGCTATGCCCTATACACCATCATCTATCTCTTCGTCAGCACCCATGTCCTGGACCTGCTCAACAGTAAGAACAAGAAGCTTGAGCTTCAGATATTCACGTCGGATGAAAATCTTGCCCAGGTACTCATCCATGCCTTCCCTCATTCCGCCACGACCGTCGACGCCAAGGGCGCCTATACCGGAAAGAAGCGTATCATGATCTACATGGTCGTTTCCAAGAAAGAAATCAAGAAGGCGACCCAACTTATCAAAAAAGCAGATCCTCTTGCCTTCTTCACCGTTCTGAACCTCAACCAGGTCTACGGAAGATTCTATATCCAGCCGATCGAATAAAATTCAAGGAGAACCACTATGGCTACAAACAAAGAACTTGCCGATTTCATCTTCCCTGACGTCAAAGAGACCGTCAAGGATCTCGAAAAGAGATATCCCGTACGTCAGCTTCCAGAAGGTGCCGAAGTCACCCGCTTTGCCCCTTCTCCGACCGGTTTCCTTCACACCGGTTCCCTTTTTACGGCCCTCATCGCCTACCGCTTTGCCAAACAGAGCAACGGCGTCTATTACTTCCGTCTTGAGGACACGGACCAGAAAAGAGAGATTGCCGGTACCGGTCTGGACCTCGTAAAGCAGCTTGCCAACTTCGGAATCGTCTCTGACGAAGGCTACTATGGAGACCACGAAGAAGGAATTTATGCACCATATGTGCAGTCCAAGCGTGCTGAAATCTATAAGATCGTCATCAAGGAGCTTCTCAAAAAGGGCAGAGCCTATCCGGATTTCTGTTCCAAGGAAGAGCTTGACCAGATCAGGGAAGTCCAGCAGGCCAACAAGGTCGTTCCCGGCTACTATGGCGAATATGCCAAATATCGTTCTCTTTCCAATGACGAATATATCGACCTGATCAAGCAGGGCAAGCCCTATGTCATCCGTTTCAAGTCCAAGGGCAATGCCAGCAACCACATCAAAGCACACGACGAAATCCGCGGAGACATGGAGCTCACCCAGAACTATCAGGACATCGTCATCTATAAGAGCGATGGTCTTCCGACCTATCATTTTGCCCATCTTGTCGACGATCACTTCATGGGAACCACGCTCGTCACCAGAGGCGAAGAGTGGATTTCCTCCCTTCCCATCCACCTCGAGCTGTTCGAAACCATGGGATGGAAGGCACCTAAGTATGCCCATCTTCCTGTCATCATGGTCAATGACAAGGAGACCGGAAACAAGAGAAAGCTCTCCAAGAGAAAGGATCCGGAAGCAGCCGTCTCTTATTTCCTTCAGGAAGGCTATCCGAAGGAAGGCGTCCTTCGCTATCTTCTCACCATCGCCAATTCCAATTTTGAAGCATGGATGATGGAAAATCCAAAGGCTCCGATCGACGGATTCAAGCTCACCTTCGATAAATTCTCCCTCGATGGTGCTCTCTTTGACATGCCAAAGCTCGACAACATCTCCAAGGAACTTCTTGCCATCCTCGACAAGAAGACCTTTACGGA
>JBNMLQ010000116.1:0-4742 GCA_050874925.1 Candidatus Enterosoma sp. | reverse complement strand
TGTCATTGATGCTGAAGTCAAAATGTATTTCATCAAGTATGGAACTGGGATTATTTATCTCCACATCAGCATAACCATTATCTCCAAAGTCTCGAAGTGTTACACTAGGAAATTGTGTCCCATTGAAAGAATGATTGCCAACATTTACTCCTGCAATATTTGCTCTTCCGTTAAAGGAAAAAATACTAATGCTGTTATTGTCATAAATAAAGTTACTTAATTTTAGACAACTGTTAAAAGCGTAGTCACCAATATTTGTGATGCTATTAGGAATGCTAATTGAGGAAATTCCAGAATTTTCAAACCCATAGGGGACGATGGATGTTACATTAGCTCCCATGAAAGTATTTGGAATTGTTATTGAAGCTTTGAATTTGTCGGAACCGGCCCCAACACCAAAGGTACCATCTTCGAGGGAGTAAAAACGTAAACCATTGTATTCATAAGAATCACCTTTTTCGCCTTTATCACCTTTTTCGCCTTTATCACCTTTTTCGCCTTTGTCGCCTTTCGGACCCTGCTCTCCAACTGCTTTGATATTGCTATCGACACCATCGATAATCCATGTTCCGTTGCTTGAGATTGAAATACTTGGAGTGTGGCCATCTGCCCCTTTTTCACCTTGAATACCTTGGTTGCCGTCTATACCGTTTGTTATAGTAAATGATGATGTAGAATTATCTGAGTAAGTTATAGTATATGTATCAATATTCCCTTGTGTTGAGGTTTTTAAAACGGATACTATAGATTTACCATCTTGACCGGGGAGGCCCTGTTCTCCCTTATCACCTTTTTCACCTTGGGGGCCTTTTTCTCCTTTAATGGATTCAAGCCATTCTTCATATGTTCCAGTATAACCATTTTGCTTTGCTGCATTGTAAATGTCTAGTATTTTTTCTTCGTCAGGAGAAGTATCATTGCAACTGGTTAAAGAAAACGTCCCTGTAAGTATAACTGATAGACCGATTAAGCGTGCTTTTTTGTGCAAATTACTCATACATTGTCCTCCTTAGACAACCTTAATAGTTATTCTATCATTTTGGAAAGCGGTTTAAAATAAATAATTTATTATTGAGTTTTAATGTTTTTTACATCCGGGCCGGTCTTTTTTCCGTAAACCATCGTATCCATCGCAATTTTGCCCTCTCAAAATAAAAATCCATAGAATCAAAAAAAATCCATTGAAAAATTTCCTCCTCGGTCTATGATTTTCATGGGTACTCACAATACCAGGAACCATGAATCATTTTAGCAACTCCGTACGCGCTTTGAAAGCGCAGTTTTCACAATTCGTCGAGGAAGTCACCCAAGGCTTTTCCATCCCCGAGAAGAAGCTTGTGGCAGATCTTCTGTGGGGGATTCTCGGCGGAGGATCCGTATTCGTTTCTGATATCGCAAGGGGACTTCATGAAGAGAACACGCTGGACTCCACCGAAGTCAGGCTCACAAAGGCCATCCGGATATTCGACTATGCCAAGCTTGACGACGCAATCGCCAAAAGGGTATTTTCCGTGTTTGCTCAGCCATATTCTCTCTTCATCGACGAGAGTGACATCGGCAAGGAGCAGGCGACGAAGCTCGAGAGCCTTTGCCAGGTCAGGGACGGATCGAGAAACGGCGACGTATTCCATACGGGCTACCATATGACAGGGCTGGGCGCCGTAGGAGGGAGCAGAAGGAACGTCATGGTCCTGAAGCTTGACATCTGGTCAAGCACTGCCAAGGGCTTTGTCTCCTCCAACGAGCACACGCAGGAAATCATCAAGAACATAAGATATATGATGAATGATTCGGCATGCGAGATGTCCCTCGACAGAGGGTATGACGATGCTGAAATGATGAATTTCCTCGATGAATACGATGTTTTTTATTGTGTCCGTGCAAAATCCAGCAGGAAATATGATAACGGCGGAAACAAATACACCATAGACGAACTGGCCGGGAGGCTGAAAGGAAAGTATGTCCAGTCCTTCGTTGATTCGGAAGGAAACCACAAAGAAGTCAAATGTTCCGGAACCATTGTGACCCATTCGGATTTCGGCCATGAAGTGATGCTGGTAATGGAGAAGTTCAGCGACAGTGATGTCCGTTTCTATCTCACCAACAGGGCCGATGTGACGAAAAAAGGAGTCACGGATGCGATAAGGCTGTACCGTAAGAGATGGAGAATCGAGGAAGTCTTCCGTTTTGCAAAGCAGGAATTCAGGCTCGAGAAATATCTGGTGCGAAGCATGAATGCGATGAACGTTCTTTCAAGCATGGCAGCTCTCGCCATCAATTTCTTGTCAGAGACCATCATGCAGAGAAACGCTCTATATCATGCTTGCAGGAAGGCTTATCCAAAGTTCCTTTCGCAGCAGAAGAAAGAGGAAGCGTTTGCCACGAAGGACCGGTTCGTCCTGGAACTGTATCATATAGAGGCAGGACTGCGTAGTATCATGGCACATGCGGGAAAGAGACCGGAAATAAGAAAGAGAATCCGTAAAAAGCAAGCAGAGCAATGTACGATTTTCAACAGTTGAAGGAAAAAACGAGTGGCAAAACATTAAAACTCAATAAATTTTGACTTTTTTGAACTGACCGGTAATGTCTTCCCTGCTGTCGAGGGAAAAGCGAAGGTAGTTTTCGCTATATCCTTCATAGAGCCCCAGCTTGTTCTTCCCTTCGATGAGGACACAGGCTTCTTTTCCATGGAGAAGGTCTCGATATTTCTTTTCGTTTTCTTCGCTTAAGGCAATCAACTTCTTTGTCCGTTCCATGCGGATTCGCATCGGTACAGGGTCCTTCAGGCTTGCAGCCATGGTGAATGGACGCTCGCTATACGGAAAGGCGTGGATTCTCATGAAACCGATTTTCTTGCAGAATTCATATGTCTCCAGGAATTCTTCTTCCGTCTCTCCCGGGAAACCAGATATGACATCCGTCGAGAAGGCTGCTTCAGGGATGGCAAGGCGTATCTTCTCCGTGAGCCTTTCATAGTCTTCGAGATCGTATTTGCGGTTCATTCTCTTCAGGACCCTAGGGGAGCCGGACTGGAGAGGGAGATGGAAATGAGGGCAGAGCCTGTCAGGATAGTCTTTGAACAAGGAAATGTATCTGTCATTGACCTGGCTCTCTTCGATGGAGGAGACACGGATGCGGTAAGGCTCCTTGGAAAGGTCAAGCAGGTCTTCCAAAAGGTCGACAAGGTGATAGTCCTCTTTCTCCGGATCCTTATAGGATCCAGTATCGATGCCACCGACGATGAGTTCCTTGATACCATGGGAAAGAAGGGATTTGGCTTCTTCGATGACGGATTCATGGTTTCTGGAGCGGGAGTTACCCCTGGTGAAGGGAACGACACAATAGGAACAGAAGTTATCGCATCCATCCTGAACCTTCAGATAGCCTCTGACGTTCTTCTCTCCTTCCTTGGTCGGTGTGTCCTCATAGGAGAAATGACGGCTGTCCTTTTTGACATGGTCGATGGTATCTTCATCTTTGCTTTCAAGGATTTTTTCGATGTCATTCTTTCCGGAGGACCCGATGATGCCTCTGACGTTCTTGATGGGAAGGTAATAGTCCTTGTGAATCTGGCTTGAACAGCCCATGATGAAGATGGGCTTGCCGTCGTGGTTCCTGGAGATGGAACGGACTTTCTGGAGGTCCTTTCTTTCGGCCTCATTGGTGACGGCACAGGTGTTGACGAAATAGATGTCGGCATCGTCATCTTCTGCTTCCGTATGTCCTTCCTGGATGAGTCTTTCCTTCAGGGACTGGGATTCATAGGCATTGACTTTACAGCCGAATGTGTAGATTTTAAATCGCATGCTTCATTTTCCTCTTCTGATAGGAGTCTTCCTCTTCCATGCATTCTTCATAAAGAGCAGAGGAGAGAAGCTTCTTGTCCTTCAAGTCGGCAAACATCTTCCTGATGTCGTTTTCAAAATAATCCTTGGCGATGATATTCAGATTGCTGAAGAGATTTATGTTGTCTCTTTGCTTTTGGACCTTTTCGTCGAGTATCGGAAGTTCCAAGGCAAGGCTCAGGTCTTTTTTAACAAAGAACATCGTCTCGAAGGCGACGTGATAATAGACATGGATGTCTTCCTTTCCATAGTCAAGCCGGATGAGCCTGGTAAAGGGGGATTCCAATAAGGAAAAACCATATTCAAGGAAAGGATTGATGACATCATAGTTCTCGTTTTCAAGATAGCCGCGGTTTTCTTTCTCCTTGAGCATGAAAGGATACTTGGAATACATGGCATTGCAGGCGATGTTGTAGGTAGGAATATAGATTCTGGTGTCCTCTTTCTCAAAGAAGGGGAGCTGCTGGAGAAGAGCAGCCTGTATCTCTTTCCGTCTGAGCTCTTCCTTGGGGAACTGTCTGTAGTCCTTGTTGAGAATCTCTCTGTTTTCAAGTCCTCTTAGGACGGCGACGGACTTGATGATGTCGAAGATGGAACGGTTTTCATTGTAAAGGCTTGTCTTGACATTGAAAAGGGAGGCATGGGAATCATAATAGTTCTGTTCGTAGGAATTGGCGATGGACTTCGGATTGGCCCAAAGCAGATATGAAGTGGCGTTTTTCATGATAAGGTAATTATACGTGATTTGAACGTAAATAGGATATAACGAGATGAAAAAAGCCCGATTACTCGGGCAGCGTTTCAAGATGGAGCAAGTGACGGGAATCGGACCCGCGTGTCAACCTTGGCAAGGTTGCGTTCTACCATTGAACTACACCTGCAATGAATGGCGGA
>JBNMLQ010000115.1:0-4753 GCA_050874925.1 Candidatus Enterosoma sp. | reverse complement strand
GATATGAAGATGATCTAACTTCTATCGGTATCAGATTCTTACTGGACGTAAGTAGGAAATTGATTTCATAGCGATCAAATCGATGGGAAAGCAGTTCATATCCGGAACACACCAAAGCCGGACGATGGCATTCCCATGACCGTACCTATGTTGAGGTTTATCAGCCTTTGGGACATGATTTTATGAGAGAGTCTTTGGATAAAGAACCATCAGGAATCCAGGGTATAATTTCCTTGAACTTTATTTTTTGAAACAGTCTTTTCAATTTTCCTTAGGAAACCTCTCTTCTTATTGGTATAATTGTCTTCGTGTTCAAAATGATGGAAACGACATTGCAACAGAAGAAAACGAATCATACCTTAAGTGCACAGTTCATCCGGATCTTCCTTTTTGTGTATGTCTATATCAGGGCTGTTCCACAGGAGATATGCTTTTTGGATTCCTTCCTCAATCCTCTCTTCTTCTTTTTGGATGGCATGGCCTTCAGCATGGAGAAGGATTTCTCCAAGTTTACCTTCAAGAACCTGAGGAGGTTCATCTTCCCTTACTATTTCCTGGCTATTCTTCTTCTGATGGCAGAGATCTCCTTTGCCCCCGTCGAAGGCCTTGTGGTGACTCCGGATTGGTTCTTCAATCGACTTTTCTTCTATATCGGCCCTGAGATCAGGGTCTATTCCCTGTGGTATCTTCCCAGCCTCTTCTGTGCCGAGATGATCGTATACGGAATCATCCTTCTGAGCAGGGACAATCTCAAAGTCGGTTTCCTTCTCAATCTCATCGTCCTTGCCTTGTCTTTGGTCTATAACCATTATGTCCATGTCTTTCTTCCCTGGAGCATGGACACTGCCTTCATCGGTTCCTTCTATCTGTATCTAGGCTATCTTCTTGTCCATCGAAAGAATGACAAGATCTATTCCTTCTTATTTCAAAACAGAGGGGTATCCTTTGGTATCGCCTTCTTCCTGCTTCTCTTTTCCCTGTTTGCCTCTCAGGCCATCTTCAAGGAATTTTCGGGTAGCTATTTCTCAGGGAGCAGAGCCTTCTATTCCCCGTATCAGTATGTGATTCCCCTGACCATTGTCGGCATTGCAGGAATTCTCTTCTTAGCCCATGCCATCGGGAATGTCGTCTTTGTCTTCTTAGGAAGGATGACGCTTGTCATCCTTTTCCTGGAACAGGAAATCGGCATCAAATTATATAAATATTTCATCGCTGCAGACTGGTATCGGATGTTAGGAGAGGATGTTCCCTTTGACTTGAAGCAGATGGGTGTTGCCTTCTTAGGCGTATGCTTCATCGTCCTTATCAGCATCCCGGTGTACTATCTCTTCATGGAGACGCCGCTATGTGTCATCTTCTCCAGGAGATGGGTTCCTTATGGGAAGAGAAGAAAAGAGGCGTGAGGATACTTCTTTTCATAACAGGACTTCTGTGATAGTATTTTTGAATGAAAAAAGGAGGCATTCCTATGATCAGTTCCAATAAAGTCGTCATCGTCGGAGCCGGAAATGTCGGTAGCATGTGTGCCTATACTCTTCTCAATCAGGGACTTTGCCGTGAGATCGTCCTCATCGATATGAATATGGACAAGGCTGTCGGAGAAGCCATGGACATGGAGCATGCCTCTAAGTTCATGGGCCGCAGGACCAAGGTCCGTGCCGGTGGATATGAAGACTGTGAGGATGCTGACATCCTCATCATCACCGCAAGTGCACCGGTCGACAAGAACGTCACTTCAAGGCTGGATATCCTTGCTCCGTCCAAGAGAATCATGAAGAGCATCATCGGTTCAGTCATGGAACATCATTTCCATGGCATCATGATCGTCATCTCCAATCCTGTCGATGTCATGAGCTACTATGCGTGGAAACTGTCTGGCCTTCCCAAAAACCATGTCATCGGTTCGGGAACGACCTTGGATTCCACCAGGCTTGAATATACGATCTCTGAAATCTTTGATGTCGATCCGAAGTCTGTCTATGCTCCGGTCATCGGCGAACATGGTTCAAACAGCGTTCCTGTGTTCTCTTTAGCGAGTATCGGTGGAGAGAAGATTCTCAACATCGTCAAAAAGCATCCTGAGATGATGAAGGGAAAGACTCTCAAAGGCCTTCTTCAGGATACGCTGGACGGTGGATTTGAAATCATGCATCGCAAAGGGAATACCTGCTATGGTATCGCAAGCTCTGTCACCAGCATCGTCAAGGCCATCCTTGAAGATGAAGATAGAATCCTATCCGTATCCATCTGTCTTCAGGGGGAGTATGGTGTCGAGGATGTCTTCCTTTCCACACCTTGCGTGTTGAACAAGGACGGCATCAGGAATGCTATCGAACTCACTCTTCTTAAAGAAGAGAAGGAATACTTCCTTCAGGGAGCAAAGAACGTCCGTTCCTACTATCAGTTCCTTGATGAGTAGGATGATACCTTCAAGGAATAGATGTCCTCAAAGCAAACCTTGGAGGAATCCTTTAAAAGAAGGAAGCCTCCTTCTTCATCGATTCTGATGACGTCTGTCTTCTTATGTATCTCTTCTCCGCCTTCCTTGACTTCATCCTTCTTGAAATAGAGGATGTCGACAGGAAGGCTTTTTTGATGGATTTCCTTTTGAATCCGAAGGAGGACAAGGTTGATCTTCTCTTTTTCTTCTTCGCTGATCTCCCTCTTTTCAAGGAAGGTCCTTTCCTTCTCCTTCAAAGCGTCTTCGTATCCGCTTAAGGCTGCAAAGGGAGAGAACTGGGCTGCCCTGGATAGCCTATCCATCTTCTTGTGCTTGCTTTTTGGCCTTGAAAGACCATACATGTCATGATAATCGTGGATGTCATTCATGCCTTATGTCCTCCGATCTGGTCATTCCTATTTTTTGTGGTGGCTTCATCTAAAAGGTCTTCTACTTTCAATACGGCATTCTTGCCAAAGCGCTTCTTGATGGAGAGAAGGGTTTTCTGAACCTGTGTTTCCTTATCCTCCTCTTTCTTTTTTTCTTCCTCTTCTTTTTTCTTATTGTCTTCATTCTCAAAGAGGCTGAGCTGAACGTTCTTTTCTTTATTTTCCAGATACACCTCTTCCTTTGTCTTAAGATGATGTGCGCTTAGGTTGATCTTTCGTATCAGAAGAGACCTGTCACAGATCCTGTCATAGAGAGACAGGAACTGCTTTCGTAGCTTTTTTGTAGATGAAGTGTAGGCAAAACTCAGACTTCCGCTATCAGGCTTAGGCATGTCTCTTCCCATATAGTCCTTTTTGATGGTTCCATGGAAGTTGTCTTCCTTGAGATTGGATACATCATAGATGAGAAAGAGACTTGCAGAGTCACATAGGAGGTTCTTGTCGACGAGCTTCAACGATAGCTCCTCAGCCATCTCGATGATGAGGGTTCTTGTCTTTGCATAGTCATAGGGACAGTGGATGACCTGACCTAGGGAGAGGGAGTTTTCCTTTGGATGATAGTCATGGATGTCCTTGATCGTCGTCGGCTCATATCCCCAGGCATGGTCGATGAGGAGTTCGGCGTTGACGCCGAATTCATCAAAGAGGAGGTCTTCGTTGTAATAGTCTTCTTCTTTCCCTAGACTGCATCTGGCGATGTCACCCATGGTATATAGACCAAGCCGCTCCAGTCTTTTTTCGTATCCTTTTCCGACCCTCCAGAAATCAGTCAGTGGTGTGTGGCTCCACAGTTGCTTCTGGTAGCTCAGTTCATCTAGTTTTGCGATTCTTACACCATCCTGGTCCGCCTTGACATGCTTGGCGATGATGTCCATGGCAACCTTGGCAAGATACATGTTGCTTCCGATACCTCCGGTAGCAGAGATGCCGGTCTTCTGATAGATTTCCCTGATGATGTTCCTACAGAGCTCGTGAGCATTCAGATTGACGTTTTTCAGATAGTCTGTGACATCCAGAAAGGCTTCGTCGATCGAATAGACGTGGATGTCTTCCTTTGCGACATACTTCAGATAGATGGCATAGATGTCGCTGCTTACTTCGATATATCGATGCATCCTGGGTGTTGCCGTGATGTAATCAAGAGCAAGCTCGTTGTTATTTCGTAAGATGCTATCATCGACACTCTTTCCCAGGAAATCGGGATAAGGGCACCTCTTTTTCCTCTCCTGATTGATTTGCTTCACCTTTTGGATGACTTCAAAAAGCCTTGATCTTCCTTTCAGGCCATAGGCCTTCAAAGAAGGGGATACGGCAAGGCAGATGGTCTTCTCCGTCCTTGACAGGTCGGCTACGACGAGATTGGTCTTCAAAGGGTCGAGATGTCTTTCGACACATTCGACGGAGGCATAGAAGGATTTCAAGTCAATGCAGAGATACGTTCTTTTTTTCATGGCGCAGTTCATCGATATAGGTGTCCAAGGATAGGGAGAGGATGTTCTTGGTATAGCAGTATAAAGGGACGAAGCATAGGAAGGAAAGAAGAGACCCTACAAGGAAGTATAATACAAGGAAGATGAGATAGGAAAGAAGGTGGATGAGAAGATGGCTCAGGATGCTTGACAGAAGACTTTTCATGCTGATTGCTTTTCTGAACTTCACCTTTCCTTTGGAAAAGATGATCCAGGATTTCATCAAGGATAGGAAGAACTGAAGGAGGATCATGACAAGATAGGAGAGGATGGGTGCGATGACGTATCGTTCGGATAGATAGGTGGCTAGGGATAGGATGGCGGATATCACAAAGGAATCCAAAAGCAAGGATAGGATGCTCTGGGAGAACTTCTTCTGGATGTTCTTCTTATAG
>JBNMLQ010000114.1:0-4789 GCA_050874925.1 Candidatus Enterosoma sp. | reverse complement strand
CTACTAGCCCTTTATTCAGTTCTCCGCACTTGAAGTATCTCCAGGTGTTGTCCAATCCATAGACATAGCAGTAATCCACCCAGCTTTCCGGGCTGTCGATTTCGGATAAATCCACCTTCATTGCCTCTTGGAACTTTTCCCCTCTGTCTCTTCCATAGAAGACACATACCCCTGGTTGCCTGTTTTCAAAGGAGTGAGGGAGGGATGGGTCTGGCTCTATTCTTTCATCAAGAACGCTCAAATGCCCGTTGGCGATAAGCCTCTCAACCCTGTCCCTTGTCGCATAATGGTCAAGGAGCATGGCGCCGTTATAGGTCAGATACCCATCGCAATGGCAATAGATACCCGTGTAGCTTCCGTCAGGATTCTCTCTGACGATATAGCTTCTCGTGCTCATCAAAAGGCCCAGCTAGAAGAATCCAGACTGATTTTGTTGACGCTGATGGCGGAGATATTCAGTCCGAACGTCTTGGAATAGGTCTGGCCGTTGATGGAGCAGGAATAGTCGATGATGGGAGAGTTCCCGTTGAATTCTTTTAGGAAATCCTGCTTGTTCGCCTGCCCGAGATGGAACGTTCCGCTGCAATTGCTCCACGGATCATCCGAATCATCATCGGTGTACATTTCCTTCCAGGTATAGTTGCATCCCTTTGCGCTTAGGAAGCTATAGGCATTGAACTTGGTGGAGAAGAACGTGGTGCAGTCGCTATCGGATAAGCCTGTAAATCCGCCGAGAGTCATATCTCCGAAATCCATATTGAAGGAATTCTCGGATTTGTAGGATTCGTAGTACTTCTGCGTCTGCTTCTTCACCCAATCCAAGAAGGACGTGTTCCATTTATAGCTCACGTTCTTGACTGTTTTGTCTATGGTGATGGTTCCTCCGGTAGTGTGGATGATTGGCGAGATGCTTGGAATCTCCCCTTCCTTCAAAGAGACGGCACTGGGAAGATCAACTGAGATTTTTTCGCGAAAGCCAAACGTCATCGTCGCATTGATGGTGGCGTTGGATTGGGCATAGACCTTCAAGATAACTTTCTTATTGAATGCCTTCTTGCAGTGAACGATGATTTTCATCGTGTTTGGATTATGCTCCAAAGCCAAGACGCTCGAATCTAGTGAAGAGCCATCCTCATAGAAGAGAGTCGCCTTGATTTCATCTGTGTAGATGGCCGGTGTAACGCTGTAAGTAAGCTCATAGCTTCCGTAAGGGTCTTCCGTGGTGGCTTCCTTGAAAGCCATCTTCAAAGATATTCCGTTCTCTTTGATATCGGCATCGATTTTGTTTTCCTCTTTTTCGGCCTGTTTAACCTGATAATCCCTTCCTGCGATGAATCCGCCGCAGGCCGCCGCTCCTAATCCAATCAAACCGACAAGCCCGATAAGAGCAATCTTAAGAACCTTTTTGATACTGCTGTTTTTGTTTTTCATTTCCTGTTTATTCCTCCTTAGTACTGACACATTTCGTTTTCTTCCTGAATCGGGATGTATGTCTCTTTCTTTTCATCCCATCGGTACATATCGCCGCATCCCCATAAATCGAAGGCTAGCCGATAGGCATCCGGGGATTGATCCTCAAACGACCCATCGAAGTCGACATTCCCGTCATGGATGAGGGCGTAACCGACCCTGCATCCGATTTCCTCATCGCTATAGAGATATCCGAATTTCATCTCCGGATGTTGTTTCGATAGTTCCAATATGGCAGGCAAAGCCGGGCTCCATGCCGTTTCAAAGAAGAAGGATCTTCCATCCTCGCCCTTCTCATAGGAGCTTGCATTCCATTTAGTTCCCCAGTTTTTGATGGACCATTCATACCAATTCATCGCCCCGTACTTTTGTATATTATCTATCTGGGTTTTCCCTAGGTTCACCACATCTTCAAGCTTATCGGCATATTGGCTTTTCATTTCCTCAACATCGGCTTTCTTAAGGATCAATTCATCTCCGTTTAGGGAGTGATGACAAACCAATTTCGCCATCTTAGAAAACTCCTCTTTCGTGACCTTGTCCTGCTTGTTTCCAAAATACATGGCTGTCGGGCAAATCTTTGTCATATAGAGTTTGATTCCGGCATCGCTTCTAGAACCGAATTCGATTTGAAGTTCCTTTGGCATCTTCCTGATTTTGTTGAAGTCAAAGTCGAGATAGCCCTTTCCTTCCCGTTTGATGCAATATTGCTTCTCAATCGTATCGATGTATACCTTCTTCCCGACCATGATTTTGTTCATCACCCAATTTGGCATAAGAACGCCTCCTCGAATAAATGACGGCTATTTTTAGGCATAGGCACCTCCGAAGTTGTTTTCTTCCGGGAAAGGCACCAAGAACAGATTCTTCGGTTTGATGCAGATTCGGATATCGAATCTTTCAATAGCTTCCTTTAAGAAGTCTCCTTCCTCCGCACTAAAGAAAATCGACATCCAGAAGTCTTCCGGGAAATCCTTGGTTTTGAGAATCTTGACGATCATATCAGTGATCTGAAGATTCAAATCCCCTTCGAAGTCCTCCTGAGTGAGGGAATAGGTCATCTCCTCGAATTCATTTTCGATTTCAAAAAGGACAATGCTTCTGATAAGTCCTTTTGTTCCTAAATCTTTTGCTTTTCTTGTTTCGTTCTTCATTCATTCCTCCATTTCCATAGCATCCTGACTTTGCTGAAGCGGCCCTATCGCTTTCGAGTAGATATAGGCACCCTTCAAAGACATGCCGAAGACCTGATTCCTTTCGATGTACTTCAGCACATGCTCTATCTGTTTATCAGATAGCGATACCGTCTCGCCGGTCTCAGGATTGTTCCCGGCGAAGATGATTGGCCCCGCCCATACGTTTTCGCTTTCCGGCACCACGACATTCGGTTCCATCCCGTTCACCAAAGATTCGTCATTGACGATGACATCCACGCTTTCGTCCGTCGGTAAGTAAGTGAAATCAATCAACCCCTGGCATATATTCGATATGTTCCTGTAGGAATTGACGATTTCCTTGATTTCCGGTTCCTTGTTTGGCTCCTTGATGACGACTTTGATCATCGAGGGAGCTTCCTCCATTTCTTCCATTTAAGTCCTCCTTTCTAAGTCATCTCCAATTGCTTCCTTCTTCCTGAATACGTATTGCTCACATGGCTTAAGGCCTGCTTGATAGTGATTCTTCCATAAGTGGATTCCCCTCTTGGCTCATCCCATTTCTCCCGATAGAGACCGCTGGAACGCATGATGGAATCAAGCTGGCTTTCGTCTCTGGTATAGAAGGCGATGTAGTCAAGGAATGCCATATCCGCATTGCTGTGACTCGCATATCCTGAGATATCCCCTCTGTAGAGCTGAGCAATCTTGTTTCCGGATTTGCTTCGGAAAGCTCTTTTTAGCACCTCGGTGTCGTCCATGGAGATAGGCGGTCTTAACAAAACGGGCGGAGAGATGATCCTTTTTGGCAGGTATTTCCTCATGACTTCATCAAGCTTTTCTTGATAGTCGGTGATTTCCTTATTCTTCGAGATGATGTCGCCAGTCATGCAGCAAAAGCGTTTCTTTTCGTATATCTCCAGGCCGATAGCATCGTTCCTTTTTAGGGAATCCTCTGGAAGATGACCTTTTAGGAAGATATGGATTCCGTGTCCCGAGCAGGATTTCTCCGCGTAGGTATCCTCAAAGGCTTCTAGCATCTCTTTAGCGAAATCCGATAGATTCCCGTCATCGTCTATGGAATTGTCGATATCGATGAAGATGATTCCTTCCTTGAGGCAGAAAGCCATCCCATCGTATTTGCTTCTTTTCAAGGCAGAGGAAGCCTCTTCAAACGAAGACCAGTCCTTCTCTTCCGTGCTTTTTGCCTTGTGCCATCTATCTCCTTGAATGGAAATCATGTGCTTCCTAGGGTGATTGCTTCCGTTGACGATTTCTTTTACGAAGAGTACCCACTGATTGAGATTCTTCATCTCTTTAGGGATGTTGTCTTTTAAAAAGGTCATTCCATCACCATTCCGAGTCGAGGCTTGGGATTTGTAACAGCAATCGGAATCTCTTTTGTTTCCTCTGCCTTTTGCTCTTTCTTAGCCTCTTGCCATCTTTCTTTTTCAATTCCGTCGATAAGGGTCCTTGCGTGCTTTGAGATGACATCGAGATTCTTTCTGAATTTGGTGATATCCCCTTCTGCCCAGCCGGTGATATAGGAGAAGTTGAAGTCTTGGGTATCCAATCCTAGATAGGTGCAGACCACGCAGGCGATAGATTCCGCCTCTACTTCCTTGATTTCCCTTCGTTCGTGAGGAGTAAGTCCCTCGAAGTCCTTTCGATAAGCAGAATGGGCAAGAGCATGCCCACATTCATGGACGGTTGTGGAAATCTCCTGCAAATCACTCATGCCTTCCAGGATTTTGATTTCATGGCTGAGGTGGTCGCACAATCCATAGCATCCTTCACCAAGCTCTTCCTTACTTGCATAGCGGATTGTGAAGCCTTCCTTTGCAACGACATCGGACAGTCCCTTTAGGATTTTCTCTTTGTCGTTGATCAATTCCGTCTCATCGAAACGGAAGGCCTCAATCTCTTTTCCGCTTGTCTGGGAGATGTCAAAGACATAGCCGATTTTGAAGCCTTTGCAGATGTATCCTTTGTTTTTGGCCTCTTTGCCATTGGTCTCTTTTTCGGCTTCATCCCTTCTCTTGACGAGGATTGGCGAGAATATCTTGATGGATTTTTCTCCCGGATTGACGTGCCTTCCAAGGAGATTCCACTTCTTTATTCCGTGGACCGTCCTTGCCTCGGGCTTTTGCATGATGATGTAGATT
>JBNMLQ010000113.1:0-4835 GCA_050874925.1 Candidatus Enterosoma sp. | reverse complement strand
TTCCAGGCCATTGTATTCGAATGGGAAAGCCTATGTCATCGATAACAACATGAGTCAGGCCAATGTCGGAAAATTTGACTCGGATACTGGTATTTTTACTTCAACATCTGATTCTAAGCTCTATTACTTCAATAATGATGCAAACTATAGTTTTGGTGATGACGGAAACTGCTCTTTCAAAGAATGCGGATACGACGGAAAGATAATCACTGATAGTGAAACGCAAAAAAAATATATCTTTTTCGCATCCATGTATGGTGTTTATGACTCTTCTACTGGAAAGGTTGATATGAGCCGTATCTTAACTGATCAGTATAGCAAAGATGTTGCCGTCAAATATGATGGCAATAAAAAGAAATGGCTCCGAGGGTGATTCTCTTTTTCTAAAAGGACGCTCTTGGATAATTCTTTTCTGATAAAACGAATCCATTCATAGCCTTTTGATAGAAATAAAAAATCAATTTGTCTTATAGATTGTATCCGCTTCCAAGCTGCCGTTTAGTTGCATAAAAAAGAAAAAACATTTAAACTTATAATATCGATAAAGGCAAAACCAAAGTGATTTGGTGACGCAAAACTATAGGGTCTTATTAAGATAAGACAGCCAGTTGCCGTATACCCATATCATGTATCATGCCTAAGAATATCAACAAGTTAAAAATCATCGCAGCAACCAGTATGACCATCTTTTCCTTGGCCTGTGTTTTTGTTGCGACGATAGCCTGGTTTTCAGCCAACCGTGCCGTAAACGGAAATGGAAATGGCTTTGAGATTGGAAATGAAGACGGAATCATCGAGAGTGTGAAGCTTCATGAACTTAATAAGACAAGTGGCACAGGTGGAGCACAGAAAAGCTATTCTTTTGACGAAAAACCATCTGTGACTTATACGGCAAAGAATGGAGGGTTTACGAAGAAACCTTCTGACTATACTTCAACCAGTATCGGAACCTATGATTCCCTTGTCGATCAGGTCTATGCTGTATTGTATGTCATACAGCTAAAAGAAGAAGCAGTTAAGGATAGAAGCACCGTAACACTACAAATTACTACTTCTACGGAAGAAAAAGATAATCTTTTTCATCAAAAGGATGATGGAACTTATCCTAACCTTCTTAAGAAGGAAGATAATCCGATGTCTTCCATCGTTCAATTTGCTAGTATGTCGAGTTTTTCCCCGAAATATAATAACTTTGGAACTAGCCTTAGTTTCGAATCTTTTTATTCTGGAACAGGTTATCAGCAGACGATATCGACTAAGTTAAGTGTTACTGGCGGCACTTCTCCTGATCCTAAGACATGTCTTGAGGTCATTGTTGCATACGATAAAAACAACATTGAAAAGCTGTTGGATATCAATGAGACGAATGAGACGATATGGAGTCTTGATTACAATACCATCGGTTTCAAACAGGACTGGAGGATATCCGTCATATGAAAAGAAAACATATCGGCATCCTTTCAGGATGCCTTGTGAGTGCTGTTATCGGTTTGGTCTTTGCCAAGGCTGGCTTTACTTTCTCCTGGTTCAGTCAGGATAATAACATCCCTCAGAATCTGACTGGTGCATCTGTTGCCAGTTACTTCGGAGGAGGAAAAGGAACAGCTACAGAACCATATCTCATCAAAGGGGCAAGACATTTCTATAACCTTGCCTGGCTTCAGTATCTAGGGGAATTCAATAAACCCGAATCTAATACTCCCGATGATAAGGGAAGGATGGTATTGAAGCAATATCATTTTAAGTTGGCTAATGATATCGATATGAATGGCTATGTCCTTCCTCCTATCGGTACGACAACTAATCCATTCATCGGCAGTTTTGATGGAGATAACCATGTCGTAAAGAATCTGACCGTAAGCGATGATTTTTCAAAGATGACCAAGCATCCTGTCAAAGCAGCTGAACATGTGACAGGTAATGTCTTGAATGACTGTGAAATCATCGGAACCTTTGGTGTGGTCGGATTATATGATACTCAGATAAGCAAATATAGCATCTCAAATCAAATCAATGCCGTAACAAAACTCTATCTTGACAATGTCGAGATTGTCTCCAAGAGAACGAATGTCCTTGCCGGTATCCTATGCGGATATTCGGGTGGATCCATCACGGAATGCGGTGCTCACTATTGTAAGTTGAATCTTCAGAAATACACATCAAAGCTTGATAAATTCGAAAAAGTAAGCAAGTATACCCTGATTGGGGATTATGACAATACCAGAGTCTCCGGAAAAGGAGACTACGGATATGGAAGCTCATTGGATCTGAAGAAGCTGAATGAAATGCTGTCTGGGTATACGGATGAGAATGGAAAGACACCATTTGTCGAGGGAACTACTACGGTTATTCCTCAGTATTATGCGATTCCTTTGTTTGCGGATGAAAATTCAATCGATGTTTCCTATGACAATAAACGGGATACGACTCCTATAACTGGTTGGAACTGGAAAAACGGAGGCACGACATATGGCCCATCTTCCAGCATTGATGTGAAGCAAGCCCGTTCTTGGAAAGCAAACAATGATAATATCGGATATTATGTGGGGGCCGGTTGTAAAATCAATAAAACGAAATTGAGCAAGTTCAAAGATAACCAGAAAACGGATGGCAATTTGGTTTTTTATAATCCGACTACTTCTACTCAGTTATCAAGTGTTCCATCAGATATCAAGAATTATCTTATTGAACAGGCTGGAGACAATGATGAACTCTATTCTATGATTCTTTCTAGTCCTCAAAACCAACTTGATAATACGACAAATGATGTCAATTATATTTATAATGGCACCATCCAAGGAGCTAGTGAGAATATTGTTGTTCCTACCAGATGCATCTGGATTGCCCCTAGATATGCCGGAACCTTCCAGTTTGTCTTTTATGGTGGAAGCGGAGGCGCTTCTTTGACGTTGAAGAAAATACAGAGGATGAATTCTTTGAACAATTCCTATGGGTATGGTTTTGATATCGAAGCGTATAACAGTTCTGATAATCCAAATCTTCTTAATTTTGATTCGACAAAAATAGAGCAAAACAAGCTTTATTATTTTTCGTATGAGGTCAGTCAAAAGGACATTGATTCAGGAATTGAATATGTCTTGAGTTTTAAGAAGACAAATGTGTCAAGCGATTATCCATATTTCGTCTATATGGATGTCGGACAAAGCGGTGGTGGACAGGAGAAGGTGAATGTCATCGAGAAGGTTGACTTCATCAAGACGAATGCAACTGGAAAGGGCTATATCAAGACTACGGATACAGGATTCCAGCTCTCCAACGTCACTTTTGAAGTGGCTTATACACCATCGGGGAATGCTGCCGAGACTTTTATTTTCTATTTCAGAAGGAATTATGACGACTCTATCGGCGTTTTGTTCTTTGTAAATCGAGATGAACAAACTTCGTCGCCAAGCTATATTACGAAGAAAGGCAGCGGAAACTATGGATATGCCACATCATTGGAGTGTACCTTGAAGGCTTATTGATGATTTTTTGATTTTGGCGTACTTTTTTCTTCTTGGATGACAATATATCTATGAGGAGGCAAGTATGTTCTTTTGATGGGATGGACAATGAATCAATCCTTGCGTGAAGAGAACTTAAGTAAAGTTGAATGTTCTAAGCCAGGAATGAATCTAGTTGAAAAGAAAGAAAATTGACGAAGAGCAATGTTTCTTATGGTATAATTTGCGTATGAAAAAAACGCTCTTTTATCTTGTTTTTACCGCCATGCTTGTATCCTGTAGCTCCCAAGTGGATGTTTCGGGACAGCTTGAAGCGGATAAGAATACCCTTGTCAGCAAAGCGAAGGATTCGTTTATAGATATTTCTTCTTATTTCCATACCTCCTATGTCATCGATACCAAGGCTGGATTGGCAAGTTTTGTCTTGGATGACGTAAGGAAGGAATATCATTCCGTAAGAGTGCTTCTGACTTTGGATGATACCTCCTTTTACTTCTTTGGCTATACCAAGGGAGCATATACCTTGGTACCTAAGGATGCTGCTTCAGATCAAGAAAAGGGAATCTATAAGGGAATCAAGATCAATTTCACCATTCCTGAAGAAGACAAGGATGTCAAAGCGTATTTTCAGTCTGAAGAAGATAGTTTCTTCTTTATGACCGCCATATCGGAAAGGATATAATCAACATGGAAATCAATCAAGTCATCGCCAAGGAACTCAACCTGGATATCAAGGGCGTCGATGCTGCTATCGAACTGCTGGATTCCGGAGACAGCGTTCCTTTCATCGCCAGATACAGAAAGGAAGTGACGGGAGGACTCACGGATGAGAATCTCCGTGACCTCGAAGAGAAGCTCATTGCCTATCGTAACCTTGAAGACAGGAAGAAGACCGTCTTCAAATCTCTTGATGACCAGAACATCCAGGATGAAGAACTTCGCAAGCAGATTTCTGAAGCCATGACCCTGGCCAAGGTCGAAGACCTTTATCGTCCCTATAAGCCAAAGAAGCTCACCAGAGCCAGCAAGGCTATCGCTAGCGGACTCAAACCTTTGAGTGAATTTTTGAAGACGGATAAAACCGGAAACCTGGAAGAAGAAGCTAAGAAATATCTTTGTGAGAACTACCAGACGACTTCAAAGGTTATCCAAGGAGCCTTTGACATCATCGCAGGAGAAATCAGCGACAATCCCAACTATCGAACCTTCATCAAGGACCTGGCTTGGAAAAAGGGACTTCTCACTTCGACAAAGATCGAAGGTGTCGAAGACCTCACCTATGATAACTATGCCAACTATTCAAGAAGGATCTCTGACTTGAAGTCCTATCAGACATTGGCTATCAACAGAGGTGTCAATAAGAAGGTCCTC
>JBNMLQ010000112.1:0-4880 GCA_050874925.1 Candidatus Enterosoma sp. | reverse complement strand
GCCTGATTGTTATGTCGACCTTGTCAATGTGAAGGTAGAGGACCCAAAGGGAAGGGATGTCACGGAATGTTATTCCTTTACGACTCCGGCTTCTCCGGTGAGAATCAACAAGAGGACATTGGTCTTCAATCCAGGAAAGACTACCTTGACCTATGACGGAAGTTCACATGATACGGGGAATGATATTGAGAGAATCAAAAACGGTAATTTTGATAACGGAACGAGCCTGCTTGAAGGTGATCAGGTCGTCAGCTTCCCTTCCGTTTATCAATTCATGGATGTCGGAACGAAATCTTATACCTATGAAGGCAAAGACTTCAAAATCGTCAATTCCGATGGAGTCGATGTAACTCGTCATTACAATCTGAATATCGGAAATGGTGAATTTGACATCACTCCGGCTGAACTTGTCATCACAAGCGGCAGTGTCAGCAAGTCTTATGACGGTTCTCCTATCGAAGTCCCTTCTCCGAAGGTAGATGAAAGCACACCTCTTCAGGGAAATGACATCCTGAAGGTCGATAATCTCGTCTCTCCGTTCTATAAGGTCGGAGAAGTCGACAATACCTTCGATTATGATATTGTCGATAAAGACAATCCGAGCATCAGCCATAAGAGCAATTATCATATCACCGTCAATACGGGAAAGCTGACCATCACAAAGGCTCTGGCTGTCCATGTCAATGTTTCCAAAACGGATGGATTCGTCAATAAATATGTCTCTGATTTTGAAGTGAACAAGGACAATCTTATCGATTATCTGACGTTCCACACCAGTGATTTGAAAGGCAACGATACGTTGACTTATGATAAGACGAAGAAGAACTACAATCAGGAAGATACGCCGACTTATACCTATGATGTCGAATCGAACACATACACACTTCAGCAGCCTTCCCTTCATATCGTCCATGAAGACGGCGATGATGTCACGGATTGTTATGAGAGCGTCAGCTTTTCGGATGGACATCAGAATATCACGGATGTCAAAAAGAAAAAGGTCGATATCTATCTGGTACTACCTAAAACCGAGTATGAATATAAGGGAGCCCCTGTCTTCAAGGAAAATGATTTACAGATGACTCCTGATGTCATTGATGGTGGAGTGAAGATTCAGATGGTAGAGGGTTCTCTTCATATTCCAACGGATTATCAGGAGGAAGCTTATACTATAAAGCCGGAATTCCGTTTGATGAACGGAAGTGATGATGTTACAGATTATTACGATGTGGAAGTCCATTCCATTGATGTCAAAGTCAAAAAGACATCTCTTTGGATTAATATTGTAGGAGACTCCGATTCTCTTTCAAAGACATATGACGGAGATAGAATCTGCCCTGAGTTTGAAGTGGAAGGACTGATTAACAATGACGTGGACGGAGTACATCATATTGCTAAAGTTTCTTTTGATGATCCGGATTATGGATTCCAGGATAAAACTGTCGAAAATAATAAGATTTCCTTGGATTTGAATATCGAGGATGCCGGAAAATATCATTTCAAGGATATGGATGGAGAGGAGGCCGATGCTGCGTTTAAGAGAATCCTCAAGTGGCATATCTATGATTCCGAGGATATCAGTGCTAATGAAGTCACGAGCAACTATGACGTTCATTTCAGTTATGAAGATAAGACGATAAACATTGCAAAGAAACAGCTTGAAATCAAGTTCGATAGCATGATTCATTACTATGATGGAAAGCCATTCAGTGCACATGAACTTGAAGACAATTATGAGATTGTCGGTGGTGACGATTTAAAATTACCTTACGGACAAAAGCTCGAAATTCAATTGGATAAAGATTATAAGGATATCGGAACATATTCTGATTTCCAGAATCATATTTCGGAAATCAGAGTTGTTTCTGAAGACGGAATAGAAAATTACACTCAAAATTATGACATTGACTGGAAGAGCAATGCGTTTTCTTTGACCATCAAGAAAGTTAAGATTGTTTATTTTTTGGATTCCACACAAATTATTACGGATCCTTCAACCAATATTCCTTCCGTGCCTTATGGAAACAAATTATCTTATCCCAAAGAGGCAATTAAGTTTGCTGACTCTTCGGATTTTAGAATTGAAAGGGATAGGGATGAAGCCAAGAATAAACTAGAAGAGAATTACGAATTGTCTGAGGATGATTATTATCTTGAGTCAGGAGATACAACAACCAATATTCCGGGAACAATTTATCCGCTGACGATGGAGGACTTTAAATTGGAACCGAAACCTAACTCTAAGTATCAAAAAAAATATGGATATGACACCATCGATTATTCTAAGATTGATTTTACCATGTACGGATTGGATGGAAACAAGATTGGTATCCGTCGCAGACAGCTTAATTTGAAGTTTTCAGTTTCAGAAACAAATTTCCTGTATGATGGAAAAAATGGGATTGGTTTTGGTGATTTCCAATTTCTTTTAAAAAACAACTACATCGGATATTCACAGTCACTTGCTTCGGGTGATCACCTTCAAATTGAATGGAAACCAGGATATGAGGATGGATTGAAGATCAGTGGAGATTATACTGATTTCCGTGAGCAGACTTTCTCGAATATTCAGGATATGATTAAAATCAGTGTTGTTAACGAGGAAGGCAATGATGTCACCAACTATTATTCTACGGATAATGAAGGAAAGGATGGTTATGATAATGCTGTTTCAGGTAAGGAACTGAAGATTGAAGGTTCCTTCTCTGTCACGTACGAGAAGCCGAGAGTCACGATATCTTTGAAAAATGACATAGACAACAAATCTATCAAAGCTTATGACAATACTGAGGATCCAAAAACACTTTTTGAATTGAAATTAGAGAATACTGGTTTTGATGTTAAACCTGAACTTGATCCTCCTAATACTGAATATTCGACCAGTCGTGTCGGTGAATATCATTTTAATGTGACAGATGTCACTTTCAGTTGGAATGACTGCCCTTTTTCTTGGCAGGAAGGAAGCATCGAATGCAAAGGAAAGACTCTTTATACTTTGATTGTCAATCGTCTTAAGCTGACAATCAATTATTCATCTAATGACCACGTCTATTGGTATGATGGGAAGGAACTGACTTTGGACAAGGAAGTGAGTGATGGGGAAGCGTCCCTTTATGGTAAATATACGGGATATACGGGTTATTTTAAAGGTTTGTATAAAGAGGACGAGATTCATTTTGAAAGAATGCCTGGTGGAAGTCTTCCAAAAGATGAGTCTGTCGATGCTTATTCTTTGTTGGATAATTTCCGTATCACCGTAAGACATAAAAATGATAATGGCGGTTTTGAGGATGTCACCGGGAATTACTGTATTTCAATTGATGACAAAGAAACTCCGTTGGAAGACTATCTTTGGAAGTTTGATGATACTACTCTTTCCTATAAGCGTACGGAAGAGCCTTCTTTTGAACGTTTCTATATCTATAAATTCAGTGGTACTTTGAGCTATAAGTTCGATAAAACAGATTACTATAAGTCAGATAAACCAATTTTTAACGAGTCATATCAACTTGAGTTCACTTCAAATCTGCCGGATTCAATCGTTGATGATGATGATATAAGTAAATTCAATTGCGAATTTGATCCATCATCTTATGATGAGAATAGCTTTGGTGCCAAGTATCCAAAGCTGAAAAAAGTGAAATGTGATGTAAGTGGTTTTGGGTTTGATAATCTTAATACCAGCAACCTGATATGGGAAGAAGGAGGAACGTCCAATACGATGGATCTTACCATCAAGGATTCTTCTTTCAACATCGTCAGATATCCTGCGACTGTCAAAATGAAAGATGTCAGGTTGACTACTCTTCAGGAGGATGTAACCAAGAAACCTGGAGAAATCAGTCTATCGGTGGAAAGTGTCAATTCTGTGGATGGTAAACTGACTAAAGACGACATCAAGGTCACGTTGAAAGATACGGTCAACCTCTCGACTGAAGGCGAAAATATCATTCATGGGGATGATGTTGTCGTCACATCGAATGGAAAAGATGGCTTGGGTGATTATAAAATCACCGTCAAAGATTTTAAGCTGACTTATGAGAAGCCAACCCTCATGATAACGATGAACAAGTCAGATTTTGGTACCTATGATGGGAATTCGCATCACCCAGGCTATTCCGTAAAGCTCTTTGGATTGGATGGCAAGGAGATGCCAAACAGATCTTACAGTGTCTCTTTGACGGAGGTCCAGTATAATCAGTCTTTTGTGGATGCCGGAATCTATTCTGGATTTGAAATCACGGATTATAAGGTCAAAGTCAACAATAAGACTTATTCCAAGGATGATTTCGAGGTTCAGTATCAGGGTGATGTGAATTATGAAATCAAGAAGCAGACTTTGATGGTCAATGCAAAATCCTTCAAGGCCTCTTCGGAATATGTGGGACTTTCTACATCGGAAATTGCTTCAAGATTGAAAGACGAAATCAAGAAGAATCCAAATACGTATCTAACATATTCCGGTCTCTTGAAGGACCATTTGGTATCGGATTTCAAAGTTGAAGTCGTCATCATCAACAATGGTTATTATTACATGATTACGCCAACAAAGATTGTTGATGCTTCCGGAAATGATGTGACGGAGAATTATCAACTTAACACGTCTATGAAGGCTCCTTTGATCATTCAGGTTCCTGCATCGGATGATGATTTCGAGTAGGCTGGATTTCTTAAACCATACAATTTTCATGAAAATGTAAAAAGTATGAGAAAACAATTAGTGAAAGTAGTAGAATAGTCACGTTATTTTGGAGGTACATATGAAGATCGAAGATAATGCAGTTGTCTACGCTCTCTCTGCCAATCCGGAATTGGCAAAAGCCGTCTGTGACTGTTTAGGTACGAAGTTAGGCGATGTCTATCTCAACCGTTTCCCTTCT
>JBNMLQ010000111.1:0-4920 GCA_050874925.1 Candidatus Enterosoma sp. | reverse complement strand
GAATAGAGGTTCAGCCTCAAGGCATTCAAGACGACACAAAGGGAACTTAAGGCCATGCTGGCAGCACCCATCCATGGGCGAAGCTTGGCCAGTCCTATGGCGGAGAAGCAACCGGCTGCAATCGGAATCATGACGATGTTGTAGAAGAAGGCCCAGAAGAGGTTCTCCTTGATGTTCTTCAAAGTCTGTCTAGATAGCTGTATTGCCTTGAAGGCATCCATCAGGGTCGACTTGCTTAAGATTACGTCGGCAGAGTCGATGGCGATGTCGCTTCCGGCACCGATGGCGATGCCGATGTCGGCCTGAGTCAATGACGGTGCATCGTTGATGCCGTCTCCGACCATGGCGACCTTTCCATATTTCTGGAGCTCCTTGATGAGAGAGAGCTTTCCCTGAGGAAGCACATCGCTGATGACGTGACGGATATGGACTTCCTCTGCGATGACTCTGGCTGTCGTGGCATTGTCACCTGTCAGCATGACGACCTCGATGCCACTTTCCTGCATCTTGCGGATTGCCAAGGCAGAATCCTCCTTGAGGGAATCGGCAACGAAGATGATACCAAGGAGGCTGTCTTCCTTGGCAAAGAAGAGAGGAGTTTCCCCTTTCTTTGCATGTTCCTTTCCTAGAAGGGTGACTTCGTCTGTCATGAGACCATGCTCCTTCATCATAGATTCGTTTCCGGCAAAATAGGATACGCCGTCTATTGTTCCCTTGATGCCATGGCCGGGCAGGCTTTGGAAGGACTGGCAGGAAGAGACAGGAATGTTTCTTTCCTTTCCTTTTTCAGTGACGGCCTTGGAAAGAGGATGCTCGCTTTTTGCTTCCAATGAGCAGGCGATTTCAAGAAGCTTCTCTTCGCTGGTGCCGATAGGACAGATTTCCTTTACTTCCGGCTTTCCCTTGGTGATGGTGCCTGTCTTGTCAAGGACGACGAAGTCTACCTTGCCGGTCTCTTCCATGGCAGAGGCTGTCTTGAAGAAAATGCCGTTTTTGGCTCCCTTGCCGCTTGCGACCATGATGGCTACCGGTGTTGCCAGACCCAGGGCACAGGGACAGGAGATGACAAGGACGGAGATGGCTCTTTCGATGGCATAGGTAAGCATGGTCGTCTCTCCCAAGGATGAGACGAAGTCTCCTCCGAAGATGAGCCAGCAAAGGAAGACGAGAAGAGAGATAGTCATGACGATGGGAACGAAGATGCCGGCCACCTGGTCGGCGATGCGACTGATTTTGGTCTTCGTCGAGGAAGCCGTCTCTACCATTTTCACGATTTGATGCAAGGTCGTATCATTCCCAATCCTGGTTGCCTTGCAGGTGAGACTGCCGTTGAGGTTTGTCGTCGCAGCAGAGACCTTGCTTCCACTGCTTTTGTCTACCGGAAGGGATTCTCCGCTCAAGGCGGATTCGTTGACGCTGCTTTCTCCTTCGATGACGATGCCATCGACCGGGAAGTTCTCTCCCGGAAGGACGATGAAGGTATCTTCTAACCTCACGTCATCGACCGGGATGGTCACCTGCTTTCCATCTCTTATCACATGCGCATTCTTCGGTGCGAGGTCAAGAAGCCCTTTGATGGCATCCGTGGATCTTCCTTTGGAATAGGATTCCAATGTTTTTCCGATGGTAATGAGGGTAGGAACCATGCCCGATGTTTCAAAAGAGAGGTTCATGCTTGCCTTCATGACTTCGGACCAGTTGTTTTCCTTGGCATAGAAGGCCATGACAAACATCATGACGAAGGAATAGAGGAAGGATACTCCGCTACCTAAGGCGATGAGGGTATCCATGTTGGGCTGTCTATGGATCAGGGCCTTGATTCCGGAAGTGAAGAACTTCCTGTTGACGAACATGATGACCAGGGCAAGGGACATCTCCGTCAGTCCGACAAGGAGCTCGTTTTCTCCGAATGCTCCAAGCGGGAATATCTGCTGATGGTATTCCATGTTCAGCATATATCCCATGCCGATATAGAAGAGAGGAACAAGAAGGACGAGGGAGATGATCAATCTTCTGAGAAGCTTTGGTGTCTCCGTGTCCTTGAAATCCTCATCAAGGCTTCTGGTCTTGCTTTCTGATCCTGGGAGGCTTGCCTGGTAGCCTGCCTTTTCCACAGCCTTGATGATATCTTCATCCTTGATATTGTCTTCGTAGGATACAAGCATGGAACTGGTCAACAGGTTCACATTGCAGTCCTTGACGCCTTGTAAGTTTCTGACGGCCTTGTCGACATGTGCGACGCAGCTTGCACATGTCATGCCGGATACATGATATTTGATATTTTCTTTCATCGTAGTCTCCTTAGACACCCCCTAGGGGTATATTGAGATTATTCTTTTCCATTTGAAAAGTCAACTGAAACGATTGAAAAACTCCCATGCCTGAGATAGGCGTGGGAGTCAGTTTTCAGAGGATTCTTTCGGCGACCTTCTCGGTGATAGGCTCACCTTCCTGGAAGGCAGGCTTATATGCCTTGAACTTTCCTTCCTTGTAATCCTTGTAGGCGAGCATGGAATTGTGGATGGTCTTGATGGCAGCTTCCTTTCCCTTGATGGCAGTGACCTGGGTCACCTTGCCTTCGAGGTTCTTGTAGACCCTGAAGAAATGACGGATTTCATTTCCGACGAAGGAGGGAAGCTCCTTGATGTCTTCGAAATGGGAATAGAAGGGATCGCCTGTGCAGACGGCGACGATCTTCTCGTCGATGTATCCCTGGTCGACCATACGGACCATGCCGATAGGTCTTGCTTCTACCTCACAGAGAGGAACAAGCGGTTCATCGCAGAGGACGAGGACGTCCAGAGGGTCATTGTCCTGGGCAAAGGTGAGCGGGATGAATCCGTAGTTTGCCGGATAGTGTGTGGCGGTATATAAGAGACGGTCAAGCTTGATGAGACCGGTCTTCTTGTCGAGCTCATATTTGCAGTTGGAACCCTTGGGAATCTCGACGACGGCAGTGAAAAGTTCCGGGGTGACTTTGGAAGAATCCATATCATGCCAAATGTTCATGTTAAACCTCCTGGTTAAGAATATAGGTGAATGCAAACATTTTAGTCCATGATTGCATATACTTCAAGAAAAAACTGCCATCGATAGGATGGCAGTGAATTCTTACTCCTTGACGGTACCGAAGATTCTGTCTCCGGCATCTCCCAGTCCTGGGCAGATATAGGCATTTTCGTTGAGCTGTCTATCCAAGGAACCGATATAAAGAGGAATGTCCGGATTGACCTTGCAGAAGGCCTTGACGCCTTCCGGTGCAGCGATGATGCAGACGAAGTGAAGGTTCTTGGCTCCGTGCTGCTTGAGAAGCTTGACGGCATCGATGGCGCTTCCGCCGGTGGCAAGCATCGGATCGAGAAGATAGACCTGCTTCTGTTCAAGATGATCGGGAAGCTTGCAATAATATTCGTGTGGCTCATGGGTGACTTCGTCACGATACAGACCGATATGTCCGACCTTGGCCGTCGGGACGAGTTCGGTGAAGCCGTCTACCATGCCCATGCCGGCTCTGAGAATCGGGACGAAGCAAAGGTTCCTGCCGACAACCATCGGCTGGACGGTCTTTTCAATCGGAGTCTGAATTTCGACCTGTTTGGTCTCGACGTCTCTTAAGGCTTCATAGCCTTCCATGATGGCGATTTCCTTGACACACTGACGGAACTGGCTGGTCGGCGTATCCTTGTCGCGAAGGATGGAAATCTTGTGTTTCAAAAGCGGATGATCGAGCAATCTGACGTTCTTATATTCGGAAATATCCATAATAACAATGAGCCTCCATACTCGGAATTCAATTATAAACCCAAAAGGTGAGTTTAGGAAACGAAACTTTCTTTTTGCCGGGATTTCCATTCTTGCATTGCTTTTTTTGACAGGATACAATGGTAGCCAAGAGGTACTATGTATGGAAAACTTTGTTCATGACATTCCGACGAAGCTGTATTTTGGAAAGGGTGCGATATCTCATCTTGAAGAAGCCTTGAATCATTTTGGCAAGAAGGTCCTTCTTGTCTATGGGGGAGGTTCCATCAAGAAGATTGGTGTCTATGATGTTGTCATGGATATCCTTTCCAAAGGTGGTTTTGAAGTTTTTGAATGTCCTGGTGTAGAACCCAATCCGAGGATTGAATCTGTCAGAAGAGGTGTCGACATCTGCAAGGAAAAGCATGTCGATGTCGTCTTGGCTGTCGGTGGCGGGTCTGTCATCGACTGCTCCAAGGCCATCTGTTCCGGGTTTTATTATGAGGGAGAACTCTGGGATATGGTCAAGGCTGGCGGAAGCAAGTCAAAGGCTCTTCCTCTTATCGATATATTGACGATATCGGCGACGGGGTCGGAATTCGATTCCGGTGGTGTCATCTCCAATATGACGACCCATGAGAAACTCGGTGCATCTTTCTGCTATCCTTATGCTTCTTTGCTGGATCCGACCTATACCTACAGTGTCAGCAGATATCAGACTGCTGCCGGAAGTGCGGATATCATGAGCCATATCTTCGAGGGCTATTTCTCCAAGACGGAGGACAGCGAACTATCCGATGGCATCGCTGAAACAATCCTTAGGACAGTCATTCACAATCTTCCCATCGCCTTGAAGGAACCTGATAATTATTCGGCCAGAGCCAATCTCATGTCTGCTTCTGATGTTGCCTGTTCCGGCATCCCGGAATACGGAAAGGTCGGTACCGGATGGCCTGTCCATATGATGGAGCATGAGCTTTCCGCCTTCTATGACATCACCCATGGTGTCGGACTTGCCATTCTCACTCCTAGGGTGATGCGCTTCATTTTGAAAAAGGATCCTGGCTGTGCATGGAGATTCGTCCGCTTTGCCAGAAACGTCTGGCATCTTGATGGGGATGATGAGATGAAGCTTGCCTTGGCAGGAATCGAGAAGCTTGAGAAGTTCTTCAAGGACTG
>JBNMLQ010000110.1:0-4987 GCA_050874925.1 Candidatus Enterosoma sp. | reverse complement strand
GGTCGGGAGAACAGATGTTTTCCTTCTGCTCACTCATGGCATCCTCGAAGTCGAAATGGTCAAGACCGAACTGGTTGGGCATGACGACATACTTTTCATCGGGAACCTTCACCGCGATATAGTGATGGCCGCCGATTGTTTCCAACCACCAGATTTCATCCTTGTCACTGAAGGCGATGCCATTAGGTTCATAGGTGCCGTATTTTTCAAGAAGCGAACCGAGATGGAGAACACCCTCCCTTGCCGAATGGATGTAGGGAAGGACGAGGACGACAAGGTCTTCTTCTCCGATTCCACCCGGGATTTCCTTCCGGCTTCCTTTTCTTGGCACATATTCGACCATCGGGTCGGCACCGAGGACTCTTGGATTGGACGTGATTGTCTCAGTGGCTGACATGGAGACATTTTCGCTGTTGATGCCGCTTGCACCCCAGATTCCTTCCTTGGGATCGACATTGGGCATCAGAGTATATTGCAAAGGATTGTCAGGGAGCTCTACCTTGACGTGGGATAAGACGGAAACATAAGGATTCTTTTGCTTGGATGGTGGCACGACGACCATCTTCTTGACATGGAACATGCCGCTTGGGGAATCATCGTTTCGGGCAATCATCGTCGAGCCGTCGTAACTCGCTTTTTTACCGACCAATATTGTTGTACAAGCCATATAGTTAAACCTCACTAACTTTTATATTGTACTTCTTTTTCTTTCTTCTTGGAACTAGCTGCGATATTTTTCGAGAAGATATAGGATGAGAAGCCTTGCTGAATTGCTGAAGATGACGTTCTCATCATCTAAAAGAGCCTGGACTTCTTTTACGGAGTAGAGTCTTGCAGAGATGTCTTCGAATTCTTCCTTCTCGTCTGCGCCTTTATCGAGAATCCTTGCCGTGACGACGGCATTGCATTCATCGGAAAGACCTTCGCTTGTCGGAGAAGGTGGAAGAAGAAGCTGAAGATCCGTGCAGGAATAGCCGGTTTCTTCACGAAGTTCCCTTCTGGCTGTTTCGATGACGTCATGGTCGCTCTTGTCACAAAGTCCGGCGGGAAAGGAGATGACTTCATGGTTGAGGGCCTGACGGAACTGCCTTTCAAGAAGGAGATGCAGTTCTCCTTTGATGAAGCAATAGGTTCCGATCAAGACGGCATCGGCTCTTTTGAAGTCTTGCTTTGCAATCCGAAGTTCTTCCTTGCTTTCGTTTCTGCTTGCTAGGAAATAGCTGGTATCCTTGACGCTTCCATCATCCTTGGTGACTTCGTAGTGGAGTGTATAGAAATTTAAGAAACGATGGTCTGTCTCTTTTTCACATCCTTGAAATTTCCATTTCATATTCTCGTTTACCTCACATGGTTCCTAAAAAGTATACTCAATCAGAAGCAAAACATGAAAACATTTTGCTTTTTGTTCATAAAAGGGCTTACATTTCATATAATGATAACAATGACAAAGGAGAATGACCATGGAACAGCATCGATTGTCTGAGGGAAGACTGCTGGATGAAAACGGAAACCTGATGGAGGCTGGATATGCCTTTCGGCCTGTCCGGGAATACCATAGAGCTGACATCAAGGCAGGAAAGAGCAGGATCAAGGAATGGGACTATTATTATGTCGGAAACAGGCAATATGGCATAGCCCTGACGATCGATGACAATTCCTATATGGATCTGTGCAGCCTGACTCTTTTTGATTATCAGAAGAGGACCTATCTTGAGAAATCCTATATGCATCCCTTCAGCTTCGGTAAAAGAGGACTTCCAGAGACGTCAGGAATAGGTATCACCAAATATGTGGATAAGCATGTCTCTCTTTCGTTTGTCAATGATGGAAAGACAAGGCATTTGGTTGGAACGTTCCAGGGACTGACCCCTGGAAAGGATGTCATGGTCGACATCTATTTGGAAGAGACGTGTGATGACACCATGGTCATCGCAACACCGTTCCAAAAAGAAAGACATTTCTACTATAATCAGAAAATCAACAACCTGAAGGCCAAAGGAAGCTTCACCTATGACGGAAGGACATATTCCATGGATGATGCCCATGGTGTACTGGATTGGGGAAGAGGCGTATGGACAAGAAAGAACACATGGTATTGGGCAAGCATGAATGATGTCTATGAAAACCACACCATCGGATTCAACCTCGGCTATGGATTCGGTGATACGTCCAAGGCAAGTGAAAACATGTTCTTCTATGACCATAAAGGATACAAGCTTGATAACGTGACATTCCACATTCCGCAGGAAAAAGGAAAGGATGCCTATCATCTTCCTTGGAAGCTTACGAGCAAGGATGGTTCCATCGACCTTGATTTCACACCGCTCATCGTAAGAAAAGGCGGAGCCAATATCTTGATCATCAATTCCAGGCAAAGACAGGTCTTTGGAACCTATGACGGAAGAATCCAGGTGGAAGGAAAGACATTTGAAATCCATTCCCTGATGGGATTTGCCGAAAAAGTATATAACAAGTGGTAGAGGATGCCTAAAAACAAACCTGCATAAAAGATATTGGATTGGTATGAATCGAAAGATATTTATAATACCATCTATATCTTTCAACAATATTTTTTGATTTTGCAGAAAAGCCTGTTTTTCCGTGACATCTTGCCTTCGCCAAGGAAGATGAACTTTCCTTTTCCCTTGACGGAAACCCGGTCATTTTCCTTCAAGGTATGGGAATTGTCCATGCAGGTCATGCCGTCGATGAAGATGCAGGCGTTGGCAATCAATACCTGTGCATCCCTTCTTGAGAGATGGTAGACTTCCGCAAGGATGCAGTCGAGACGGTTGGATGACACGTTGATGTCTTCCAGTTCGAAGCGCATCTCAAACGGGCAGTCTTTGGGAAGGATTTCTTCAACCTTGACGCTGGTATGCCTGATTTTGCCAAGCTCATTCTGGATACTGTCCTTGACGGCGTTCATGACAAAGACATATCCTTCTGTACCGTCAGTCAGGATATCTCCGTACATCTCCCTTCGTACACCTAGGTGCATCAAGGCTCCCAAGTAGTCCCTGTGAGTCAATGTATCGGCAAATTTTGGGTTTCTTGGAGATATGTGAAGACAGGAAAAGGTGGCACCTAGGCTTTCTTCCTCGAGTGCTTCTTCCTTTGTCAGATAGGATGGAATGAAATAGAGGATTTTTCGATCGTCTTCCTCATGCCCACCATAGAAGAAGTAGCTGACGCCATGGTATTTTCTTTCCAAGTAGGAAACATGTTCTTCCTTCAGCATCTCATAGAAGATACCCTGCTCTGACATGGAAAGGAACTCACTATGCGTGAGGTAGGAATCCGAGATACAGCGGTTTGCCAATTCCCTAAATCGGCTCTTGAGATAGTCAGCTTCTTCCATAGAGGTATTCTTTCAGCATGGGAAGATAGTAGCTGGCATCCTCATATCCATCGAAATACAGGTTTCCAAGTTTTTCCATGTCTCCCTCCAGACGGGAGATGGTTATTGGCTTTCTTGGGTATATGACAAATATTCTTCCTTCTTTTCCGAGTCTGTCAATCTCGTCATATTCTAGATTTGCGTTGTCCTGGCTGTGCCCTAGCTTCATGGCAAATTCAGGATGCCTGAGATAGCATATCTTGGCATAGTCGATGCTTGCCTTGGAACTTTTCTTGCGATATCCCTGCTGTCTGGTCATGATGACAACGATTTTTTCAAAGCCGTGGTCAAGCGCATATCGATAGGGAACCTTGCAGCTTACCCCACCATCCAGATAGAGCCTGCCTTCGACATTGACGGGTCTTGAGATATAGGGCATGGAAGCACTGGCTTGGACGGCTTTGAGGATGTCGGCACATTTTCCTTTTTCAAAATAAGTAGCCTTCCCTGTCTCGATGTCGGTTGCGACGGCGATGAATCTTCTTTTGGTGTCATAGAATCTTTCGGCATTGAAGGGTAGTTCCCGGTTGACATCGTTCAGACAGAAATCGAAACCGATGAGGCCTTTGTTCTTCGGATAGGCCTTCAAGCCGACATAACGGGTGTCATGCCTGTAAAGGAGGTTGATTCTTCCTGCTCTTCCGATGTCTCCGGAGACATAGAGCATGCCACACAGGCTTCCTGCGGATATGCCGATGGTGGTTTCCAGATTGATGTCATGCTGCATCAGAAAATCCAGCACACCGGCCGTATAGGTGCCTCTGAAGGCACCGCCTTCCAGGCACATGCATCCTTTGGTGATGATATCAGAGGCGCTTCCTTTTGGTATCAGATCGATTTTGGAATAGGTTTTTGTCTTTTTCATGCTAGGAATACTCCACATTCATTCTGTGATATTTCTTTTCTGAAAGGATATAGATGAAAAACGTATAGGCCAAGAGGGGAACCATGAAGAGGATGGTGAAGATGACATATTCCGGCTGAGTAGAGTAGTTGAAGAGAATCGGAGCGATGACGAAGTTCGGCACGTTGAAGAGGAAGTGGAAGATGATCGGTATCAGGGCAGAATCAAAATAGATGGCCAGATATGCGCATGCGAAGGTGATGATGGCTGTTACGAAGATGGTCAGCATGGCATCAAGAGGACTCTCATAGATGAAGACATAACATCTTATCAAGGAGAAGAAGGCTGCTGAGAAAAGCATGCATCGGATGTTTCTTTTCTTCTTTTTATGGATGATGTCAAAAAGGAAGGCAATCAGGACATCGACAAAGATGATGTCCTCGACGATGGAATCGAAGAGGTCCACGGCTGCCTCAAGAAGCAGCTCCGTAAGCGAAAAGCCGACGTTGAACTCCACTTCGTAGATGTTGCAGTAGATGATGTCCATCAGGCAAGGAAGAAGGAGGGGGAGCAGGACAAGATAATGAAGCTCCTTCAGGGGCTTCTCAATCTCTATTTTGAAGTGGTTTTTGAAATAGATGACCGGGAATAGCATCAAGGCATAATAGCAAAGGCGGAAGATGAGCAAAGAAATGGTATCCATGAAGAAACTGAACGGAACATAGTTCAATATCATGTACATC
>JBNMLQ010000109.1:0-4998 GCA_050874925.1 Candidatus Enterosoma sp. | reverse complement strand
TTTGACGTCACCTTTTTGACTTCCTTGACCAGGTTTGAAGCGACGACGGGGTCCACACCGAAGGCCATACCCCCCTCCTTGACGTTGGGACAGGAGATGTTCAGCTCGATAGCAAATACTTTCTGGCAGGTATCAAATCTTCGTACCGTTTCGACATAGTCTTCGATGGAATGCCCGCCGACATTGGCAAGGACCTGGTCTGAATAGACCTTGTCAAGAGAGACAAGCTCTTTGCTGATGACTTTGTCTACCCCAGGATTCTGCAATCCGATGGAATTGATAAGCCCACCGGGGCATTCGGCGATCCTGGGAAGCGGATTGCCGAATCTCGGCTCAAGGGTGGTACCCTTGATGGCGATGCTTCCAAGGATGTTGATGTCATAGAGATCGGCAAACTCATATCCGAATCCGAAACATCCGGAAGCAGGGATGACAGGATTCTTGAAAACCTTGCCGAGGAACTCAATCTGCAGTGGATTCATGGAATACCTCCTCGCTTGCAAACACAGGGCCGTCTTTGCAGATGCGCTTGTTTCCTTTCGTCGTCTTGATGCTGCATCCCATGCAGGCACCAAATCCGCATCCCATCCTGGCTTCCAAACTGACTTCGCCGTTTTCAAAGGACTGAGCCAGGAATTTTAGCATGATGGAAGGACCACATGCGTAATAGTAGTCATAATCGATTTCATGGCTCTTTAAGTATGAGACCGGATTTCCTTTCTCACCATAGCTTCCGTCATCCGTAAGAATGGTGACAAAACCGAATCTTCTAAATTCTTCTTCATAGAATACTTCACTTTTTGTCTTGAATCCTAGGATGATTTGAACTTCCTTTCCTTGATTTACCAATTCCTTTGCCAAATGGTAAAGCGGAGCAATTCCGATACCACCTCCGATAAGAAGAGGCTTCTTTGATTTGGAGGTGTCGAATCCGTTTCCCAAGGGAAGCAGGACATCGATTGTCTTGCCTATGGGGTATTCGCTGAGCTCTTTGGTCCCCTGGCCAAGCACCTTGTATAGGAAGCTGACGGAATGATCGTCATAGTCATGGATGGACAATGGTCTTCTCAGGTAGTGGTTGTCCAGCTTCAGATTGGCAAACTGTCCAGAACCTTTCAAGGATATATCACCATCCAATGTCAGAAGGTATACATCCGGCCCGACACATCTGTTCTCTATGATTGTAAGTGTCTTGTCTTCCATATTCACTCCGCGTCGATGGTAGAGACGGACATCGTCATTTCTTCCAAGACGTCCAGCAGGGCATCGACCGTATCAAGGCAGGTGAAGACAGGAACGTTGTTGTCGATGGCACATCTTCTGATCTGGATGCCGTCATGTTCCTTGTCGATGTTGCTGTCTGACATGGTGTTGATGACGTAGGAAACATAGCCTTTGCGGATGGAATCCAGGATTTCCTCGCTGTTTTCGCTGATCTTGTGGCGAACCCTGGTCTTGATTCCGTTTTCCTTGAGGAACTTTGCTGTTCCTGGAGTTGCTTCGATGTTGAAGCCGAGATTATAGAAACGTCTTATGAGCTTGAGAGCAGCTTCCTTGTCCGGATCGGCAATCGTCGCCAATACGGTTCCGTAGTTGATGAGCCTCTGACCGGAGGCACGCAAGGATTTATACAAGGCACGGTTGAGAGACTTGTCATATCCGATGGCTTCGCCTGTCGATTTCATCTCAGGTGAAAGGACGACATCCATCCCTTGAATCTTGGTGAAGGAGAATGTCGGCGTCTTGACATACCATCTCTTCTTGCTTGGATAGATGCCGACATATCCAAGTTCCTTCAGGCTGTGGCCGAGCATGACCTGGCTTGCGATGTCGGCAATCGGAGCGGAAGTCGACTTGGCAAGGAAGGGAACCGTACGGCTGGAACGAGGATTGACTTCGATGATGAAGACTTCTTCAGTGTCCTTCTTGACGATGAACTGGATGTTGAAAAGGCCGACCATCTTGATGGCGATACCGATTTTCCTGGTATAGTCGATGATGGTATTCTTGACCTTTTCACTTAAGGAATAGGGAGGATAGACACTCATGGAGTCACCGGAATGGACACCCGTCCTTTCGATGAGCTGCATGATTCCCGGAATGAAGACATCCTTGCCGTCGGAGATGGCGTCGACTTCGCATTCGATGCCATAGATGTACTGGTCGATGAGAACCGGATGTTCGCTGTCAAAGTCGAAGACCTGGGTGATGAATTCCTTCAGTGTCTCTTCGTCGTTGATGATTTTCATCATTCTTCCGCCAAGGACGAAGGAAGGTCGGACAAGGACCGGGAAGCCGATATCCTTGGCAGCCTTGATGCCGTCTTCGAGATTCGTGACAGCCACACCCTTCGGAAGCGGGATGTCGATCTTAGCCATGGCTTCTTCGAATTGGTCCCTGTCTTCGGCAGTATCGATGGCTTCGACGGAAGAACCGATGATCTTGACGCCGAGCTTGGCCAAGTCAGAAGAAAGGTTGATCGGTGTCTGACCGCCTAAGGCGACGATGACACCTTCGGGCTTTTCAAAATCGATGACGTTCATGACGTCTTCGATCGTCAATGGTTCGAAATAGAGCTTGTCGGAAAGGGTATAGTCCGTAGAGACAGTCTCTGGATTGTTATTGATGACGATGGCCTGATAGCCTTCCTTCTGGAGAGCCCAGACGCAGTGCGTGGTGGAATAGTCGAATTCGACACCCTGTCCGATACGGATCGGACCGGAACCTAGGACGATGATCTTCTTTCTGTTGTCGCAGACGGATTCGTTTTCTTCTTCATAGGTGCTATAGAAGTATGGAATATAGGATTTGAATTCGCTCGCACAGGTATCGATCATCTTATAGACCGGATAGATGTGGTTCTTCTTGCGGTATTCATAGATTTCAAGCTTGCTCTTATGATAAATCTTTCCGAGATATTCATCCGAAAATCCCATTCTTTTGGCTTTGAGGAACAATTCCTTTTCAAGCGGATGGCTCTTGAGTTCGTTCTCCATGCGATAGATGTTGTACATCTTTTCCAGGAAGAAGCGGTCAATCTTGGTCAGGAAATAGATGTCATCGATCATGACGCCCTTCCGGAAGGCTTCCATGATGGCAAAGGGTCTTTCGTCCGTATGCTGCTTGATGATGTCGATGAGCTCTTCCACGGATTTGTCCTTGAACTTGCCAAGTTCGAGATGGCAGGCCTTGATTTCAAGGGAACGGACGGCCTTGAGCATGCTTTCTTCGATGGTTCTTCCGATGGCCATGACTTCGCCGGTTGCCTTCATCTGTGTAGACAAAGAACGGTTGGCATCATCGAATTTGTCAAACGGGAAACGGGGAATCTTGGTGACGACATAGTCAAGGGTCGGCTCGAAGCTTGCCTTGGTGTTGGCGATGTCGATTTCATCAAGCTGCATGCCGACGGCAATCTTGGCTGAGACCCTGGCAATCGGGAAACCGGAGGCCTTGCTGGCCAAGGCAGAAGAACGGCTGACACGTGGATTGACCTCGATGACGTAGTATTGGAAGGAATAGGGATCGAGGGAGAACTGGACATTGCATCCACCTTCGATCTTCAAGGCACGGATGATCTTCAGGGCTGAATTCCTGAGCATCTGATACTCTTTGTTGGTCAGGGTCTGGCTGGGGGCAACGACGATGGAATCGCCTGTATGGATGCCTACCGGATCGATGTTCTCCATATTGCAGACGACGATGGCAGTATCGTTTTTGTCACGGAGGACTTCATATTCGATCTCTTTGAAGCCCTTGATGGATTTTTCTACCAGGACTTCATTGACGGGGGACAGCTTGAGTCCGTTTGTGGCAAGCGGGATAAGCTCCTCTTCATTGTCGGCAAATCCGCCTCCGGTACCGCCCAAGGTGAAGGCAGGCCTCAAAATGACAGGATATCCGATCTTTTCTGCGGCAGCGATGACTTCTTCGAGCGTCTTGGCAGAATAGCTCTCCAAAATCGGTTCTCCGATCTGCTGGCAGAGTTCCTTGAAGAGTTCTCTGTCTTCCGCCTTGCTGATGGCATCATAGGAAGTTCCGAGAAGCTCGGTATGGCATTCATCCAGAATGCCGTTCTTATATAGCTTCATGCCAAGGTTGAGACCGGTCTGACCTCCGATGGAGCAAAGGATTCCGTCCGGTCTTTCGATACGGATGATCTTGGCGACATTCTCCAGGTCGAGCGGTTCCATATAGACCTTGTCGGCAATCTTGGTATCGGTCATGATGGTGGCAGGATTGGAATTGACAAGGATGGTCTCATAGCCTTCTTCCTTCAAGGCGAGGCATGCCTGTGTTCCGGCATAGTCGAATTCGGCGCCCTGTCCGATGACGATCGGTCCGGAACCGATGATCATGATACGTTTCAAATCAGTTCTTTTCGGCATTCTGTTTTTCCTCCCTGAAGGCTTTCATGTTGTCTAGGAATCTCTTGAAGATATAGCCTGAATCTTCAGGACCGGCCGCAGATTCCGGATGGTACTGGGTACCGATGACCCGGTTTATTCTGTCCTGGACACCCTCGACTTCATTGTCGAGGATATTGATGTGGGTCAGTTCCAGCCCTGTTCCTTCCAAGGAGTCCTTGTCGATGGAGTAGGAATGGTTCTGGGATGTGATTTCAATCTTTCCGGTGGTGATGTCCTTGACCGGGTGGTTGGCTCCACGATGACCGAATTTCATCTTATAGGTCCTGGCATTATAGGCGAGTCCGATCATCTGATGACCAAGGCATATGCCAAGGATTGGAAGCCTGCCTTTCAGTTCCTGGATGTCATGGATGACACAGGTGACATCTTCCGGGTCACCCGGACCATTGGAGATGAAGAGCCCGTCTGGTTTGTATCTGAGGATGTTTTCGACGGATGTGTCAAAAGGAACGACGACGACGTTGCACTTGTTCTGGTTGAGCTTTCGGATGATGTTGAGCTTGCAACCGCAGTCGATGGCCACGACATTGTAAAGGGGATCAGGACAACGGGAATACCATACCTTTTT
>JBNMLQ010000108.1:0-5014 GCA_050874925.1 Candidatus Enterosoma sp. | reverse complement strand
TTGTTGTTCTTTCTTTCGGAGAAACGATGGTTTTCCTTCCTTTTCAAATCGATGTCGAAGGAATGCTTGCTGAAGATGGAACAGATGACGATGATGTAGCAGATGGTATAGATGAGTGAAAGAACTGACAAAACGACGATGCCGAAGATTCTGTTGATTTCAAGAAGGGTGTTTGCGATAGTCGCAAAAAGCCCAAGACCGAGAAGATAGACGGCACTTGAAAGGGCAATCAAAAGGATACGGTTCCTTCTTTCCTCCTTGCTGTGGGTCACGTTTTCCTGATATTCGATGAAGGATAGTTCTTCATCGTCTTCAAGGGTCTTGCGGTCGATGTCTTTCTGGATTTTGTCTTCCAACTGTTTCTTTTCCATTTGTCTATATTTTATCATACTTGTATGGAAAAATGGCAACACACTCTCGTCCTCGGAACTTTTCTTCCTTTGGTGATTTTCCTATAATGGATTCAGCATGAAAAAACGGTATTTAATCTTAGCCCTTCTTCCCTTTCTATGTTCCTGTAATGCAGAAAAGCCTTCTTCTTTTTTCTCTTCCTTTCAGGAAGGAGAGGTTTCTTCCATGCCTGAAGAAAAGATAGTTCATGTCTATCTGGATGCAACAGGCGGAATCCTATCGGAAAGTGAACTGGAATTGAGATATCATCAGCCCTACTCCCTTCCCGTTCCAGAATCTGTTTCATCGATGGGAAACGTTCAATTTGACGGATGGTATCATCTAGATACCAAGATAAATATGTCCGGAGATAGCTTTCCTTTTTCTGATGACGTCACATTGAAGGCTCAATGGACAAACACGGACTTTACCTTCCGCAAAATTGTCTCAGGCTATGAAGTTGCTTCGATCAAAGGTACCAGGAGAGAATACATCATCCCTTCCCTGTATAACGGGGAAAAGGTTACCTCTGTTTCAAGCGGAGCTTTCAAGAATCGTAAGAACGTGGCTTTCGTCTATCTCCCAGATACCATGACCGAGATATGCCATGAAGCCTTCTATCGTTGCAGCAACCTGAAGAAACTATCTATACCAAAAAGCATGGAAAGAATTGGATACAGTGCCTTTGACGGCTGCAAGAAACTCAAGGATGTCTATTATGAAGGAGATATAGATTCTTGGCTGAGGATTGAGTTTGAAGAAGATGCCAATCCCTGCATGAATTCAGCTACCCTTTATTTTGACAATGTCGCTCTTGATGAAATACACATCAAGGGAATCGATTCCATACCTAAGGAAACCTTCCATGGCGTACAGAACAAGATGAATGTCGTCATGAGTGATGATGTCACTTCAATCGGGGAATCAGCCTTCATGGGAAGCGGACTTCAGTCCATCGTCTTTTCCAAAAATATCACGGAAATCAAGGAAAACTGCTTCCAGAAATGCTATTCCTTACTATCTGTCACGTTGCCTGAGAAGCTCACTGCTCTTCCCTCTTCTCTTTTTTTCTCTTGCTTTGCCTTGAAGGAAGCGGTTCTTCCGGATGGCATCAAGGAAATTCCTTCTTCCCTATTTGAAAACTGCTATGCATTGGAAAAATGCGACATTCCCGAAGGAGTCAGTCAAATTTCTGCAAGCGCCTTCTCAGGATGCAGGAAGTTTTCCGAAATCATCTTTCCTACCTCATTGGAAAAGATAGAGGCAGGCGCCTTTTCCAATTGCTCATCCTTAAAGGAAATCCATATTCCCAAGAATGTGAAAGAGATATCCGAGGGTGCTTTTTCAACCACACCTAGTGTTGAAAAGGTCACCGTCGACAAGGAAAATCAAACCTATCAAGAAGGAAGAGATGCCATCCTGGATAAGGAAGGAAATGTCCTATATGGATGTAAGAATACGATTCTGGAAGAGGGAATCAAGAAAATCCTTCCTCAGGCATTTTTCGGTTGCTCTCTTCTTGAAGGGCTCTCTCTTCCCGCCTCCCTTGAAAGCATCGGGGACTATGCCTTTTCCAACAGTTCCCTTTCTTCTCTATCCATAAAAGACAACCTTTCCTATATTGGAAAGAATGCCTTTACCGGTGCATCCAAACTGAAAGAGATTCTTGTTTCAAATGCAAATCCGAAATTCTCAGCAAAAGGAAACTGTCTTCTGGATAAAGACGGGAAGAATCTGCTTTTGGGATGCCAAAGCTCCATCGTTCCCGACACGGTCGAAAATATCGATAGGGAAGCCTTTTATTACAATTCCTCCATCCAGGAAATCACTATACCATCCAATGTCAAGAGGATATCCGCCAATGCCTTTTCCCATTGCTACTCCCTAAAGGAGGTCAACTTCGAAGAAGGAATAGAAGAGATCGCTGATGAAGCTTTTTCTTTTTCCTTTGCTTTGAGTGAAATCAAGCTTCCCGATACACTGACGAAGATAGGAGAGAAGGTTTTCTCTTCCTGCATCAGTCTTTCGGAAGCCAGATTGTCTGATTTGAAGGAGCTACCTTCCCTTCTTTTTGAGGACTGCACCTCCTTAGGGAAAGCCTATATATCCAAAAAAACAGAAAACATCGATCCGACCTGTTTCCTATTCTGCCCTTCTCTTCTTGACATCGAGATAGAGGAAGGAAATCCGAACTATGTCTATTCGGAACATTGCCTGATGAATCCTGATAAGACAGAACTCTATCATGGATGCTATCTCAGCAAGATTCCAAATAGCACCAAGAACATCGGCGCCTATTCTTTCTATGGTCAGAGTCTGCCATCCTCTCTTGAGATTCCTGAAGGCGTTCTATCGATACAGGAGGAAGCCTTCGGACAGTCTGTAGGGCTTATGAATCTCATGCTTCCAAAGAGCATCAAGACCATCAAGGAAAATGCCTTTGAAGGGTGTGACGAACTTTCTCTTGTCAGTTATCCAGGCACACAAAAAGAGTTCCAACAGGTCCAGCTTGGATTCGGCTGCTTCTATGATACTGACATTGATTGTGTTAAATGTAGGGATGGTAATTTCATTCTTTCTGATGATTGCCTTGAATGATCAGAAGTTGGGATCATAGAATATGTCCTCAAAGAGGAAGGAAAGCTCGTTGACGGTATCATCCTCCAAGAGCATCGAAATCCAAAAGGGGTCTTTGTTTTCACGTAGTTCGACAGCCTGAAGCGTGTATCTGTCCATATGGCTGCGGTCAAAGGAATCATGGATGGTGATGCCATCGTGACTGAAAACGGATACGTTGTGGAAGGTAAAGGCTGAAAAGCCGGTCGCATTTTTCTTTCTCAGGCCTTCAAAATGGAAAACAAAGACCAAATCATCCTCATCCATGTAAAGGCAGACGATGGGAAGCTTCTCGTTTTTGAAGTCCATGAAGCAATATGGAAGATCAAGGACAATGGATTCAGAGGATGTTTCGGCTTCTTTTTCTAGCTGAGTGACCTCCTTTTTAGTCTTATCAAGATAGTCTTGTATCTTTTTGTAGATGTGATTCGGAATACAGCCGAGAGCCAGAAAGCGAGGGTCGATCTCTTTTCGGAAGAGAAAGGGGATGTCTGTTTTGCTGTTTGTGAGTTCTTCCTCATATTGGCTTTCAAAGATTTTGGTAGCGTGTGTGCTGTCAAAAGGACCTCTGTTTTCAAAGAGAAGCTTCTGCTTTGCTACTTGATAGTCATAGGCCTTCAAAACCTCTTCCAGGCTCTGGTAACCGACGATCCTTCTTGCGACAAGGTCATATTTCGGATACTTGTTTTCGTCGAAGTTCTGGATGACTTCTTCCCTTGTCTCCTTCATCTGTATCGGAGTATTGAACAGCTTCTCTGCCTGAAGCAGCCTTTCCTGAAGCTTCTTTTGATAAAGCTCTTCAAAAGAGAGGTCATCATCGACAGGCTTGTAGCTATCCAAGCAGGTAAGCTGCTTTTTTTTCATCAGGTATTCTTTGGTGAGGTATTTCATTTTTCTTTCTTCCTTTGAAAAAGAATACCACATAGGGGATGAAAATACATCTTTTCCTAAAAGGTTTATGATAGAATAAATCTCAAAAAAGGGGGCTTCCATGGCAACACTGCTACTTCTTGTCATCTATACCATTTTCATCTCCCTGGGACTTCCGGATTCAGTCTTGGGAAGTTCTTTTCCGGCGATAGCCGAAAACCTTCAGATATCCAGTGACCAGGCAGGATATATCGGTCTTGTCGTATCCTGCTGCACCATTCTTTCCTCCCTTTTTGCCGACAGGCTTGTCGCAAGATTCCACACCAAAAGGGTCATTTCCTACTCGATTCTTCTGACGATTCTTGGATTGGTCGGATTCTCCTTCGTCAGACAGGGATATGCCTTTCTTTTCTATATCTTTGCCATTCCGCTTGGACTTGGTGCAGGATGCATCGATTCTGCCTTGAACAACTATGTCTCCCTCCATTACAAGGCCATCCATATGAACTGGCTCCATTGCTGCTGGGGTGTCGGTGCAAGCATCTCTCCCTTCATCATCTCCTCCTTCATCGATTCATCGAATCATTCCGAAGGCTGGAACAGGGGTATCTTCGTCATCGCCATCGTCCAGCTTGGTATCTGCATCCTTTCCTTCCTAAGCTTCCCCTTGTGGAAGAAGATTGAAACAGGTGAGAAGAAGAAGGAAGAGACGGATGAAGTCAAGACTTCCTCTTTTTTCAGAAACCCGGTCTTCTACCTCTCCCTTCTTGGCTTCTTCTGCTACTGTGGCATGGAGACCACCTTGGGAAACTGGGGCGGAAGCTATTTCTGCTATGCCATCGGTTTTGATACCAAGACGGCTGCCTTCCTGGATAGCCTGTTCTACTTAGGTATCACACTTGGAAGGTTCTTCTGTGGTCCTTTGTCCCTGAAGGTGAAGGAGAAGAACATGATGAGGATCGGGGAAGGCTTTCTTGCCCTAGGATGCCTTCTTTCCCTTTTGAGGATCAACCAGGCGACTTCCATCGCCGGCTATCTTCTTCTGGGCCTTGGCTGTGCACCTATCTATCCTGCCATCATCAGAAGTACGGTCTATCGCTTCTCCAAGAAGGCCAGCCTGAAGATGATATCCATGGAG
>JBNMLQ010000107.1:0-5080 GCA_050874925.1 Candidatus Enterosoma sp. | reverse complement strand
TGTGCCTTCTTCTTTCTTCTGTGAATCGATGAATTCCTCATATCCTTGGATGGTGCTTTCTTCTAGTCCATGCATGGATCCTGACTTATCTAATAGGAATATGACTTCTGTTATCTTGCTATTCATTGGATAGCCTCCTTTTATGGATTTAGTCTATTCCAAGGAATATAAAAATAGGTCGCCTGGGAAGCGACAAGTTATTGTCTAGAAGAAAGAAGCTTCAAGAAGCAAAAACATATGATTGGAAATCGGACGATTCAAATTGAAATTATATTTGATGAATCAAATTCATCCTTTCCTTTTGCTTTGCAAAAAGGGAATGGATGAAATTTGCGGTGCTAGTATGAAAAAAATTAAAATAATGAATGAAAGTTGCTTTGAAACCGCTATAATATAAAAAGACCTGCGAACCGCAGGCATGGGTTAGACATTACTGTTTACTTGAACTCGTATTGTTAACTCGTAATTATTCTAAGAGAGAAAGGAGACGAATTCAAGATGGAAGAGAAAAAATATTATTTGGGCCTTGACATAGGAACGGATAGTGTCGGTTTTTGCGTTACCGACAGAGATTACAACATTATCAGGAAACACAAGGTGATTCAATATGGTGACCATAGCGATTATCATGGAAATCATCTTTGGGGATCGAGATTGTTTGATGAGGCTGAGACTGCGGCATCCCGTAGAATGGCTCGCGAGTCTAGAAGAAGATATCAAAGAAGAAAATGGAGAATCATTCTCCTTCAGAATCTTTTTAAGCCTGAAATGGATAAGATCGATCCCTTTTTCTTTGACCGACTGAACAATTCAGCTGTCCATCTTGAGGATCGCAAAGAGGAACTCAGAGACCAATATCTTCTTTTCAATGAGGATTATACGGATAAGGATTTTTATGAAGAATATCCTACGATCTATCATTTGCGTCTGGATATGATCAATCATCTGGAAAAGAAATTTGATCTCCGTTTGGTTTATCTTGCCCTTGCTCATATGGTCAAATATCGTGGTAATTTCTTGACGGAAGGGGAACTATCTTCTATCGGAAATGACCCTGGCACCGTTCAAAGATTGTTCGATGAGCTCAATGACATCATCGCGTCCATCAATGAGGAATCCGAACTTACTCCTATGAGTGAAATTCCCTGCGATGACAAGATTGCCATACAGATCATTGATGCTTTCAAGCGAATTTCCAAGAAAGGCGAAATTTACGATGCTTTGGTCAGCAAGTTCAACCTGACAGGTATGAAGAGCACTGATTTCAGAGCTTCCGTCTTTAAACTGATTTCAGGAAGCAAACTTGCTCTGGGAAAGCTGTTTGCTGATTTGGAAGCCGAACCTGAGATTCTTAAGGTTTCCGTTGACTTTGCCAAGGAAGATTTTATGGATGTTGATCTTCCTAAGCTTACGGACGATATCGGTGCCGATAGAATTTCTTTGATTCAAAAAATCAAAGAAATCTATGATTTAAGAATCCTTTGCCATCTCCTCAATGGAAAGAAATATGTTTCCGAGGCGATGGTCGGCATCTATGAATCTCATAAGAGACAGCTTGCTGAACTGAAAGATCTGATTCGCAAGTATAATCCTTCGAAATACTCGGCTTTCTTCCGTAAAATGACGGATAAGCCAAGCTATGCTGGATATATCGGCTATACAGATTATAACAGTAAAAAGATTACCTCAAATCATATGACGTCTTTGGATGACCTGTATAAGGAAATCAAGGTCATTCTTCCTTTGGACTCTTTTGACAAACCGGATTTCGTCTTTAAATCCGACACGGATTTTGATGAGTTTAAGGATATCCGTGATGCCATTGATGCCCAGTCGTTGCTTTTAAGGCAGAATTCCAAAGATAATGGTGTTCTTCCGTACCAGCTCAACCTCATTGAGATGAGAGAGATACTTAAGAACCAAGGACAATATTATCCTTTCCTTTTGGAGATGGATAAGGATTTCAATAATCCTGAGAAACAGTCTTTTAAGATTGAGTCTATTTTGAAGTTCAAAATTCCTTATTATGTCGGCCCTCTTTCGGATGATGAAGGAATCAACAAATGGGTACAGAAGAAACAAACAGGCGTCAAAATCACTCCGTGGAACTTCCATGATGTGATTGACGAAGAGAAGACAGCCCAGGCGTTCATGGAGAATCTGAAGAATTATTGCACCTATCTGATGAATGAGCCAACTCTGGCCAGACATTCTCTTTATTATTCCATGTTCATCCTGCTCAATGAGATGAACAAGTGGTATGTCAACGAGGCACCGATTTCCACTGAGGACAAGGCCTACCTCGTCAAAGAAGTCTATTTCAAGGTAAGAAAGCCCAGTAAGAAGATGATTGAGGAAGCCTTGAAGCGTAAGTATGGGCAAAGCGTGAAGTTTGCTTCTACCAATGGTCTTACCAATGAAGAAAAAGGAGCGAAGGATGAAGACTTCCATGCCAACCTTTCTTCTTGGATTGATATGTTGAACCCTCAGGGATTCTCGGAAAGACTTCTTCATGAACCTGCTCTTATCGATAAGGCTGAGGATATCATCTATACCATCGCCATGTTTGAAGATAAGACTTTGGTCAGAAAGAGCCTTGAAAAGATGGGACTGACGGCTGGTCAGATCAAGTACTTCTCTGGCTTGAAGTATGATGGCTGGGGAAAGCTGTCGAAGAAGCTTCTTTGTGGTCTAAAGGAAGAAAAGGTCAACAATGCAACCGGTGAAGTGCTTGAGTATTCCATTTTGGATGAAATGTGGCTTACAAACAGCAATTTCATGGAATTATATGAGAAGGATGGGAGTGTCTTCAAGAAACAGGTGGAAGAATGCAATTCCGCTCTTCAGGAAAAACCAGAAGACCTGATCGACCAGGAATATACGTCCCCTATGATGAAACGAGCTCTCCGTCAGACGATAAAAATCGTCGATGAGCTCAAGCGTATTCTTCATATCGATTCCTTTGATTCCTATTTTGTCGAATCGACCAGAAGCGAAGGAGAAAAGAAGAGAACGAAATCTCGTAAGAAACAGCTTCAGGAGATTTTGGAAAGTGCAAAGAAGTTCAAGTCTGAAATGGATGATGAGTATTTCAAGAGCCGTATCGAACGTCTCTCCAAGGAATTGGAAGCCAGAGATGAAGATGAACTTAAAGGCAAGAGACTCTTCTTGTATTTCATGCAGCTTGGCAGATCTGTCTATACTGGTGAGGAAATCAGCTTGGATGATCTTTCCAAGGAGTATGATATCGATCACATCATTCCTCAGTCTAAGGTGAAGGATGACAGTTTCACCAATACGGTTTTGGTTGAAAGAGGTGTCAATAACAAGAAACAGGATCAGTATCCGATTCCTAAGGACATTCTTACGAACAAGGGTATTGCATGGATCAGGACTTTGAACTCTCTCTCCAAGTTTTCATCTGTTCCTTTGATGCCTGATATGAAGATGAAACGTCTCCTTCGTTCTATCAACAAACCTCTTACTGATGAGGAACTTTCCGGCTTCGTAAAGAGACAGCTTGTCTCTACAAGCCAGTCTGTCAAGGCGGTCTGTGATGTTCTCAAGGCAATCGATCCAAAAGCAAAGATTGTCTATTCCAAGGCAGGCCTTGTTTCGGAGTTCCGTGCTGAATTCGGCCTGGTCAAGTCTAGAGACCTCAATGATTTCCATCATGCCCATGATGCTTATCTCAATATCGTCGTAGGCAATGTCTATAATAAGGTCTTTTCAACTGGCAATCCGGATACAATCAAATATCGAAAGGAACATTTCGAAGGTTTCAATATGGACCTTGGTTATATCTTCAGACATGACCAAAGGGTCTATCAAAAGGATACTTTGATTTGGAAGGCCAAGAGATATGATGAGAATGGAAATGAACTCCCGGATGGAAAAGGAACGATTGATCTTGTCCGCAAGAGTCTTGGCTATCATGACATCCTTGTCACAAGGATGATGGTGACAAACGTCGGAAAGCAAGGCTTCTTCAATCAAATTTCTTTTCATTCTGCAAAGAAGGGAGATGCTTCTTATCCTTTGAAGACCACTGGTCCGTTTGCATGTGAGGATTATGCTAAAAAGTATGGCGGCTATTCAGATTTGACCAATCCTTATGCATCTTTGGTGAAGTCCGAGGGAAAGAAAGGAAAAACTGCTTATTCTTTGGAGTATATTCCTACTATCGTAAGAAAGAGCATCGGGTCAGATCAAAAGAAACTTGAAGAGTATCTTGTTAAGAATAACGGCCTTAAGAAACCGGAAATTCTTATTGGAAAATTACTGACTAATACAATTGTATCGCTTCCGTATGAGTCAAATGACAAACGTAAAGGAAGGGTTCGATTAGGCATTGCTGGGAAAAGTGGAAATTATATTATTTCTATCAACCAGACTCAGTTGATTCTTCCAAATCAATATGTTAGGACTGTAAAAAGAATCAGCAATTTGCTTGGCACCAATCTTTCTGCAGGGCAGAAGAAGGATTTGACGTTCTTGCAAAAATACGGAAAAGAAGATATCCATATTGATAAGAAAAATGATATTACCAGGAAAGAATGCGAAGAGTTGTTTGACTATCTTGTTAAGGAGTCTTATACAAGACCGGAGTTTGAAGGATTACCTACAAATGGTAACACTTTTAAAAAGTTATTTGCTAAGAAAATAGATTTTATGTCCTTGAGTACAGTGAATATGGCGATAGCTTTGTCTTGCATGATTAAATCCGTATCATGTAAAAGCGCAACTGGAATTGACCTTAGTATTATTTCAAAGGATTTGCCATCTAAATTCGGGTGTATTAAGTTGAACAAAATGTTGACCCCCGGCACTCAAATCATTCAGACTTCTACAACCGGTCTTTTCGAACGAGTTTTGTTTACTGTTCCGGAGGAATGAGTTATGGCATTTCGAATCGTCAAGGTAAATAATCGTTGCAAACTCGAAACTCAGCTGAACTATCTGGTTTGCCGAAGTGATAAGGAAGTACGTATTCCTCTTGATGAAATTGCCATTCTTATCATAGAAAATCAGCAGGTGTGCATCACATCTGCCTTGATATCCGAACTTGTCAGTCATAAGG
>JBNMLQ010000106.1:0-5125 GCA_050874925.1 Candidatus Enterosoma sp. | reverse complement strand
TTCTTTTATCAGAATCCTAAGGAATTCTATCGTTTCTATAAGGATAGGATGATCAATCTGGATGCAAAGCCCAATGCAGCCCATCTATATCTTGCTGAACTTGAGAAGGCAAGAAGACTTAAAGGCATCATCACACAGAATATCGATGGTCTTCATCAGATGGCTGGGAGCAGAAATGTCGTCGAACTTCATGGGTCGGTGCATCGAAACTTCTGCCAGAACTGTGGAAGGATGTTTGATGCCAGGGCTATCAAGGAAGATAAGGAGGATGTCCCCCATTGTCTTTCCTGTGGAGGCATCATCAAACCGGATGTGGTCCTCTATGGTGAAGCGCTCAATGACATGGATGTGACCAAGGCTCTTGTCCTGATTGAAAGTGCAGAAGTCCTCATTGTCGCAGGGACTTCTCTTGTCGTCTATCCTGCAGCCGGTTTCGTAAAGTATTTCCAAGGAAAACACCTTGTTGTCATCAACAAGGATCCTAGCAGTGCCGATTTAAATGCCGATTTGGTCATCCATCAGAAAATAGGAGAGCTCTTTGAGCTATTGCACGTATGAACCTTGAACAGAAAAACCAGCTTTTGAAGGACCTTTCTTCAAACTATTATTGTGGATCTGCCTGTCTTCTTTCGTTGTCTGTCCTTCTTGGCACCATCAAGGATGGGATGACGGATTTTGACAAGGCTTTTCCGGATTTTGAGAAGAATGTCCTCTCCTTATGCGAGAAAGACGGAGACTTGTTTTCTCTTTCCGGGAAAAAAGATCTGCTGAGTGATGAAGAATGGAAGGAAATCAATGATATCCTCTATCTCTATGGGGAAGTGATCGATGACCTTGGACAGCTGATCTTGCTTTGTCAGTCTTCTCATAAGGAAAGGTTTCTTCCTCTTCTGGAAAGGCATCTCTCCTTCCTCTCTTCTCTTGCCAAGGACAATCTGAATGTCTTGTCTGAACGAAAGGATGTCGTAGAATCCTTCTATCGGATGAGAAACGACGTTCTTTCGTCGATGGAAAGGAAAAATACCCATGAATAAAGGATTGGATGCTAGTTTGAAAAAGAGAAGGAAAGCCAACGACTCTGAGAAATATACTGCTCTTCTTTCTGCTTTGCCTCTGCTATCGATGCTTCAGAAGCTGCTTGTCAGGAAACAGAACGGAAAGAAGCCGTATTCCTTGTCCTTTGATTTTTCTTCCAAGATGGAGGAAATAAAAAAGACGGAGAATAAGATCCTTGATGTTTCTAAGACTTTGACAATCGACGACACCATCAAAGAAGATCTGATGTCTGTCTCTGAAATTGCTTCTTTGGCGAAGGAAGAAACAAGGCTTGAGAGCCTTAAGGGAGACTTTGCCTATCTTTCTGATATGTTTGCTGAAATCAGCCGTTTTCTTGCCATTTGAAAAAGAGGATGTTTTCTTTCGATGGAAAACATGCTTATGGTGATATAATGATGAACAACAAAGGAGGAAATTCCTATGCCGAAACAATATCCTGAATGGTCAGATCGCAAGATTCTGATCGACTTACGCAATCGCTTTGCCACATGCTATGAAAATGATGATGGATCTATCTTCTATATCGAGCCTCAGTTCTATACCTATCTTCAGGGATATAAGATGCAAAGGCCGGAGTCTTATGACGATATGCTCAAAAAGATGGATGAAATCGTCAGGAAGAACAAGAAGGTCGTCTTTGTCGGCATGGAGGACAATCCTCTTGTCGAGACGGAACATGCTATCTATCTCACCGCCATGGACGTTGCCGATCAGGCAAGAGTCTTAATTCAACCGGAGAGTCGTGGTTCTGATTACGGGGATTGAAGATGAAAAAGAATAAGTTCACTGCGGTTCTTGCGGCCTTAGGTCTTCTTGTCAGTCTCTCTTCCTGCTATTTCATGAATCCGAACTATCGTATCAGCTGGAACCATCCTTCGACGGAGACGAAGACGACGGATAAGGTTTCCTATGGAACTCCCGACTATTCTTCTTCCTTCAGCAAGGACAATCTCAACAAGGATACCGTCGGATACGGACTTGGCTACAAATACATGCCATCTACCGGGGATAGGAAAATCCTGGTCGTTCCTGTCGAAACGACGGACTATACTTTCTCTGACAACTATGGAAGCGATTGGAGGACTACCTTGGAACATGGCTTCTTCGGTGATTCTTCCGATACTGGATGGGAGAGTGTCTCTTCTTTCTATGAGAAGTCTTCCTATGGGAAACTCCATATCAGCGGCGAAGTCACTCCCGTCATCAATCTCAACGTCACTTCTTCAAAGCTCTCCAGCCTCAATGATTCCTATTCTGACAAGGGTATGAATTATACCGATATCCTTTTGGATGAGGTCATCAATACCCTGAACAAGGATACGGATATCAATTTTGCCGATTATGATACGGACAAGGACGGCTTCATCGATGCCGTATGGCTTGTCTATTCCGTTCCTTATCGTCAGACAAGCCAGCTTTTCTGGGCCTATACGACCTGGGCGCAGGATGCTTCTTCCTATGATGGCGTCACGCCTTGCTGCTATTCCTGGGCAAGCTTCAAATTCCTGACTGAAATGGATTATCGTCCGAAGGGAACCACTTCCTATGCCAATTATTCCGATGCCCATACATTCATCCATGAGACGGGGCATATCCTTGGCCTGGATGATTATTATTCCTATGACTATAGCTATTCCACAAGCAAGCCTAATGGCAATGCCGATACCCCTGTCGGTGGTATCGACATGATGGATTTCAACATCGGAGATCACTGTGCCTTCTCTAAGTATCTCCTAGGCTGGAAGACACCGACTCTGGTCACGGAAGAATATCTTCAGGAAAACAACTATACCATCACATTGTCCTCCCTTGTCGAAACGGGCGACAGCCTTCTCATCCCTCGCTATAAGGATGGGAGCATGGATTTCAACGGCACTCCCTTCGATGAATATCTCATCGTCGAATTCTATACACCGACTTCCCTCAACCAGAAGGACATCACGGGATATGGAATCTCCAGACAAAAGACGTATACCCAGCCTGGCGTGCTTGTCTATCATGTCGATGCAAGAGTCGGAAAGCTGGTTGCCGACAACAAGGGCAATGCTTCATGGGATGGCAATGCTTATGATAAGCTTCCTAGCCCTGGAAGCGACAGGAACTGGGGACGTACCTATACCTATACTTATATCTATAGCAACACCAGAACCTATTGCTATGACCAGTCATTGAGCGATTCCGGCCTCAGTTTTTATCGTGGAAGACTCATTTCTCTTCTCCCTTCCAATGGGAAGAAGGTCGAAGGCAGCAAGACGGGTTATTCTTCTGACCGATGCCTCTATCGTAGCGGCAATGCCTTCACCAGTCAGAAATATGATTCCTTCATGTTCGATGATGGAAGCCTCCCGCAGTTCGGTTTCCAGGTCAGCAGCACATCGACAAGCTGCAGCCTGAAGTTCATGGAGTTCTGATGAGCATCGCTTCTCTAGAGGAAGAAGTCATTGATATTCCCTTCCGCTCCGATTATCAGAAGGCTGTCTTTTCTCTTTTTCATGTTGCCTATATCGATAGGAATGACCATGCCTATCTTCCTTTGGAGGACAAGGAGAGCATCAAGGAGGCTTTGAAGTTCTATCAGCAGAGAATCCTAGGACATACCTATCCTGTCTATGACGGGAAGTCTTTCTCTTACAGGGATGCCACGGATAAGAAGGTCCTCTTCCAGGTCTTAGGCATTCCGGAAAGGATTTTCTCTGCCCTGGATCTTTCCAAGGATATCCTTTCTCAGCTTCCCTTTGTCGAGGGGACAGCTAAATTAAAGGATAGGTGCTATCATATTCTTGCCAAAAAGACAGGGAAGAAATGGTTTTCCGATGAGTTCCGACTCTTTTGCCTTACCAAAGGATTCTTCTTCCTTTATGATGAGACCAAACCATTTATGGAAGAAAGAGACATCCCTCTTCCCGTATTCATCGACGAGGAGAAACTTTCCGGCATCTATCTGAAGCTATATCAGAGTGCTGATAGCTCCCGCTTTGCCATCGATATCCTTGGCAAGGAAGATGATGAAGCCTTCAATCAGGAGATGAAGCGCCTTGATTCTTTCTCTTTGGATAGAAGAATCGCTTATTTTGTCAACCATACATCCGACAGGGAAATCTCGGACCTGATGTTGGATTCCGGATTCAAGAAGAGATATGAATCGGTCTTAAGGAAGTATGTTGCCAGTCTCATCAACTGCTTGTATGATGACTTCTCCTTGAATGTCATCGGTATATCCACCGGGAAGCTGTCTTTTTTGACGTATAACAAAATCCGTGTCAAGAGAAAGGTCTATTCCTTATCTTCCTATCAGGCGGATATGTATTCGCTTGACAATGAACACTTCTTTTTTGCCAATCTTGAGAAGGAGAGAATCATTCGTCTTATTTCCAATGAATATGAACGAAATCCAAAGGAAAGCATCCTATCTTTCTATGCGAGGTTGGGTCTTCCTTTTGAGGGCTTTGCCTATGTCTCCGGTTTGAAGGATTTTACAAAGGAAGATGTGATATCAAGGCTTCCCTTTGGTGATTTTCCCATGGAGGAAATCTATCTTTCCTGCAAACGTTTTGATGGTTTCTATTCCTATCTTTCTTCCAGCAGTCAGCATGCTTACTGCTTTGATAGGAGAGTCCTCTTCGACCAGGGAATCATCTATGAATCCGTGGAACCTGTCTATCTGAGAAAGGACATTCCTCTCACATTGAAGATCGAAGGAAGAAGCAGGGATCCCATGTTTTCTCTTTTCGATGAGAAAAGGAATCTGCATGAAGAGATCCTTCCTTCCTATGAGATGGTTCATGCTAGCGGGGATTCCTTAAGAAAGTCAGTTAAGAAGATCGATGAGATGTCTTCTTCGTCCGCTCTCCTTTTCTTTTACTCCCTATTCAGCCAAAAAAAGACCTTCCTTGAAGCCTATGACAGATTTCTCAAGGAATATGATATCCAGGAATCATCCAGCCAGGAACTCGAGGACTTTCTTTTCTATACTTTGAATTTTCCTTTCAGGATTGCGGAGGAAAAGACCAGGGTCGATGCCATCCTTCACTCCGATAAGCTCACCCTTGTCGCCCTCGACAATCTCTAT
>JBNMLQ010000105.1:0-5135 GCA_050874925.1 Candidatus Enterosoma sp. | reverse complement strand
TGAAGGAGTATGAGTTCCATGATTAAAGATATTTTAGGAAACGAAGGGCTGATCAACGAAATCTTCATGGTCAAGCAGGTCACTGAAGCCACCAGCAACAACGGCAATCATTACCTTTCGTTGACCTTACAGGATTCTACCGGCACCATCAATGCCAAGAAGTGGTCGATCGAACCGGGTGACCTAGACATCTGTCAGGCAGGAAGTCTGGTTAGGATCCAAGGCATGTCCAGTGTCTATCAGGGACATCCGCAGCTGAAGATCAACGAACTTGATTCCGTCGACGAATCCCAGGTCGACCTCTCCCGCTACATCCCCGTCGCTCCGATGAGGACGGATGAAATGAAGAAGAAGCTCCAGGAATATGTTTCCATGATAAAGGACAGCCAGCTACATGACCTTACCTTTACCATCCTGAAGGACAACCTTGACAAATATATATCCTATCCTGCTGCCGTGACTGTCCACCATGCCTATCTCGGAGGTCTTCTCTTCCACTCACTGAGCATCTGCTCCATGGCCCTCAAGGTCCAGGAACAGTATACCTATCTGAGCAAGGACTACCTCATCGCAGGTTCCCTCCTTCACGATATCGGCAAGACCAAGGAGCTCTCTTCCTCCAAGACACCTAACTATACGACGGAAGGAAACCTCCTCGGACATATATCCCTGGGAGCCATGATGGTCTATGAACAAGGCGTCAAGATGGGGGTAGACAAGGAGAAACTCGATGTCCTCGTCCACATGATCCTAGCCCACCATGGAGAATACGAATTCGGTTCTCCGAAGCTTCCGATGACAGCCGAGGCCTATGTCCTGCATACCCTGGATGACCTTGATGCAAAGCTTGAATGCCTGAGGGCTGCCTATGACAAGACCCAGGAAGGCGAATTCACCGGAAAGATCATCTGGATGGACAACGCCAACTTCTATAAGCCGAAGAAACTGTAAGAAAACTCAGCCGTTTCCGATAAAATTTTATTTTGTTATCGAAAAAAATGTGTTAAATATATATAGATTTATTTTAGGAGGTTTGTTATGGCAGAACACAACATCAACGATTCACAGGAAATTTTGGATGCCATTGCAGATATGAGCTTCTTGCCAAAAGAAGTAAAAGACGAGAATCTCGGAAGAGATTTCCCGAAAATCAGCAAAAATGAAGGTATTTTCCGCCTTGTCTACCAAGCATTGTTCACCATTGCCGTGGTGACGTTCTTGGTCTTCCTTTTCGTCTTCGGCACCAAGGGATACTATTTCCCATCCAACATCAAGGGAAGTTATGGCGTCGCAGGTATCGTTGTAACCGCTATCTTTGCTCTCGTGGCTCTTCTTACGGAAAGCTATGGATACTGCTATGACACCCATCTGTCCCTGGTTCAGGATGAGAAGAAAAAGAAGATTTACAAAGCACTGAACTCTTCCCTCTTCGTCGTTTCCTTCCTCTTCCTCTATGCGATGTTCTTCACCACCATCCTGAGAAGCTTCGTCTTCGAGCAGTTCTTCTTCGGACAGAGCTGGTTCATGCAGAACTTCGGATGGATGTTCTTCATCCTCATCGCCCTCATAGCCATCGCCTCCATCGTCCTTTCCTTCCTGAAGCCTGACGTCGCCAAGATTTATAATTACTTCCTGCTTGCCGTCTCCGGATGGATTGTCGTCTGCTTCAGCACTCTCCTTTCCAAGCGCTATTCGATGAGCAGCAACTATGGCATCATGCTTCTCATCTTCGGTGCCGTCTTCATGGACATCTCCCTGATCTGCCTTCTCTTCCAGAAGAAGGCCAAGGGTCTCAGGAGTGCCTTCCAGGTCCTCATCTCTTCTTCCCTCGTCTTCGAAGCCCTTGCCGTATTGATCTACGGAATGGTCTATCTCGGTTGATCCAAGCCACGCGATGCGTGGCTTTTCTCTTATGACATAACAGAAGAAAACGGCGACGTTGACGAAAAAAGTCACGTCCCGTTTTCTTTTATTTTATGAACTATAATTGTTTATTCATAGGGGCCTTTTTGCTATAATTTTACCAAGCATGTTTTTGCATATCGAAGGAGTAACCACACCATGGAAGAAAACAAAAATCCAGTAACGGAAGAGAATAATATCATCGCTGAAGAAGACAAGGAAAAAGAAGCCACGAACATAGATAAGCCCGTTTCCACCGAAGAAAAAACGGATACTGGCACTGACGAAGCATCCCCTTCGGAAATCGAAGGGCTCAAAGAGAATCTGAAGGAAGAAACCCGTCCTGATGATGTCTCCGGCACCTATAATGGAACCTCCGTCAATCCGGACAACACCTATTTCAATCCGATTCGCTACATCAACGACGGAACCATCTCCATCGACGATTCGATGGAGAACAACCGCAAGGCCTTCAACCAGAAGCTGAAGAAGTCCAAGGTCATCGATGTCATCGCAATAGTCATGATGCTCATCTCCTTTGCCGCCGTCCTTGTCGTCGTCTTCCTCAACAAGGGAGAAAACGCATTGCCTTGGCTCAACTGGGTCGTCTTTGGCATCGCCCTTGTCATCATCGTTGCTTCCTTCATCCTGACCACCGTCTACAACAAAAAGAACGCCAAGATCACCAAGGCCTATCTCAACGATTATGAGGATACGCTCAACGGCTATGTCATCTCCGATCTTTCTGTCGTCGATCCGACCCTATGCGTCGATGCCAAGATCAATGACCAGGACATCATCCAGGCCCATTATTTCCACACCATCAACAGAATCGAATCCAGAGCCGTCGTCGAAGGAAAGAGAAAAGGCTTTTCCTTCTCCCTGGGCGAGGTCGCCGTCGTGATTCCGACTGTCAGCATCGATTCCTGTAACAAGAAACCGGAAGATTATCTCAACCTCGATGGTTCCACCTATGTTCCGGAGCCTATCAGCGATACCGAGACTGGAACCCAGGAGCTTGCTTCCAAGGACATGACCGTCGTCGACCTTGACATGGTCACCAAAGATGCCAAGAAGAGGGAAAAGGACGAAAAGAGAGCCAGGATGAACCAACAGACGGAAACTGCCACCGGTCTCTTTGGTAAGATTTATGCTTATGGCATGGCAATCGACTCTGAGGATTCCATCATGATTGCCTTCATGGGAAGAAAGGATGCCACCGTCCTTCCTGACAACCTCACCGGCTTCAATGCCATCAAGGTTCCTGGATTGAGAGGAAACATCGTCGTATATTGCATCAATCCACTCTCTTCGGCAAAGTTCTTCGATGAAGAAGGCGTCCGCCTTCTCAACGACATCGTTCCAAACGAAGTCGTCGAATCCCTCTTCATCTCCATCAACTCCTATGGAAGCAAGGTCGGCATGACCCTCTCCGATGATATCATGCAGCTGCCGATCAAGCAGTTGAGCCACCTTGGCTCCTATGAGCTTTACAAGGATGCCACCGACAAGGCCTTCGCCTTCATCGACCACGTCCAGGAAATCGCTGGCAAATAAAATGAAAGTCACTGAATTTATATCCGATTCCCCTGAAAGAACCAAGGAGATAGCCGCAAAGCTTGCCTCCACCCTCAAAGGTGGAGAAGTCATCAAGGCCATCGGTGAGATGGGATGCGGAAAGACTGCCTTCTGCCAGGGTCTGGGCCATGCCCTCGGCGTCAAAGGGATCATCAATTCCCCGACCTTCAACCTCATCAAGGTATATCAGGGAAAGGACAAGACGCTCTACCACGTTGATTGCTACAGGCTGGAAAACGCTGACGAGGAAAGAAAGGATCTGTCCTTGGACGAAGTCATGGGCGATGAAAACATCATCACCTACATCGAATGGCCGATGTACGGTGACAGCTTCGTTCTGAATTACCACCCCGTCATAACACTTCATTTGACTTATTTGGATGAAAATAAGAGAAAGATTGTTATCGAAGATGAAAGATTCTAAAGTTATTTCCCTTTATCTCGACACTGCCTCCAAGGCCTTAGCCGTCGGATGCAAATCAGGGAATCATGTCTACACGGTCGATCTTGGCAATCCCAAGGCTGCCTTGGAAAGGACGAACCTCGGCATCAGCCTCCTTTGCGAAAAAGGCTCCTTTGCCTTGAAGGACGTCGATTGCTTCTATTGCCTTTTGGGCCCTGGAAGCAACACTGGCATACGTCTTGGCTTGACCATTCCAAGAACCATCTATGCCTTCAATCCGAAAATACGGATCTATGGCATTCCTACGATGGATCTTCTCTGCACCATGTCAGACAGGGCCGTTTTAAGCGACCGCAACGGAAACCTCTTCTATGCCGAGAAGAAGGAAGGCAAGGTCAACTATCACAGGGTCGACAAGAAAGATGTCCAAAGCTTAGCCAAGGATGGTCCCATCGTCATCGAGGAAAAAGACGACATGGCCATCGATGAGCTTCAGGGCTACGACCTTAAGAAGGTCAACGTCCTTTCTCTCATGATCGACAAGGAAAAAGAATTCAAGGACTTTTCGGAAGACGAGGAATCCTACCTTCCGGAATATATCATGAAGATATGATTGTCAGGGAAGCTGAAGAAAAGGACATTCCGTCCTTACTTGATATCGGAAAAAGAATCCATGGTTTCGATGCAGAGAAGGAACTTCCCTTCTATAGCGACTCCATGGGTTTTGAACTCTATGTCCTGGAAGACGACAACGAAGAAGACATCGGCTTCCTCTGCCTCAGGATTGATGACGACACCGAAGCAGAAATCGACTATATCGCCATCTCCCAGAAGGACGAAGGAAAAGGCTTGGCAAGCCAGTTCCTGAATGAGGTCCTTACGGAAATCCATCATAATGGTATTGAAAAGGTGTTTTTGGAGGTACGTTCGAAAAACACCAGGGCCATCGCCTTCTATGAACGCAACGGCTTTGTCCAATACCGCATCAGAAAAAATTACTATCTCGACGATGATGCCCTTTGCTATGTAAAGGAGGCCAACAAATGAAAGACGAAGTCATTCTTGCCATTGAATCATCCTGCGACGAAACAGCCGTCGCCATTCTCAAAAACGGAAAGGAACTCCTGGTCAATACCGTCAACACCCAGATTGAAGACCACAAGCGTTTCGGAGGAGTCTATCCCGAACTTGCCTCCCGTCTCCATCTGAAGAACATCACGAAGGTCGTCTCCTACGCCCTGTCACTCAAGGA
>JBNMLQ010000104.1:0-5136 GCA_050874925.1 Candidatus Enterosoma sp. | reverse complement strand
TCCGCGTATATGGATATGTGAATTATGGTAATCGTAGTTCCAAGGATGCTTCCGATCCGTGGAAGGACTATGTAAATTCTGTATTTTCAAAAGGTGTCTTTTATATGATGATGGAAGGATTCAATCTTTTGATTCTTGGAAAAGGGCGATATCGGAGGCCGGGTTTCAAACCAAAACAATTAGTCAATAATGGCATTTATATGAGAACGGGATTTGTTCAATGCGAATCAAAAGCAGTGGGTAAAGAGGTCAAAACACAATAGGGTTAGCCTAATTGCTGAAAAGGCTTACAATTCAGTTGCTATTCCACCAGAAAACCTGTATATCTATAGGAAGCTGAAACAATGAAAGGGGATACCTATATGAGATTGGAAGGTAAGGTCGCTGTGATTACTGGTAGCAATTCCGGTGTCGGAGAAGAGACGGCAAGGCAGTTTGTCAAGGAAGGAGCCAAGGTCGTCATCTGTGCAAGAAGAAAAGAAGCATTGGAGAAGGCGGAAGCTGAACTTACCAATATGGGTGGTGAAGTCCTTTCCGTCGTCTGTGATATTTCCAAGGAAGAGGATGTGAAGAACCTGTTTGCTGAAACAGAGAAGAAATTCGGAAAGATTGATATCCTGGTAAACAATGCAGGTGTTCTTGATCATAATCTGAATTCCATCGACAACTATACTGATGAAGACTTTGACAAGGTCATCTCCATCAATCAGGAAGGAACGATGAGAGTCACCAGGGAAGCTTTGAAACATATGGACAAGGGAAGCATCGTCAATGTTGCATCCGTAGCTGGTGTCTATGGTTGCGGAGGTGCTGTCTATGTTTCTTCCAAAGGAGCTCTCATCGGTCTTACCAAGCATACGGCTATGCGTTATGCCGGAACCGGCATCCGTTGCAATGCCGTCTGCCCTGGAAGCATCATCACTCCGATGACTACTGGCATGGATATGAAGAGCATCAATATGAACATGATGTCCCAGATGGCAAAACATGCCGACTTGAAAGGTTGCAAGCCTTGCATGCCTAAGGATGTCGCTGATGTCATCCTGTTCCTTGCCAGTGATGAATCCAGGGCCTTGACCGGTCAAGTCATCGTCTCTGATTATGGTGCCGATCTGTAAGATATCGATAGATGCATGCCAGACCTAGGATGGGCCTGGTTTTGCATTGGAAGAAAAACTATATCAGGAACCGCTTACAGTTTAAAAAAGAAGGCTTTTTGACTTGGGCCATAAACCTATCTTAAGGCATTTCAATAAATCGGGAATGCCTGATTTCTTGCTGAATATCGGCAAAATTCAAAAAATGACATCTTGACATTACAGGTTTGTTTCAGGAATGTGTTTGGATGGAATCCTGTTGAATAGCCATCCCTTTTTGTGTATATTATTTTGCTTTTTTCTGAGAGGTATTTTATGAAAAAAATTCAAAAAGGATTGATGATTTCCCTCATGTCCCTCTGCATGGTGGCATGCACCCATGGAAATGATTCTACGTCTTCCCCGTCCGATGTTACGACAAGCTCTGAGAAGGTCAGCACTTCTACCAGCAGCACTGGTACAAGTTCCACTTCTTCCAAGCCGGCGCCAGTCTCTTCTTCCAAGAACAACAGCAGTTCTTCCAAGAGTGATGACTCCAGTTCCAGCAGTAGCAGCAGCCTTCCTTCTGCCGCTGACGATGAGAAGAACTGGGGAAAGGACAATGTCGATGTCATGAAGCTTCACCTTGGTGGAGCTGTCCTCCCATATGTGAATCTCGGCAAAACTGCTTCTGCTGATTATAGACGCTCCAATTCCGATTATGGTGCCGTCTATGTCGAGTCCGACATCAATTTCAGCGATGATATCGTCACAACCTGTGCAGATACCTACACCGCCCGTGGATGGAGTGTAGCCAAGTCTGCTTTGACCGTCATCGCCATGAAGGATGAACTTCATCTTACGGTCACTCTTTCCCGTTCTGAAAGTGGTTATCCAGTCTTGAAGGCTGTCTATGATGAACCTTTCGATACCACTGCCGCTACGGATTGGTCTGATGAAGTCAAGGCTCAGTTTGCTGCCAACCTGGAAGGCAACAAGGTTCCTTTCGTCTATCTTGGTTCTACCTACATTGCTACTACTTGGTCTTCTGAGAACAGAAGACTCGACCTTACCGGTGGCAAGTGGAATGACCAGGTTCTTGATATTGCCAAGACGGCATTTCTCAATGACAAGCCAGAAGGTGAGGAAGCCTGGAGTGTCGAAGTGGATACTGCTGGAGCCATCCTTACTGCCAAGAAGGTCTTCCCTACCCAGGCAGAGATGAACATCACGGTTTCCAAAGTCAATGGTGTCGATGTTTCCGGTACAAAGACCGGTGAATATGCCTTGATGACCATCATCTATAAGGAAGGCTTTGTCGTTCCTACCGGTGATGCTGCCAAATGGCCGGATGCCATGACGACCGAAATCGATACTGGCTTCCACAATCATATGGTCCCCTACTTCTACATGGGTGCCAAGACTCCTACTCATGCCTATGATGATTCCAAGAAGACACTCACCGTCACCGGCGGTGGATATAGAAGTGAGATTCTTGACTATGCCGAGACGGCCATGAAGGCTGAGACTGGCTGGCTTGTTGTCAAGGAAGCTTCCAATGATACCCTTTATGGTGTCAAGACCTATGATGACGGTTGTGCTCTCAATGTCATCGTCAGAAAGAACGGCTCTGTTGCTTCGATGGATGTCCGTTATTATGAGAACTCTCCGTACGGCACAAGTGTCACTGCCTGGACAGATGAAATCAAGGGTACGTTTGACAAGTATCTGAATTACAACGCCAGTGAGATTCCTTTCGTCAATCTCCATGCTGAGACTACCAGCAGTGTTTCTGGTACGCCTGTTCTTAAAGTTGAATATGATAAGTATGATAAGACGGTCACCGTCTCTGGTGGAAAATACTCTGCTTCCATGCTTCAGGATGCCTATCAGACTTATACGGCTGCCGGATGGACGGCAAGTCTTTCTACGGCTCGTTTTGGAACGAGCTTCTCCGCTACCAAGACCTTGACCAATGGTGATGTCCTCACTGCCAAGCTTGATGCTGGACTTGCTGACTTGGTCGTTTCCGTCGATGAAGCCTTCAATGTCCCTACGGGTGACAAGGCTGTCTGGAGTGATGAAGTCAAGACCGTCATGAAAGATACTCTTGATGGTTATGTCTTCCCTTATTTCTATCTTGGAACGACCAACCTCAAGGTTGATGCTGGCTGGGGTGATCCGAAAATCACTGGCGGTAAGTGGAATGACGGAATCAAAGATTGTGTCAAGAATGCCTTGAAGGACGATACGGAATATACCTGGGATTTCAACAATGCCTCGGATAGTGGTGAATATTATAAGATTACTGGTAATTCAAAGACTGGCAACGGAGTCATCACTCTTGAGATTGATACTGATTATGATGGCAATGCCAGATGCACCTTCAATTATAAGGAGACATTCAAGGTTCCCGAAGGCGATGCTGCTGTCTGGGGTGCCGATGTCCTGAAGACCATGACGGATGATTTGAAGTATACACTTCCCTATGTCTATATCGGAAGCATGAATCCGGGTGTCAGTTTTAAAAATGGAACACTTACTTTGACTTCTTCCAACTTCGATTCCGTTATCTTTGACAATGCCAAAAAGGCTTATGAAGGATGGGATATCAGAACTGGTTTCACCAGCAATTTTGATCGCAGCTTTGCTGCCTATAAGAAACTGGATGATGGTTCCTTGATCCGTGTCATCATCGGTACAAAGAATGGAAGCACGACTTTGAATGCCTATCATGATGCTGCTCTTGCTGAAGATACAGCCACTGAATGGAATGATAACTTCAAGAGCGCTCTCAAGACCAAGCTGATTGGTGACAAGGCTGATGAAGTCATCTCGCAGATTCCGTATTTCAACACCAATGGAAATACATTCTCTTCTTCTAGAGTCAGAGCTTATCTTTCCAGCTATCTCATGTTCAGCGGACTTACTTGGAACGGAAACCTCACCTTCAATGCCAAGGAAGTTCTTGATGCTGCTGGTTGGGACATCGAAACCTATATTCCGGTCTATGATTATGATCAGTCAGTCCTTGTTGCCAGCAAGGGATTGACGGATAAGTCTTCCATCACTCTTTCCATCAAACCTAATGGCAATGGCTCTGCTATTCTCTGTGTTGCCTATCAGGAACCATTTGTTGCAGATGAGAAAGTTAAGGATTGGTCTAGCGATGTCAAGAAGTCTCTCAACAGCTTCCTCGATGGATATGATCTTCCGTATTTCTATATGGCTATCGATGAAAAGAGCGGATTCAGTGCAAATTACTCCAACAATATGGTTGAGTTGGTCGGTAATATCTGGAACGAAGCCATCTTTGATAACATCAAGACTGCTCTGAGCAATGATGCTTCTGGAAGAAGCTGGTCCTTCTATGAAGATGATTATTCCAACGGCAGCAAGGCCCTTGTTGCAACTTGTGCGGTTCCTGGAACCAAGAAGCATATCACGTTGAAGGCCTATCGTCAGGATTCCGGTACCAATTTCTATGGTACTGCCTGCCCGGTCGTTGATATCTATTATCTCTAAAATTTTTGGGCAGCCAGAAATGGCTGCCCTTTTAAAACTTAAAATTTCAACTGAGTTTTTCTTGGAAGGCAGGACTGGAGCAATCAGCTTTCAGATCCAGAACCTTAAAAACGTTTTAAGGAAGTGTGAGACGGAAGAAGAGAGGTTTTAGATAAAATCGTCATTTTGGTAGCGCTACCAAAAACGAACAGATTTCTTTAATATAGAGCAAAATTGGAAACTATTTTAAAAAATATATAAGAAAATGTGTTGTTTTTCATAAAACTTAATTTTTGATTGGAAGGCGATGCTTTTCTTTTTTGGACCTTCTTATTTATTATATAGGCGGTCCCAGGTAACGAGCTACCTGACTTCTGAGAACAAAGGAGGATTCCAATATGAACGAGAATTTCAGCAAGTTCAAGAAGAGACTTCTTCTGGAACACACACTCAGGACGACACTCTTCGCCCTGGCCATAGGACTGACAGCGGCCGGCCTTGTCGTCGGCATCACCGCCCTCTGCAGCGCGATGATCCACTGGGCCATCTATATGGG
>JBNMLQ010000103.1:0-5208 GCA_050874925.1 Candidatus Enterosoma sp. | reverse complement strand
GTTGCGTCATTGGAGGAGAAGCGAAGGCAACCGCCAAGTTAGGACTTCGCATCTCCTCCAACGAATCCTATGGGATTCATGACGGCTTGAAAATTATACTGCAAAAGTAAAATAAAAGCACGCATGTGCAGGTCAGGACTTGTCTAGCAAAAAGCGAAGCAGGGAGACATAACCTCGCGTTTTTACTACATGAACATCCATTTTCATGACCTGTCTTAAAATCTTGCGACTCAGGCTTTTTCAACCAAAAGCGCCGCGAAACGAAAATTTCTTTTTTGTGGCGGTTTTATTTGAATAGATCATCCAATGTCAGGACGTAGCTGAAGTCATCTGCATAGGGGTTCTTCTTCAGCCCGTAAGTAGAAATAAGGACGTTTTGAACGGAAAATCTCTTGGGAAGAAGTTCTTTCAACATGTTCTTCCTTCTTGTAAGAAGGAGGTGATACTCTTTATCGAGGATGAATTCGTCTTCCAGGAATTTGATTTCGCAAAGATCACAGACCATGTCTTTCCGATAAAGAACCATATCAATCTGAGTCCCGGCTTCCTCATCATCTCCTTTTTTTGACCATAACGAAGCCGATGTCTCCACATTGGCGATACCTAGGGCTGATTTGATTTCTTGTATGTGGTTGAAGCAAAGATTTTCAAATGCAAGCCCCTGCCAGGAGAGTACTTTCGGTGATTCGGATAGCTTCATCCATGTTCCTTCTCCGATGGTTGCGTTTTTATCGACAAAATGCAGGTAGAATAGGGAGAAAGGATCGACAAGCTTAAAAAGAGGTTCCCGTCTGTTTTCCTTGAAAGAGACGTATTTGATGATAAAGTTCCCAGCTATCAGGCTGTTTAGCCTTTCACTCAGGTCTCCGTTTTTGTTTTGACCGGTCGCCTTGGTTATCTCATCCCTTGTCAATCCTCTAGATTTTGAATATAAGGCGCGAATGATGTTTTCGACGCTCTCCGCATTGGCAAAGAGGGAAGCGAACATTCGATGGAATTCATTGCGAAGGGGACCATTCGTGCTATAGAAGAGGGCGTCGATGTTTTGGGCAAGGCTTTTGTTCTTTGAAAGATAATTCCAATAGAAGGGGACTCCGCCCAATGCCATATAGCAGCAACATAAAGCATAATGGGACATCTCTAGTCCTAGGGAGAGAGCATATTCCTCGCATTCCTTCAGAGTAAATGGCTTGAGTGGTATCTCTCTTGTCACCCTGTCATAGAGTCCGCCATGGGCATTGATCAGTTTGTTCAATATCCAGGAAGTCGATGAACCGCATACTATCACCATGACGTTGTGACAGCTGGCCCATTGGTTGTAGAAATATCCGAAGGCACTGATGAAATCCGAACGTTTTGAATCCATCCATTGAATTTCATCGAAGAACAGCACGCTCTTTTCTTTGCTTTCCTTTTTTTCGAGCAACCGTTCCAAGGCTGAAAAGGCGGATAACCAAGTGTCGGGCGCTTCTGTTTTGGTATAGCCATATTCCTGCAAGGAAGCTAGGAAGGCTCTGAGCTGTCTTTTTTCTTCTTCTTTATAGGAGACGTCCTCACCAGGCTGCATACCTGTATGCCGAAAAGAGATGCGATCATGGAAGACCGTATTGATGAGGTATGTCTTGCCGATTCTTCTTCTTCCGTATACGGCTATCAAATTCGGTGTATTTCTTTGATATAGATCCTCAAGAATCTGTCTTTCTTCTTTTCTTCCAATCATATCTGTATGACTCCTTATCCTTCCTTGATTTTATCATACAATTCAATCAAAAGCGCCGCGAAACTAAAATTTCTTTTTCGTGGCGGTTTTGATTTATGTTGCCGACTTGTGCCAAGGTGCTTCTCATGGTCTGAATCCAGCCTCTCTTTCATCCATTTTCATGAAGAAAGAGTTCAAACCGCTCGATATTTGGTGTAATCCTTTGAGATTCTCTTTATAATAAGTATCGAGGAATCCCTATGAAAAACGAATCATTTATAAAAATCTCATGGATAGCTAGGTTTCTTAGCATAGCCATGCTTGTCGTATGCTGTTTTCTTCCCTTTGCTTCAGGACTTACCATGTCTTCGGGAGGGACTTTCAAGAGCTATGGTCCTCTCTTTTCCTTCTTCTTTCTGGGAAAGCTATCTTCCGGTGTGGCTTCCTATCAAGCAAAGACTGTCGCTGTCCTACCCTTGGTCGGTTATATCTTTGTCATCCTCTCTCTCCTTCTTCTGCTTCTTTCCTTTTTGAAGTATCAAAACAACAGGATATCTCCCTTCCTTCGTATGGGTGCTTTTTTATTCAGCCTTGCCTTCTCTGTCATGTTTCTTTGCTCGCATAGAAGTCTATCCGATGTCCTTGCCTATGCATTCCTTTCCAAGTACAGCGATGCCGTAGGCAATACCATCTATAAGAACACGACCATGGATTTTGCCGTCTATGGCATGTCTATCTTCGGCTTCCTTTCTTCATTGTCAAACTTCATCTCCCTTGTCTTTGATTCTACCATCGACAAGCTCAGGGCAGGATATTATCGCTGATCATGAAAGATAAGAAAAAGAAGACTCTTGTAAAGAGGTTGGTCTATCTCACCTTCGTCTTCCTCTTCATCGGTACCTGTGTCTTTGCTCCTTTCATGACCATTGAAGGGGCTAGCAGGACACTTGGCTTCATCCTTCTTGGAATCATCATTCTCTCTTATGTCGTCATCTTCATCATCAATATCTGGGATTGGCTCAAGAAAGGCAAGAAATAGATTCCTGTTCTCTTTGTTAGCGACATTCATAAGGCCTTATAGGATCGATACTGGATTCTTCGGGCCTTTTTTCTTGCTTTCCTTTGGTAAGTCGATTTTTCTTTTCTGCTCTATCAAGAAAAACAATCCCATGGATCTTGAAAGCAATCTTCATTTGTGATCTAATAGATGGAACCTAAGGAGCAACACCATGGATGCAACATATGTGGAAAGTCTGTCAAAGGAATTCGAGAGAAACGGATTTGGTGAAATATTGAGCAAGCCGAAATTCATCAGGCTCATGTATCTCTATGTCTACTATCATTATCTTTCAGCTGACAGTTCCAAGATCGACGAGCTTCTGGACGGGGATTTGACTTTGAAGGAAGAAAGTGACAACATCGACGGACTCTATGTCGATGAGCTTTCCGATGACAGGAACATCGATATTCTCATCTCGGTTCCAAGCGATGATCCGGATACGGATTTCAAAGGATTCTTTGCCCAGGCAGAGAAGACCTATTTTGAAGCCTTGGATAGAAATATCGGAAGGCCATCCCTTCTTCAGAAGTTGAAAGACCCGGATTTCCGGGCTAGCAGACTCAGGCCTCTTGTCATATATGTCCTTACCGATCTCAAACCGAAATTCAAGGACAGGGCAAGAATCGAGAATGCAGTTTCAAAGCTCAAGTCGGATAAAGATTTCGTCTCCTATCGGATCATCTTCTCAAATGACATCGAAGGGGAGATACTTGAAATCGAAGACCCCAAGGAAAGCGTCGAACACGGAAGCCTAGTCATCAACAAAGGAGATGACATCCTCACCTATAAAGGTTCCATCATCGTCAACGCCAGCGCAAAATCCATCCAGTCCCTGTATCAGCAGTATGCCAACCGTGGTCTTTTTGCCCAGAATCTCAGATATTATGTCAAGAATGCCAAAATCGATTCAGCCATCGTCGATTCCATCCAGAACCGATTTGATGATTTCTGGTATTTCAACAACGGCATCATCCTCATCTGCAAGGAATTCAGGATCAACGGAAATGAAATCGAGCTGGAGGACTTCTCCATCATCAACGGAGGACAGACGACCTACCTCATCGGAGAGACTCCTTTTGACAATGACTTCTTTCTCCAGTGCAAGATCATCTTGGCCGACAAGGACAAGGACATCTCCTTCATCTCAGATGTAGCCGAAGCCAGCAACACCCAGAAGCCTATCAAGATGAAGGACCTCATCGCCAATAGGAAGGAACAGCGTATGCTCAAGAGCCAGCTAAGCAAGGCAGGCATCTTCTGTTCTGTCAAGCGAGGCCAGAAAATCAACAAAAAGGTCTATACGGAAGCCTGGCAGAACACAAACAACGAGGAGATTTCCCAGTTCCTATACTCCTATCTCTATCAGTCTCCCTGTACGGCAAGAAACAGCAAGGCTTCCTTGATTTCCAATACGGACAGGTACAACCTCATCTTTGGCAAGACTTATCCGGATGGCTTTTTGATCGACCTTCTCAAGATGAAGGTCTTCTATAAGGCATGGCTGAAGAAGGTGACAAAGGATCCTTCTTCGGATGCGACGAAGATCGGACTTGGCAAAAACGGTATGCTCCTCATGTATGGGCTTGTCGGCCTTCTCTCGAAGCTATGCTATCATAGGGATTACTTCAGCAGATATTCGAATGGAGATTCCCTGGAAAAGAAGAAGGAACTCTTCTCCCAGTATGATATCTTTCATCCTTTCATGAAGAAGGAACTTTCTCTAAACAAGGATTCCTGGTTTGAACTCTTCGATTACTGCTATGAGAACATCTTTGCTCCTGGCTTTGCCTACCTTAGAAACTTCAAGCCCAACTATACCAGCTATTCCAACTTCACCAAGACACAGAAGAACTATGACAGCTGTGTCTTGGGAAACTACCTTTACCAGCTCAAGCTCAATGGTTCTCTTCCTCTCGGTCTTCTTGACCTCTTTAATAGAATCTTCTATGTTCCTTCAGAGGAGGAAAGACAGGAAGACAATCTGCTTCTATCAAAGTATGTCAATATGGAAAGCACGTCCTTTTTGGAAAGCAGCATCTCAGCTTCCCTTCAGTCCAACATCGAAGAAAGCCTTATCCATTTCCGTACCTGGGAATACAAAATCAAGCATGTCAAAGCCTATGAAGTCTTCACCAACAAGCAGGCTAAGAAGATATCCATGTATGGAGCCTCATCCTTAGATGAACTGAGGGCATTGAAAGTCCTATCCGAAGAACAGATTCTTCTTTATGGAGAAGGAATCCTGAAGGCTATCAAGGAAGCCAAGGAAAAAGAGATGGATGAGTGATGCCATCAAAAAAGGCAATTCCTATCTTACCCATCAAAAATCGAGTAGGCTAGGAAATTGAAGATTTTCTTCAATTTCCGTCACCTCTCACACCACCCATCGTGCCGTTCGGCAATGGGCGGTTCAACCCTAATTCAGACTACGTCTTCATGAGATAGTAAT
>JBNMLQ010000102.1:0-5263 GCA_050874925.1 Candidatus Enterosoma sp. | reverse complement strand
GATTATCAGCCAGGAGATACAGAACATGTTCAAGGAAGATCATCTCTCGCAGGAAAAGATCCTTCTTGCCCTGCGCAACCAGAAAGCCGAAGTCTATCCGGCGGAGATACTTCCGATGGAGACGAAGAAGGTTGCGACACTTGCCTATAAGAAAATGAAAATCGACTGCCCTGAAACACTGAAAATCAAGGAAAAGATGGTATGTAGATAGAATTGTTCCGGGAATTATCGTTAAACATTTTCCCAGTTGATTATCTAATGGAAGAATATCACTTTTGAAATTGATATTCAACAAAAACGTTGAAACTGTATCTTTTCTCACTCCATCAGCAGGAAAAATTCAGTATATTGCTATATTTCTTAATAAAGCATACATGGCTTATTTATTTCAAAAGAACATAATCGGCAAGCCAAAGACGCATCCATCAGGAATCAATGTTTCGATTTTGATTGACTAAGTCTTCAAAAAACATTAAACTAAACTCGCTTGAGGGAGTAGTTGTCGCCAAAAGCGAGGCTATGTCAACAACATGGTGTCCATGGTTCAGGATATCTGGCAGGTCATAAATAACGAGACTTAAGCAGAATTACCAAAGTCAGTTCTTGGTTTTTCTGCTTTGGTCTCGTTTTTTCTTCTCTCTCAGACCACAACGGAGGTTATCTATATGGGTTGGTGGGTTATTCCTGTTTACGTTCTGGACTTGGCTGCGATGATTTTTTTGTCCTTCTTCCTAGGCAATCTGGTCGATATGCTGGACAAGAAGACAAAAATCTCCGGAGCATTCATCGGCGGCGTGCTTCTTGCAGCCGTCACGTCTCTTCCTGAGCTGTTCACGTCTCTTTCGAGCATCTTCTTAGTCAACGAGCCTGAATATGTCGTCGGAGACTTATTAGGTTCCATCGTCTTTGACATCGTCTGTCTCGCTTTGGAGACTTTCATCTTTGTCAAGAACTTCAAAGATGCCAAAATCCAGAAGTTCCATCTCATCAATGGTGCAGCATGCCTGATGATGTATGGTTTTGCTGCCTATGCCTTCTTTGCTCCAAAAGGAGCACAGCTTATGCTTGGTGATATCAACGCCATGTCCATCCTCATCTTTGCCCTATATATCCTGACGCTCATCTTCCAGCCGAAGGAAGAAGACGAACATGACGATAGCATCGAAGTGAAATGGCCTTTGAAGAAAATAATCACCCTCTTTGTCATCTCCTCTATCGCTCTGATCGGTTCATCTATCGCCCTTACCTATCTCACCAAGGGAATCCAGAAACTTGCTCCTGCCCTGAGCGGTTCTGTTGCCGGAGCCTTGCTTCTTGGCATCGGGACATCCATCCCGGAAATCATCTCTACAGCTCAGCTCTTCCACAAGAAAAACTATGATGCAGGTATCGGAAACATGATTGGTTCCTGCACATTCGACTTTGCCATCTTTGCCCTGTCTGACTTCCTTACCTGGCATCAATATAACAATCATGCCGATGAATCTACTGGCGAATTCATCATCTCACAAAGAGGTCTTTATATCGCTACTCCGGATGCCATACAGTTTGAACTCTTTGGCATCGGCATCTGTGCCTTGGTCGTCATCTTCCTTGCCTTGAAGTGCTTCACCAAGCTCTTTGACAACAAAAAGTTCTGCTACATCGCCACCGGCTTCACAGCCATCGCATCCTTGACCATGTATCTTCTCATCTTCATTCTCTGATATATTCATAAAAGCAAAAGAAAGACTCAGGGGAGTAATTTTTCTTCACCATCCGTCAGCACGCAGAGAGAACTCTGCCGGATGATGACCCATAGCGGTAATGAGACCTGACAAGAAAGGAACATCATTCATGAAAAAGAATGAAACAAGGTTCGAAAAAGCCAAAACTTCTTTTCCTTGCCACGCTTATACCGCTTTTTCGGTGGCAAAGGAATATCAGACGAATCTCACAGATGGACTAAGCAAGGAAGAAGCCAAGCGAAGGCTGGAAAAACATGGTCCAAACAAAATAGAAGAAAAGAAGAAAGCACCTTTCTTCATCAAGTTTTTAGGGCAGTTCAAAGAACCGATGGTCATTGTCCTTCTTTTGGCTTCCTTCATCTCTTTTGGTATCTTCCTTGTCAATGGCTTTATCAATATCAGTCAAGGTGCTTCCTTTTTTCTTTCGAAGGACGGAAAAGAAAACACAGAATACATCGATGGTATCGTCATCCTTGCCATCATCTTCCTCAATGCCCTCATCGGTGCCATCGAAGAGCAGAAGTCGGAGCAATCCCTTAGCGCCCTGAAGAACCTATCCTCTCCCATCTGCAAAGTAAAAAGAGATGGAAAAACGCTTCTGATCAAATCCGAAGAAGTCGTCATAGGTGATATCGTCATATTGGAAGAAGGCGATATCCCTCCTAGCGATATCAGGTTATCCTTTTCCATCGATATGAAATCGGATGAATCATCTTTGACAGGCGAATCGCTTCCTGTCGAAAAGGATGCCGACATCGTCCTTAAAGAAGACACTTTGGTTGCTGAAAGAAAAAACATCGTCTTCTTGGGTTGTCCGATATCGCATGGAAGAGGTGAGGGAATTGTCATCCATACCGGCATGGAAAGCGAAGTAGGAAAGATTGCTGGCATGCTAAATGATGATAAGGATGACAGCACACCGCTACAAAAGAAACTATCAAAACTATCAAGACAGCTTGGTCTCATCTGCCTTATCATTGTCATCATCACATTCCTCTCAGGCCTCATCTGGATCCTTGTCAAAGCAAATCAAAACGAATTTGAAAACTTATCCAAGGAAATCCTATCCCTCTTTGAAGAAGCGATTGCCCTGGCTGTAGCAGCCATTCCTGAAGGACTATCAGCCGTCGTCACCATCGCTCTGGCCTTAGGCATCACCAAGATGGTCAAAGCAAACACAATCGTAAGAAAGCTACCATCGGTAGAGACGCTTGGAAGTGTCAATGTGGTCTGCAGCGATAAGACCGGTACGCTGACGCAGAATAAGATGACGGTAAGAAAAGTCTATCTTGACGGGCGTGTTCTTGACGTAAAAGAAGCAAGCAGCAACAAGGAAGCCTGTTTTCTTGCCAAGGGTATGATGCTATCTTGTAACGCCTCCATCAAGAATGACAGGATAGGAGATCCGACAGAAATTGCCCTCCTTGACTTTGCCAGAACCTTTGGCATGGAAAAAGAAGAAACGGAGAAACAAGAAAGAAGGCTGGACGAACTGCCTTTTGATTCTGTAAGAAAAATGATGTCGATTGAAAGTGAATCTCAGGGAAGAAGAATCATCTACACCAAAGGTGCACTTGATTCCATCCTGAACCATACAACAGGAATCCAGGAAGATGGCGTCATTCGTAAAATCACTCCCGAAGACAAAGATAGAATCAATGCCGCAGCCAAGGATATGGCCACTGAAGCCTATCGCATCCTTGCCTTTGGCTACCATTATCATGAAACCAAAGAAAGGATGAAGGAAGAAGACATCATCTTTGTCGGTTTTGTTGCAATGATTGACCCGGAAAGAAAAGAAGCATTTCTAGCCGTAAGAAAGCTCAAAGAAGCTGGTATCCGCAGCATCATGATCACAGGCGACCATCTGGATACAGCCTTTGCCATCGCCAAAAAGCTAGATATCGCAGATGACATCTCTGAATGTTGCTCCGGAGATGAAATCTCTCATATGACCAAGGAAGAACTACAAAAGCGAGTCTTGTCAACCAACGTCTTTGCAAGAGTCTCACCTCAGGACAAGGTCAATATCGTACAAGCACTGAAAGAAGAAGGCAACATCGTCAGCATGACCGGCGATGGCGTCAATGATGCTCCTTCCCTGAAAGCTGCCGACATCGGCATCGCCATGGGCATCAACGGAACAGATGTAGCCAAAAGTGCAGCCGACATGGTCTTAAGCGATGATAACTTTGCCTCCATTGAAAAAGCTGTCGAAGAAGGAAGAAGCATCTACAGCAATATCAAGAAGACCATCTTCTATCTTCTTTCTTCCAACTTCGGGGAGGTTCTCACCATGTTCTTCACATTGTTGTTAGGCTTTCCGACACCGCTTGAAACGTTACAGATTCTTTGGATCAACCTGATCACGGACTCGCTTCCTGCCATCGCCATCTGTATGTCCAAAAAAGAAAAAGACATCATGAAGCAACAGCCACGCAATCCAAAAGACGGCATCTTCTCCCATGGCGGATTCGTATTCACGCTAGGCTATGGGATTCTCATCTTCTTGATCACCTTCTCAGCCTACTTGATTCCCGGCATCCTTGCCTTTTATGATGTCAAGGTTTCTTTTGCTCTACAGATAAATGAAAGCTTTGCAAGAAGCTACCAGGGGTTCATCGCCTGTCTTGAAAACGAAATTGTCCACAGACAATGCACGACCTTTGCCTTCTGTGTCTTGGGTTTGTCACAGATATTCCATATGCTCGGCATGTGCGACATCAAACACAGCTTTCTTCAACTCTTCAAAGAAAGAAACATCATGGTTTTTGTCAGCTTCTTCCTTGGCTTGGCCTTACAGATATTCGTTACGGAAGTGCCAGGAATCACGGATGTCTTCTCAACCGTCTCACTAAGTTTCTTAGAATGGTTGATTTTGCTTTCACTGTCCGCCATTCCTCTTGTCATCCATGAAATATCAGTACCGATATTCAAAAAGCGGAACCTTCAAATCATATGATGATTCCATATTATGAGAAGTCGTTACCGATATTTTGCAAGCAATTCGTCCCTTTCGTCTAAGTCGTCCACTTCCTTGTAGCCAAGCTTAATAAAACTAAAATAATCATCGACCATGAACTTCTTATATGCCTTCTCTTCCTCCTCGGATACAAAATAATGAGCTTCCAGAACATCGGTCAAAAGTTTCTTATAGCTGATAAACTTGGAATCCTCTTGGTAACAGAAAGGAACGCCTTTGGCATCATAATCATACCGACTACGTAAATAATGAAATTGTGCAAATTCAAACCTATCAAATCCCTTGTCATCCAGGACAAATTCATTTATTTGCCAGCACGGAAGTTCAACAAAGACATGTGACTCGACTTGTTATATCTCATTACTGACCTGAATGAACCTCTTTTCATGATCAAGAGTCAAGAAGAAACACTTACAAACAGAAATCATTTTCATTTTTCTTATCTATGGTCACGAATCCTTCCGGAACAATGACATGGCAGGTGGCATACTCTTTGCTGTCATGGCATTGGAGACATATTTCAGTTTCCCTTTGGAAAAGAGATACTTCCAAT
>JBNMLQ010000101.1:0-5289 GCA_050874925.1 Candidatus Enterosoma sp. | reverse complement strand
GGTTTCCTTATTCGGTGCACGTAGTTCTGCTACCATCACCGGTGCCTTCATCGGACACAAGGCTGCCGGGAACAATCAGACCGTCCATTTCGATGAAGCTTTCAAAGATGCCGGTTATGACGTCAATCCTACCCTCAATGATGCTTATGAGAAGTATGTCGCTTCCAAGAATACAAAGAAGCAGTTGTCGGAGAATGACTTCCCTGCTATGGGAATGTATGCTGCGGTTGCTGGCATGAGAGATGGTTTTGACACTGTCGAAGCCACTACCGATGATTTGACCGCCATGAATCCCGAAGCAATCAGCTCCATCGAAAACTACTCCGATCTCGGAGTCGTCGTCTTCGGAAGAGCAGCTTCCGAAGGTATCGACTGGGATAAGACCGCCGGTAAATGCAAGGACGGTATGGAAAACCCGATGCAGCTCAGCGACAAGGAAAAGGCCATCCTGAAACTTGCCGAAGAAAAGTGCAAGAAGGTTGTCGTCATCATCAATGCCGTCAACCAGATGGAAATCCAGGAACTTGCCGATGATCCGAAAGTCGGTGCCATCCTTTGGATGGGAATCGGTGCAAACTATGCTCCGAGAGCCGTCGTCGATATCATCAGCGGTGCCACCAATCCTTCCGGTCATCTTCCGGATATCTATGCCGTCAACAGTCTCAGCGCTCCTGCCATGGTCAACTATGGCGACTATTCTTATACCAATAAGAATGATGCCATCGGCCGTTCCAAGGGAACCGGTCAGAAGTATGTCGTCGAAGCCGAAAACATCTATACCGGCTATCGTTACTACGAGACCCGTTATGCCGACTACGTCAATAATGTCGGCAATGCCAGATCCGTCGCCGGTTCTTCTTTCAAAAATCAAAACTGGGAATATAGTAAGGAAGTCACCTATGGCTTCGGATATGGCCTTAGCTATACTACCTTCAAACAGGAACTCGTCGGAAACCCGAAAATGAAGCATGATGCCCATGATTTCACCTTCGAATTCACCGTCAAGGTCACCAATACCGGTAATGTCGCCGGTAAGGATGCCATCCAGATCTATGGCCAGGCTCCGTATACGGATTATGATAAGGAACACGCCGTCGAAAAGTCTGCCATCCAGCTTGTCGCTTTCGATAAGACCAAGCTTCTGCAGCCGAAAGAAAGCCAGACCCTCAAGGTTCTTGTCGATATGCAGAACCTTGCCAGCTGGGATTCCTCTGCTAAGGATAAGCAGGGCTCCTATATCCTTGATGCCGGAAACTATTTCTTCTCTATCGGAAACGGCGCCCATGATGCCTTGAACAACATCCTTGCCGCTCAGAAAGTCAAAGCCACAAGCGAAAACAAGATGACTGACAAAGGTGATGACACCAAGGTCTACAAGCACCAGTACAACACCAAAGACAACAAACCGGATGAGGATACCTTCAACGTCTCCAAGAGTGGAGAAACTGTCAAGAATTCCATCCCCTATGCCGATCCGAACTATTTCAAGGCCGATACCGTCAAGTATCTTTCCAGAAGCGACTGGAGTGAGACCTGGCCGCTCGAATACAAGGATTTCACTGCCACCGATGAAATGTTGAAGCTCATCAACGGCGGAACCTATGAAGTCAAGACCAACGATGATGTCTCTAGCATCAAGTTCGGTGAAAAGCGTTCCGAAGTCTACAGTTATCTCAATCTCAACGGTGCTAAGTACAACGATGCAGAATGGGACAATGTCCTCGATCAGCTCGATTTCGATGAGGCCGTTGCCTTCATCGTCCATGGAAACAGAGACTATCTTGCCATGGATTCCGTCGGATTCATTGCCGGTAAGTTCACCGAAAACGGTCCGAACGGCGTCGGTGACCGTGCCTTCCAGACTCTTTCCTACAACAACTACGGTGAAACCAAACCGAAGTGGCACATCTCCGAAAACGATCCTAACGCCAAATTCCAGATGACCGTCTTCCCGTCCGGTCCTGTCATGGGTGCTACCTTCAATCCGGAACTTGCCTACAAGCAGGGAAAAATGATGGGCAATGATGCTCTCTTCGTCGGTCTTCCAATTCTTTGGGGTCCTTCCATGAATACCCACCGTACCGGCTACAACGGAAGAAACCTTGAATATTATTCTGAAGATCCGATCATTACCGGAACCATGGGTATGGAATACAGCATCGGTGCCCTCGATAAGGGCCTTATCGCTGCTCCGAAGCATTTCGCCTTCAACGATCAGGAAACCAACAGATCCGGTGTCTCTCCTTATCTCACCGAACAGAGAGGCCGAGAAATCGAACTGAGAGCCTTCCAGATTGCCTTCGAAGCCACCAAGTACGATACTGCCGAAAAAGACCGCGGTCTTCTCGGCGTCATGACTTCCTTCTCCAAGATCGGTCCTGTCGAAGTCACCTGCTCCAAGGGCCTTCTCACCGATATCCTCAGAGGAGAATGGGGCTATAAGGGATACATCGTCAGCGATCTCGAAGACGATGTCGACTATCTCCCGCAGGCTCTCTATGCCGGCGTCACCAGCTGGGACTCCACACAGACTCTCGATAAGCTCAACGATCAGAAGTATAACAACTTCACTACCGCCAGCATCAAAAAAGACCTTGAGATTTCCAAGAAGGTCAGAGAAGCCGTTCATTGCAACTTATGGGTCTTGACTCAGAGCAACTACATGAACATGGTCGATAAGAGTACCGAATATGTCGAAGTCACCACTTGGTGGAGAGCTACCTATATCTCCGTCATCGCCGTCTCCGCTTCCCTTACCGGTCTCTCTTTGATCGCTACTGTTGTCACTTTGTTCCTCGATAAGAAAAAGAAAGGGATGAACTGATTATGTTAGAAAAGATTAAAAAATTGGGTGTCGGCTTTTACATCAGCCTTGTTGCCCTTGTGCTCATCCTTGTTTCCATGTTCTTAAGCATTGCTAGCTCAAGCAACCTCGGATTCAGCATCGATGAGCTTCCTCTGATTATTACCTTCTCTATCGTTTCCGTCCTCTGCATCCTTCTTTCTGGATTCCTGGCTACAAAGAAGAAGAACAACTTGCTTTGCTATCTTCCTCTTCTTGTCGCCGCTGTCCTTGCCGGTATCTGCTTCATCTTTGTCCTCGATTCGAGAACTTATCTGATGGGTACTCTCTGGTTCACCAAGCTTGACCAGAGCAATCAGTATGCCGTCAGTGCCATGAACACCGGTGCTCCGGCCTTTGTCATGTACTTCCTCAGCATGATCGTGCTTACCGTCGCTTCCTTCTTCAACGTCCATAACACTAAGAAAGACGATACGGAAGAAGTCGAAGCCTAATACCGGAAATAGATTCCAACAGAAAAGACCGAAGCCATTTGGCTTCGGCTTTTTTGTTGGACAGGAATCAAAATTCACAGAGTTATCTGATAATGAAACAACTTCTCATCGGAATCAGGGTAAGCGTAAAATAAACCGACGTCATGGAAAAAGACCGGCTTTCATGCCACAATATATGTGTCCACAGGAAAACCGGTCTTTTATCTTTTGATCTCTGGTATCCTCACCCATTCCGGAAGGCATTTGACCCATCTCGGGCAGTTTTACCTCGAACTTAGTCCGTTTCCGTCGCAACTTCTTTGTGAACTTTTCTCGTATAGCCTTAATATTTTTCAAAAATCGTAGTATATTACACATAGAAGTTCGGACAATTTCGTCCTAAGTACGAGGTGAAATGTATGGTTAAACGAGATTCTTATATGAACCGACTGATCCACAGTATGTGGAACGGCGAGATAAAGGTCATCACAGGCATACGCAGATGCGGCAAGTCCGTACTGCTTTTCGATTTGTTTTTCGAGTATCTTCTTTCACAGAACGTTTCGGAAGATCATATTTTGAAAATCGAACTGGATCAGCGGCGGTACTATAAGTTCAGGAATCCGATCACTCTGTGCGAATATGTAGAAAGCATCGTCCAAAACAGAAAGAATGAAAAATTCTATCTGTTCATTGATGAGGTGCAGTTCACCACGAAAGTAGTGGACCAGGAAAACGGCGGCATCGAGGTTACCATCTACGATATGCTGAACGAACTCAAGGCATATAAAAACCTTGATGTCTATGTCACCGGCAGTAACTCCAGAGGGCTGTCGAAAGATATCGCAACAGAGTTTCGCGGTCGCGCTACACAAATCCATGTGTTCCCTTTGTCATTTGCGGAGTTTTATTCTGCCGTGGGCGGCGACGAGCGAAAAGCGCTGGATACCTATATGCTCTATGGCGGTATGCCGAGACTTTTAGCACTGGAGGACGACAAAGATAAGAAGGATTATCTAACCTCCCTCTATAACGAATTGTATGTCAAGGATATTGTGGAGCGAAACGGCATCGAGCGCGAGGATGTTCTGAATGATATTCTGGACTTCCTTGCTTCGCAGATCAGTTCGATGACGAATCCGACCAATATCGCAAATGCCATCGCATCCATGAAGAACGAAAAAATCAATCCTGCGATGGTTTCAAACTATGTGCAGTATATTATCGACTCTTTCCTCATTTCAATGGCAAAGCGATACGATGTCAAAAGAAAGACCTATTTCAATTATCCGAACAAATACTACTATACAGATATCGGGCTAAGGAACGCACGGCTGAATTACCGCCAATATGATTCCGGTCATATCATGGAAAACATAATCTACAACGAACTTTTACGGCGAGGGTACTCTGTTGATGTCGGTGTGGTTTGCGACCGCACAGGCGACAACAAGGTTCAGAAAGAGATCGACTTTGTGGTAAACGATGCAGACAAAAAAGTCTATATTCAGTCTGTTTTCCGCATGGATACCGATAAAAAGGAATTTTCCGAGCTGGCATCGCTGATGCTTACCAAGGATTTCTTCAAAAAGATCATCGTTCGCATGGATGTACCACAAAATTTTTATGATGACAACGGCATCTTCCACTGCAATCTGATCGACTTTCTGCTTGGCCGGGTAGAATTGTTTTGACAAAATTACTCATATATCTACGAGGAGTGACCTTGTGTGCATTATCGTTCCTGCTTAGAATCTCTATTTGCTCCTTAATGAATTTTTTTCTTGCTCATATCGGTCCCCACCATTTCCAAACGGATGACAGAAAACCGCCATCCAGTGAGCTTACTTTTTCTTCATAAATTGTATTTATCCTTATCTTGTAGCTGATTTTATATCTACATCATGATTTCCTTTGCTGCTGGCTGTCTTTCCTTCAGGCTTTTCCTGAAGGGAGGACAGCTTTTTGTCTACATCCTCTTCCTTTATTCCGAACTGGTTCAGTATCGTCTTC
>JBNMLQ010000100.1:0-5301 GCA_050874925.1 Candidatus Enterosoma sp. | reverse complement strand
ATGCGGTGATTATTTCACTTTATTACTTAACACTGGAGATGTGTTGATTGTTAAGTTCGATGATGAGAAAACACAATCTCTTAAAGCGAAATTAACATCAGATGATATTATTGATTATTTCCCAGAGTTCAAGTCATCAACAAATAGAATTATGATCCACAACGTCACATCCAAATATGAAAAGAAAAATCCTACTTAAAGCAAATCAATCGTCCATGAAGAGCGCTCCAATGATGAATCAAAAGGAACGGTAACAAGGAGAAATTCATGAACCATAAACCATTGTTTGCTGTTATATTGGCATCCATCTTGGTACTTTCTTTTGGAAACGGAAATACATACAGTTCATCAAAATCCATAATAAAATCAGACAGTCTATATGATGTCACCTTAAAAAGACCATCCGATTACAAAGGAGACTGGTGGGTCACCGAACATATACCGACCGCTAAATACTTCTATTATTCCATGATATCCCTAAGCCAAAAATACCCTGATGGTTTTTATGCTGGAGACGACTTTAAACTCTCCCATGATATCTATTATATTCGATACATCTTCATGGATTATGAAGATAATTTCCTTGTCCATTCCATGAGAATCACAAATCCTGACGTCACGATATATGGACTGAACATCTATAGTTCACGAGAAGAAATCAAAGCCACAATGGATGGCATTCCTGGATTTGAAACCTATCCTCTTGAATTCAAGCCGAGTCTGAAAATCATAGCAACCTATAAGGACAAAATCGATTTTTGTTCTTCGAAGATGCGATATGCATCCAGATGCAACTACCAAAGGAGGATTGATGCTATGAAGAAAAAGAACATCCTGATGTTTTTCTTCCTATTGCTTGCTTCCTGCAACAATGAAGGAGACAACACTTCCGTCTCTTACGACACGCCTTCCAGCAATCCGTCTCCATACCAGATTCCCTTCCAACTCAATCAACAGGTCAGCGTCAATGATATGGAAAACTACAGTTGGAAAGGAAACAATCTATTATCAGTCACCTATGTAGACAACCAGAACGAGATTGAATATCGGGTTGCTCCTTATCCGACCTACAAGTCCAAGGAATGTATCGTTCAGTTTACCATCTACAATCAAAACATCGATATATTGGGAATGCCAATATCCCACTTTCTATATCATCATGGACAATGACGGAGATATCTTCATCCATTCCATGAAGATTGTAGACCCAAGCTCCTCTTTCTATGGTCTTTCAATCCACAGCACCCTCTTGGATATCCAGGCAGTATTCAAAAAGATGTCAGGCTTTACCGTCACGATTCCTCAGTTCAAGACAGGATTAAGAGCTATCGCAACGTATGAAGAAAAAAATGGACTTCCTCTTCTTTGAAGACAGCATCTCAATCCAGATGCCAAAAGAGCTTCCCGATGTCATCGTCACCGACGAAGACTACAAAAATCATCTTCAGAGCCAAGAATGAAAATAGCTTCCGCGGCCAAAATGGTTGCAGGAGCTATTTTTTAGGCAAGCTCGACCTTTCCGGTATAGAGGTCGTAATAGGCGCCCTTCTTCTTCAGAAGTTCATCCTGGGTGCCCCGTTCGATGATAACACCATGGTCAAGGACCATGATTTCGTCACAGTCACGGATGGTGGAAAGCCTGTGGGCGATGATCATGACGGTGCGGTTCTTCTCAAGCTCATCAAGACCCTGTTGGATCAGCATCTCCGATCTCGTATCGATGTTGCTTGTCGCCTCATCGAGAATCATGACAGGTGGACGGTTGAGGCTTGCCCTAGCCAAGCCTAAAAGCTGTCTCTGACCAGCAGAAAGGTTACCTCCGTCATCATATAGCATCGTGTCATAGCCTTTAGGAAGCCTCTTGATGAAGCTGTCTGCATGAGACATCATGCTGGCCTGTCTGACCTCATCCATGGTCGAATGAAGCCTGACATAACGGATGTTGTCCTGGATGGTTCCGGTGAAGAGATGCGTATCCTGTGTGACCATGGAGATGGCCCTCCTCAGAGAGACAAGCTGAATATCTTCGATATTGATGCCGTCATAATAGATGGCACCGCTGTCCAAAGGATAGAATCTGGCCAGCAGGGATATGATGGTCGTCTTTCCAGCACCGGTGGAACCGACGAAGGCCGATTTCTTTCCTGGGCGGGATTCAAAGCTGATACCCTTCAGGACAGGTTTTCCCTTCACATAGGAGAAATGGACGTTTTCAAAGCGGATCTCACCTCTCAAAGGCCTTCTTTCGCTCGTGCCGTCACGATTGACGACAAGCCAGCAGTAACGTTTGGAGAAATTCTCATCATCGCTGATTTTCAAAAGCGTCACCTTTCCTTCATCTTTTTCTTCCGGTTCGTCAAGGAAGCGGAAGATACGTTCTGCACCTGCTGCAGCAACCATGAAGTTGTTCAGATGCTGTGTGAAGAAATTGAATGGCTGACAGGCATTCCTGGTAAGGACGAGATAGGACTGCAGCTGACCAAAGGTCAGAGGTCCGGCCCAGCCTGTGCAAAGAGCAAGGATACCGGCAATGGAAGAGATGGAAAAATTGAAATAACTCAAGGAAACGAAGAAGGGAACATTGACCTGCGTATGGAAGAAAGCCTTCTCGGAAGCACCTCGCCAGTCATCATTGGCCTTCATGAACCTGTCAAAGGACTGTTTCTCATGGGAGAAAGCCTTGATGACCTTCACGCCGCTGACATCTTCTTCGACGACGGAATTGACGCTAGCCAAGGCAACCTGCTGACTGCGAAAATATTTTTTGCTCGCCTTGGCATTGAAATACATGAAGACAAACATGATGACGATGAAGACAAGGACGATCAAAGTCAAAGGGACATTCGTCAAGAACAACGTGATGATGGTTCCGCAGATCTTGACCATCGAAAGAAAGACGTTGGAGAAGGAATCGTTGAGGGCATTGACGATGCTGTCGACATCATTGGTGAAATAAGACATGATTTCACCATGCGTATGGGTATCGAAATAAGAGATGGGGAGAACCTGCATCTTATGCATCAGTTCATTTCGGATGCGGAAGAGAACTCTTTGAGTGACTCTGACCATCACCGAGTTATAGAAGAAAGCACATCCTGCACCGGTGATGCAGAAGATAAAAACAGGGATGAGGTCATGATACAAGGCTGTAAGACGAAAAGCCTCATCATGGGATATGTTAGCAATCAATTTGTCTGTCACATCTCCGGCCAACTTCGTGACATAGATTTCGGTAAAGCCAGAATAGATAGCCATCAGAATGACAAGAACAATCAAAGGCCAGACTCCCTCAAAATAGGAGAAGAGTCGCCATAAGGTCTTTGGTAGATTTTCAGGTCTGTTTTTCCGTTCCATGATCATTTTCCCTCCATTTGAATACGATAGATATCCTGGTAGATAGGATCACTCTTCAAAAGATTATCGCTTGTGCCGATGGAATTGACCCTTCCTTCATTCAAAACAATGATTTTATCAGCATCCTGAATTGTAGAGACTTTCTGCGAGATGACAATCTTTGTCATATGAGGAAGCTTGGTCCGTAAGTTCTCCTTGACTTCGGCTTCTGTGATTCTATCAAGAGCAGAGAAGGAATCATCAAGGATGAGAATCTTCGGCCTTCTGACGATAGCCCTTGCGATACATAGGCGTTGTCTTTGTCCGCCAGAGACATTGTTTCCACCCTGAGATATCATGGTGTCGAATCCATCAGGAAGCTTGTTCATGATGAAATCATAACAACCGGAAATCTTGCATGCCTCGATGATTTCTTCGTCTGTGGCATCCTCTTTACCCCAGAGGATATTTTCTTTGACCGTTCCGCTGAAAAGATTCGGATTTTGGAAGGAGATGGCAATGTTCCTTCTCACTTCATCGATAGGATAATCCTTGATGTTGTTTCCGGATATCAATATTTCACCTTCGTTGACGTCATAGAATCTTTCAAGAAGATAAACAAGCGTCGACTTGGAAGAACCGGTCTGTCCGAGAATTCCGACAAACTCACCATCCAGGATTTCAAAATTGTTGTCCTTGATGACATATTCCTCACTTGTATCTTTATATTTGAAGGAGACATCCTTGAACTGAATATGCCCGTCCTTGATTCTCAAGAGAGAATCATCCTTCGAGATGATTTCCGGCATAGCCTGAAAGACCTCGTGAACTCTCTTCTTGCTAGCTTCGCTCCTAGTAAAAATCATGAAGACGTTGCTAAGCATATTTAAAGAAGCCATCATCTGGTTGACATAGCTTAGAAATGTGGCAATATTGGTCACAGCATCAGCATCCTGCTTGGTGATGATGGCCGACCTTCCGCCGATGAAGAGGACAGCAAGGATGCAGGCATATGTCATGAGCTGCATGAATCCAAGATTCAGAGCCGTAAGTCCCAAGGCATGGTTGCCTACCTTCCTTGACTCAGCGTTCACATCCCTGAACTTATCTTCTTCATAATCCATCTTGGAATTGGCACGAACAAGCCTGACCGCCACCAAAGATTCCTGTGTCGTCCTATTGATATGGTCCAATGATGTTTGGAGCTTATAGAACTGAGGCCTTGCCCGTATGACAATGGCAAAAAGGACTATTCCTAAAAGAGGTACAGCAATAGCAAAAACAATGCTGAGCTCTTTGGACATCATCAAGGCAAAGATGGTAGCAAAGACAAGCTGAAGAGGAGCCCTGAGCAAGGGCCTGAGAAGCTGACAGAAGGAATCGGAGATAATCTGAATATCATTGGTCATCCTGGTGACAAGGGAATTGATTCTAAAATCATCCAGATTCGAGAAAGTAAATTCCTGAATCTTCTGATATTCCCGTTTCCTAAGTTCAAACCCGAGGCCTCTTCCAGCACGAGCAGTAAACTTTGCCGTCACCATACCAAGAAGAAAAGCCAAAATCGCAAATCCCAGCATGACACCACCAATCATCAACGTATAGCCAAGATGAAGGGTATACGCCATGTCGTTTCCGTCAAAGTCCATGGACATGCCGTTTTTCAAAAGAAGATTCATCAAAAAGGGCAGCGAGATTTCCAATCCACATTCCACAAGGATACTCACCACAGCCACAATCAAATATCGTCGATATGGCTTGAGATAAGTAAAGTAACTGAATCGATCTTTTTTTGTTTTCATGACAATCACCTCATCAAAGACTTTCTAGACAATATGAAGTGACCTCTTGTCTTGCCAATATCGTGGATTATGCTAGATAATAGGTTTGTAAAAATTTCCGTCATGTAGCAACGCCACATGGCAAGAGGAGGTCACCATGGAAATTATAGGTTATGTCGGTCTGGAT
>JBNMLQ010000099.1:0-5365 GCA_050874925.1 Candidatus Enterosoma sp. | reverse complement strand
GAGACTATCTATCTTCATGTACCAAGATGTACCTCCTCCCTTGAAGATATCCATAAAATCCTTGAATATCACATCATCAATCCGTTTGACAAAGTCTCCTTGATGGAAGATGAGGTTCTCAAGACCGTCTTACGTTCCTACCATGTCTCAAGAGCCATCCAGCGTGGCATCCACAATCATTCCTTCGAAGTCTATTATCAGCCAATCTATGATCTGAAGGAAAATGGCATCCACACAGCCGAAGCCTTGGTCAGATTGAAGGATGAGGAACTTGGAAACATCACCCCGGATGAATTCATTCCGATTGCCGAAGAGACGGGAGACATCATTCAAATTGGACAGATTGTCTTTCTGAAGGTCTGCAACGACATTGAAAAGTACCATCTCCGATCCTATGGTCTGAAGTATGTCAGCGTGAATCTTTCAAGAAGGCAGTTCCTGCAGACGGACCTGTCGGAACGCTTTGCTTCCTATATGAAGGAACATCAGGTCACAAGCAAGGATATCGCCATCGAAATCACCGAATCCACTCTTGCTGACAAGAATCCAAAGACGATGGACGAGATAAAAAAGCTTCAGGCCCTTGGCTTTGCCTTCCTCATGGATGATTTTGGAACAGGATATTCCAATCTTGAAGCCATCAACGGTCCAGTGAATTTCAAGATCATCAAGATTGACAAATCCCTCCTTTGGGGAAGCGAGAAGAGCAAGGTCGGAGAAATCCTTTTGAAGAACAACATGGATATGATTCTCAAGCTCGGCCTTGTCCCTCTTTGCGAAGGCGTTGAAAATGAAAGACAGATCCGGTTGCTTCAGGAACTGGGGTGCCGATATCTTCAGGGATTCTTCTTCTCCAAACCGGTTCCGATAGACGGGTTTGTAAGTTATCTGAAAAAGGCGGGAGGCGAGGATGTTCTTTCGGCTTTGAAGAAGGATTCTATCCACAATTGAATCCCTATCGTTTATAATGAAATCATGAAACACGACCCACTGAATCATTTCCTGTTAGATGAATTTCCTTTTCTGAAGGAGCATTATGTCTCTGTCAAGGATGGCGTCTTTGATTTGGATACGCCAAGCTCTGTCTTCTATGAGGAAATCTTCCTTCCCTATCTTCTATCCGTCTATGAGAAGAAGGATGAAGATGAAATCCAACATTGCTGTAAATTCATTGAAGGACTGATCACGGACGAAGAGGAAGCCAGGAATGATATTGCGATGAATGCTGTTCTGCTACCTCTTTATGAGGAACATCCAAAAATCCTTTCCAAGTTGCCATTAGGAGAAAAAGCCAGAGAATACGTAGAAAATTGGTTGATGAACATTTAAAGGAGATAAGCTTATGGAAACAACAAGAGTCATCAAAGTCAAGCAGTCGGTCCTTGCCAACAACGACCTTCGTGCTGACTCGGTCAGGCAGAAGCTGAAGAGGAAGGGAATCTATCTTGTCAACGTGATGTCTTCCCCGGGCAGCGGAAAGACGACTCTCCTTCTCTCTTTGATTGAGAAACTGAAGAAGAGCTTAAGAATCGGTGTCATCGAAGCAGACATGGATGCCCTTGTCGATGCCAAGACCATCGAAGAAAAGACCGGAGTCAGGACAATCCAGCTCCATACCTCCGGAGAATGCCATCTCGATGCCAAGATGGTCGATGAAGCCTTGGACTTCCTTGGAGAGGATGACCTTGACCTCGTCTTCCTTGAGAATATCGGTAACCTTGTCTGTCCTGCTGAATTCGAGACTGGGGCCAATCTCCGCCTTGTCCTTCTTTCCGTTCCGGAAGGAGATGACAAGCCTTTGAAATATCCTTTGATGTTCAGAAAGGGTGGATGCTTTGTCTTCACCAAGATGGATGCCTTATCTCTCTTTGACTTTGATTTGAAGAAGGTCGAAAAGGAAATTCTCGATCTCAATGACAAGGCTGTCTTCTTCCCTGTCAGTGCCAAGAAGGATGAAGGTGTAGATGCCCTTTGCGAATATCTCCTTTCCGAAGTGAAAAAGAACAAGGAGGCCTGATATGAACCTCCAGCTTGGATATGGAAAGAGTGATTCCAAGGATGTCCTTTCTTTCATCAAGAGCCTTGAGAAGCTGTCTCATATTGTCTTTGTCGTCAAGGATGTCTTATTGGATGAAGATGGCCTTGTCTTGATTCCTTTTACTTCCGCAACGGATGAAGCAGAGCTTCTTTCTTCCTTAGGCTTTCTAAGAAGGCAGAAGGAGTTTTCCTCCATCCCCTATCTGAAGATCATGCCTGTCTTCCTTTATCATTCTTCAAAGGAAGACCCCGAGATTGCCTTTGAAGGCAATGCCGGAAAGGTCTATGAGGACATCTTTTCCGGTGAATTCAAGCCTTATGGATGGGATTTGGATGCCGCCCATCCGGAAATCGAATTTGACCGGGTCTTAAAATCCTATCTTGAATAATGAATAGGGATAATGCTTTTTTGTGACGGATTATCCATATCCCCATTTCTTGTAAACCAATCTTCTTTCGCTTATAATATCCGCGTGCTCAACCCGGCACAGAAAAGAGAAAATCATGTTAACTTTGAAAGACAAAGCGGACATCTATGATCTTCTCAAATCCGGTTTCAAAGAGGAAGAGAGAATTCCTCTGTCAAGTCTAGCACTCTACTTGACCAATCAGAAATTCTCTTATCAGGAATATGGTTATAAAAAATTGAGATCCCTTTTAGAGGATCTTTCGTTCCTGTCTATTGAAACCAACGAGAAGAATCCATCGGTGGTCTATGTTGTTCTTCATTCTTTTGACAAAGAGGAAGGACAGGAAAAGAAGAGTGAAAGGAATGTGTTGTCAGACAAGGATAGGAAGACGATTGCAAAGCTTCTTCTATCCGAATATGAACCTGGGAAGGAATATCCTCTCAGCATGGTAAGCAAGTACCTATCTGACCATGATGTGGATTACAAGGCCATGGGCTTTTCCAGGATGAGGAAGTTCTTGGAATCCTTCAAGGATATCCTTGTCCTCAGGGAAGATAAGAAGAACAAGTCGCTGGTGGATGTCTTCTTTTTGAATGCCAAGAAGAAGGAAACAAAGAAAAAGAACGTCAAGGAAGCCAAGCTTCCTCTTCCTATCCCGCAGAAGGGCTGCTTCTTTGTTCCGAACAACCTGCTTTTATCCATCAAGGAATTCACGGACCTCGGTCTAGACAACGATTCCTTGATCGCCCTGCTTCTGGAGGACTACAAGAAGGCTTATCTGAAGAAGAACTTCAGGCAGAAGGACGACTGCTATATCTTCCCTCTTTCCTTCCTTTCCAAGGAGAAGGAACCTTTGATTGCTTCCATCAAGAAGGCCGGAAGAGGTGCATCCTATGCCTACTATCTCAACTTTGTCGGAAGCGACAAGGAGAAGGCCAAGGACTGCCTTTCTGATTATGTCTTCTTCTCGGACTACGAGAAGGCTTTGGACGACCTTGCCGGTCTTGCCAAGAAGGAAAATTGGTGCTACCACAACTCCAAGGACAAGCATATCATCCTGAAAATCTATCTCCAGTATACCTTCTATCAGATTCTTCATCAGAATAAGCTTGTCTATGACGAGGCTTCTTCCTTTGCCTGCTTCAACACAGGCCTCAAGAACGCCGAATACGAGGATATCTATGCTGTTTTAAGGAAGAACCATACGCCGGAAATCAAGCAGGAATACCTCTTTGAAGGCTTCACTCTCTCTGCCGGACTGGGACTTGGGAAGGTCATCATCGAACACTTCAATCCACTCCCCTTGAAGGCGACCTATATCCAGTCCGCCAATGACCTTGTCTTTGATGCCTCGGCTGAGATTCATACCGATATCCGACATATTATACTAGATAACATCGACCGTTTCCCGCTCTCCTTTTTGAAGACCATGTCTCTTCCCTTTGCCGAGGAGAACAGGATCGTCAATCAGATTGAGAAGGAGAAATCATCCTTTGCCAGGGACAAACTCTTCATGAAACTTGAAAAATGCCTTGAGAAGAATGAAATGATGTTTTCCCTTGTCAAGGTCTCTTTGGAAGCCAGCATCGCAAAGAGCAGGAGGATGGTAGCTTATGACTATCGCAATGCTCTCCCTTCCTTCTTCCCTACCAGGAACGTCATGTCCTTGATGCTTCCTTTGGAGTTCGGAAACAAGGATGAGGTCGAAGCTGTCCTTCTCATCGAGAAGACACAGAGCGGAAACTATCAGGGCCAGACAATCCTGACTCTGAAGCAATGCTATGTCAATGCAAGACTGATCTTACCCCTTGAGAATTCCTTCCTCAACCCGGCCAAGATTGAAGATTAGGAGGCTTTATGTTTTTTAACGGCAACATTCAGGAAAAAGAAGCCAAGAGGCTTGAGAATTACAGAAAGACGGTATCGGCGATGCTCTCGCCCGTCCTCAAGATGGCCGATGAAGGCAATCTGGACTGCCAGGTCTTCCTAGCCAACCATTATTTAAGTGAGAGCACTCTGGATAGGAATCCGGAGTTAGGGTTTTCCTATTATCAGAAGGCCAAGATGCAGAACTGGCCGGATGCTGACTTTCATCTCGGATTATGCTATCTGAAGGGAGAGGGCGTCAAGAAGGATGTCAATTCAGCCATCGACTGTTTCCATGAGGCAATCCATGCCGCATCCGGATATTCCTCCCATGCCTATCTCTATCTGATAGACATCTATATGACCTATGAGAATCATATCGATTACCATAAGGCTGAAAGAATCTATCAGGAATATCTGAAGACAGGAATCGAAGGGATCAAGTCGACCTTGAATTCTGAGCTGGATGACAAGCAGTTTCCAAGCGAAGCGCACTTCCGTTATGCCTATCAGGAAAACGAAGAGACCAAACAAAGAAGCCTTGCTCTGATTGACGCCTATGCAAGTCTGGATGACGAAAAGCCCAAGACATCCTTCCTTGATGAGGATTTCCTGAAGAAATCCGTATATGGAAACATCTATGCTTCCTATCTCTATCTCATCGGAAAAGGATTTGAGAAAGATATCAACAAGGCCATCGAAAGGCTTCATTATGGATTCCATCTCTTTCTGAAGAAAAGCAAGGTCATGATGGCTTCTTCGACCATCCCATGCTTTGTCCCTTATTATTTTGACCTTGAGGAAGGGATGCCTTTAAGTCCCTACGGATACCTGATGGATGAAGAAGAAAGCAAGGACTATCTTTCGGAGATGGAAGGAAAGGCAGGCTTCAACGTTCCGGAAGCTGTCTTCTTCTGCGGACTTGCCTATTATGGAAAATACAAGTATCTCAAGAAGGACATCTACAAGTCCAAGGAATACTTCCTTCAGGCTAGGGACCTGAAGATTCCGGAAGCTTCCATCTATCTTGCCGTCATCTATCATGACGGATT
>JBNMLQ010000098.1:0-5407 GCA_050874925.1 Candidatus Enterosoma sp. | reverse complement strand
TCAAAGATGGCTACTCTGTCTATGCGGAAAATGCCTATAAACCATATATCGACAACCAACTGCGTGGTTATCTTCTCTCCCTGTTTCCTGATTATTATTCGGCTAATCGGTATATGTCGAGGATGATTCTCCTTGTCGAACTTCCGATAGCCGTATTGTCTGCTTCCCTTCTTGTCTTTCTTGTTCCTCCCCTCATCTTCAGAAGAAACCGTCAGACCATCGGAATGCTGATCTATCACATCGGAAAGGCGGATAGCAGCCTTCTTCATCTGAAGACAGGAAAGTTCCTTGCCTATGAGGCTATCTATATCCTGTTTGTCATCGCACTGTCTTTTGCGACACTTGGCATACCTCTTCTTGTGAGTGCGACCATGATGGTATTTACCAAGAACAGGCAGTGCTTTGCCGATTATATGCTACAGTTGTATGATTTGGATGTCAGTGAGAGCAAAATCTATTATTCTTTAGAGGAGATTGCAAGCGAGCATGCCAGCGCCTGTCAGGTCAACGAGAACTTTCAGATGGTTCCTCGAAATGACGAATGAGCCTTACAGTTTAGGCAGAATCGTTACTTTATTGTAATTTTTTTGTCAATTTTTGCCTGAAAGCAGTATTAAAATTTGAAAAGGTATGTCTGTATGGTAAAATAAGAGGACAATTTATGTGGTTCCGGGCTGGTCAGTCATAAGAAAAGGATTATACAGGATGAAACTCAGAAAGTTTTTGTCGATGCTGTCTTTAAGTCTTGTCGCCGTTCTTTCCTCTGTCGTCTGCCGAAATGTCACTGCTCCGTCGGTTCAGCCAAAGCGTTCTCTTTCCGCCATCGAACAGGAAAGTCTCCCTAGCACGGAAGCCAAGGCTATTGAAATCACGGATGAAGATGCCGATTTTACTGCCGAGGTCAAGCAGGCAGGCAAGACCAGCAGGTCTCAGTCTCTTCAGATTTATTTCAAATCGGACTCCGGCGAAAGCTACATGTTCGGATATAACGGAGACAGGGAGAAGGACGAGTATTATCCTTTGATTGCCCAGTACAGGCTCACTGACAATACCACGAAAAAGACAAGGGTCGTCAACGAAAGAATCGAATGCACCTCCACGACCAATGTCTATGACGGATTCGGACCGAACATCGGCAAGACCGATCTTCGCTTCAATTTTGATTTCATCTTTTCCGAAAACGAGACCTTCGATATGAAAAGCCTGAAGCTTTTCAATATTTTCAGTTGTGAAAACGCCGGGGTGCTGAACAAGGAAAAAGCATATAAGATCTCTTCCTTCAAGTTCCCGTCCAACGTCAAGAACATCGAATTCGATGATTATGTCATGGCTGATTTGAAGAGCGTCGGAACTTTCGGCGGATATGCTTCCTTCAATGTCGTGCTTGACAACAACACGGAAGAACTCTATAAGACCAACAAGAAGTCCTATTATGAAAACAACAAGAAGGACCTTGATGCAGGAAAGGCAGAAATCGTTGCGGAGTTTTCCAACGTATTGAATTCCTACTTCTACCTTGAATATGAAGACGGAACAGTCCTCAAAAGAGCCGTCAAGGATGATTCCATCACGTCCAAGCAGACGCTGGCCAAGGGAAGCAACAGATTCACCTATCTTCTCAAGGATGTGGACCTTGACGGACTTAAGAGCTTCTCTTTATGCAACCTCAGCTTCACCATGTCCGTCTACAATGTCTTGACGGATGGCATCAAGAAGATCAAGCCGAATACGGCTCTGTCTTCCCGTATCGGATGCCTCAGCTTCAAGGTTGAGCAGGGAAGCATTCAGAAAATGGGGAACCTCAATATCGTTCTCTTTGTCGTTCTTGCTTCCGTGATCTACCTTGTCTTGGTTGCCGGTGGAATCTATGGCCTATACATGTACCAGAAGAAGAAATATCGCAACGATGAATTCAGAAGAGTCAATCCTAGACGCTTCTTCAAGACGGCCGGTATCGCCTATTTCGGTGGCCTCGATTTGCTTCTTGCGATTCTCTTCGTCGTATTCAGAGGCGGAATCTTCAACAACAGCCTGACGACGTTCAATCCTCTTGACAACTTCATCATCGTCACCTGGATCCTTCTCATCTTCTTTGTGGGCTACTTTGTGAAATACTTCATCACCTTCATAAAGGACCGCAAGGCAAGAAAAGAAGCCGAAAAACTGAATCTGGATGATTCGATTGACAACGATGGAACCAAATAGGAGTAACCTGGTATGGAAATCAAACTGAAAAACCTGACGAAAATCTTCCCTGGAAACCCAAAGAAGAACATCCGTGATACGATTGCTGTCAACAATCTCGATTTTGAAGTTCCGGATGGACAGCTTGTAGGCCTTCTAGGCCCCAGCGGATGCGGAAAGTCGACGACGCTCTACATGATTGCCGGCCTTCTCAAACCGACCAGCGGAGAAGTTTGGTTCGGTGATCAGGAAGTGACCAATCTTCCTCCGGAAAAGAGAGGTATCGGACTGGTCTTCCAGAACTATGCTCTTTATCCGCATATGACAATCTACAAGAACATCGAATTCCCTCTCACCAATCTGAAGGTTGAGGTTCCGCTTGTCACCTTCTTTGATTTCAAACTCAGCTTCAGCTATACCATGAAGGAAAACGATGATGTCGAAGGAATCATGCTTTCCTTGGATTCTTTGGCTAAGAAAATCGGTCTTTCCAAGAAGAGCTATTCCTTGACGAATACACTTTCCGGAAATGAACTCAGCCTGAAAGCCGACCTCTTCAATGTTTCCGAAGACGTCAAGAATCTCTTCCTTGGCAATGTCAAGAAGGTCATCGAATACACCTCCTTCACGGAAGATAAGACACAGACCAGCGAAGCTCTCTTTGATTGCAAGATCCGTGCCATGATCACCAACGTTTCCGAACTCGAAAGATGCGACGTCAACTTCACCGGCAAGCTTCCTAGCGATTTCAATCCGAAGACCAGCATGGATCAGGACATCACCAAGATCCGTACCGTTGCGGAGAAATATGGCCATTGCGAAGCAAGCACCATCATCAAGACCAAGACCGGCTTTGAGCTGATTGCCAGGGTCAAGAACCTAAGAAGCGTCGATAGGAAGACGATGGAAGAGGAATTCCAGAACCAGGTGACCTTTACTACCTCCACCCTTGCTGTCACCCATGTCGAAAACAAGGAATTCACCAGCCATATCCGCAAGACATTGAAGTCTTTCAACCTGACTTTCTCCGATCTCAAGCTGTATTATGAAAAAGACCAGCTGAAGATCTTCCTTATCATCACCAAGTCTACCAAGGATAAGATCGAGACTGCTCTCTCTGCCCTCACCAAGGATCTTGGCTTAAGCCAGATCGAGAATACGACGACTACTGCCATCACGCATCGAAAGCTCACCAAGGCTGAACGTCAGGAAATCGTCTATGAGACAGCCAAACTTGTCCAAGTCGATGAATATCTCGAAAGAAAGCCAAGTCAGCTTTCCGGCGGCCAACAGCAGCGTGTTGCCATCGCCAGAGCCTTGGTCAAGAAGCCTAAGATGCTGCTTCTTGATGAACCTCTTTCCAACTTGGATGCCCGTCTGAGACTTCAGACCAGGGAAGAAATCAGAAGGATTCAGCAGACGACTGGCATCACCACGGTCTTTGTCACCCATGATCAGGAAGAAGCCATGTCCATTTCCGATAAGATCGTCGTCATGAAGCTCGGCGAGGAACAGCAGATTGACAATCCTCAGAACGTCTACAATTCCCCTGCCAACCTCTTTGTCGCCCAATTCCTTGGAACACCTCCGATCAACGTCTTCGAGGGAAGAATCGAAAACAAGATGGTCTATATCGGAAACGAACCTGTCTATCATACGGATACCGATGTCAAGGATCAGAAGGCCTATGTTGCCATCCGTCCGGAAGGCATGATTGCCAATATTGCCAAGGAAGAGCTCGGATTTACCTGCAAGGTCGATCAGATCCAGGTCCTTGGAAGAGACCTCTTCGTGGTTGCCAGGAACGAGAACTGCACCAAGCCGACCTTCAAATCCATCATCTCTTCCGATGAGAAGATTTCCATGGATGAAATCCGCCTTGGACTGAAGAAGAACAAATTCTTCCTCTTCGATCATGAGAATGAACAGCGCATCTATCTTGACGAAGAAAAGAAAGGACAATAGACATGTCTGCTCCAAATGAATTAAGAGAGCAGAAGAGCCTTACCGCGACGAACGACTTCTTTGAAGAACGCCCGAATTATCAAGAAGGCGTCGACGAAGACAGAAACGTCATCGTGAGGCTTGTCTCTGCCCCGAAAGCAAACGCAAAAGCGTATAAAATCACCGGCGTCGAGGATGTTGCTGCCAAAAACAACTGGAAGGCCTGGCTATATCTTGCCCCGGTTCTCGTCCTCTTGGTCGTCTTTCTTCTCTATCCTCTGATCAACACCATCTTCATCTCCTTCCTTGATAATTATTCTTACATCGATGGATCGTTTGATGGCGTCACCTTGAACAATTTCGGTGTCATCTTCGGCCTTACGACGACCGCCAACGGAGGAAGGGAAGTCAATTTCGTCCAATACGCGATTCCCAACACGTTCCTCATCGTCATCATCACGGTTCCGCTGTCGACATTGATTGCTCTTCTTATCTCCGTCGCATTGAACCAGCTTCCTTTCTTCAAGAAATTCCTTCAGACGGTCTTCTTCCTCCCCTATGTCACCAACGCCATTGCCATCGGTATGGTTTTCTCCGTCATCTTCGACAAGAATGGTGTCTTCAACTATATCTTCCATCTGGATACGAACTGGATCTATGGTGCGACAAGGCTCAATGCCTTCGTTCCGCTCTGCGTCTATATCATCTGGTCCTCTCTTCCGTTCAAGATCCTCATCTTCCTCTCTGGTCTGCAGGGCATCGACAAGCAGTATTACAACGCTGCCAAGATCGATGGTGCCGGTTCCCAGAAGATCCTTTGGAAGATCACGGTCCCGCTCATGTCTCCGCAGATTCTCTATATCGTCGTCACCAGCTTCATCGGAGCCTTCAAGGAATATACTTCCATCGTCGGTCTCTTCAATGGTCCTGGTACCAGCAATGGTTCCTACAACATGTATACCATCGTCTACTATGTCTATGATTATCTTTCGACGCAGACTTCCCTTGCCGCCGCCGCTGCCGTCTTCCTCTTCGTCGTCATTCTCGTCTTTACCGGACTGCAGTTCCTGGTCAGCAAGAAGAGAGTCTACTATTAAACAAGGGGAATGAGATATGGAAAAGAAACAATATATTGATTTCTCCAAGGTTCCGGTCAACAACCATATCGTTCTTTCCCTCGAGGAAAGCGGTAAGACCGTCGAAACCATCCAGAGAAGACAGAAGGTTACCAATGTTGCCTCTACTGTCATCCTCTATATCGTCATCATCGCTCTTGCCT
>JBNMLQ010000097.1:0-5434 GCA_050874925.1 Candidatus Enterosoma sp. | reverse complement strand
TGCTGGTAGTAGGTGTCTGTCTTGAAGTTCGAGTTCTTGAAGTATGTTATTGCAATGCCTTTGTTCTTCATGCCCATATTGTATCAGAGGAGAGGCCGTCTTGGCTAGCCATGCTAGCCGGCCGATGATTTATTCATCGGTTTTGTTCTGACATGGCTTTGTTTGCTTTGTTTTGCATGCTTTTCCTTGTATAATCAATCTATGCCGAATGTATCTTCAGACGTCCTTGTCATCGGAGGTGGACCTGCCGGAATCATGGCTTCCATTTTGGCTTGCAAAGGTCGCAATGTGACATTGCTTGAGAAGCCTTCCAAAGTCAATTCCATCGGTAGGAGAATCCTGGTTTCCGGTAATGGCAGGGCAAATTTCTTCAATGAGGATCTGCTTCAGGAAGGACTGTTTCCGGAATATGACTTCCTCTTCAGGGATTCTAAACATGACTATGCCAAGGAGTTCCTGGAATGCCTTTCCAAAGAAGGCTTTGCCTATACCAAGGAAGGAAGACTATATTATCCTTTTTTCCGTAGGAGTGAATGTTTGCATGACTTCCTTCTAGATAAGATGAAGGGTGTATCCATACTCTATAAGAAAGCAATCCGCATCGATAGGGAAAATAGGCTTGTCTATGCTGAAGACGGCAGTGTCTTTTCCTATGTCGACTTAGTTATCGCTACCGGTGGCAGAAGCTTTGACAGGAAGGATTTCAGCTATGGACTCATGGATGACCTGGGTGTCTCCTATATCCCTTTCAAGCCGATGCTATGCCCTGTAAGGACAAGGGAGAGAATTCCTACCTATCTTGCCAGACAGAGACTCCGGGGATGCCTTCATCTTCTATCTGACGGAAAGGAAATCTATCATGAGGAAGGAGAACTTCTGTTCAAGGATGATGGTCTTTCCGGAATCGCCCTGTTTGATTCGACGAAATTTCTTCTTGATGAGAAAGATGGGAAGAGATTCGAATATGTCTTTGATTATGCCAGAGGCTTGAAAGAGGACACTTTGCTTTCCTGCTATCCTTCCTTTCTGAGACGATACCTTTCTGAGAACGGAATCAGCCCACGTGCTCCTTTGAAATTCACGTTCCGTGAGCTTTACCCTTTTGAGGAATCCCAGGCCAGTCATGGTGGAATCCGCCTTTCTGAAATCAATCCTCAGACTTTGTCTTTGAGGAAGGACCGTCATATCTACGCCTTGGGAGAAATGTTGGATAGCAATTTCATCTGCGGAGGCTATCACATCGGAAGTGCCTTCATCGAAGGCTTTAGGGTCGGCAAAGAATTGGAGGGAAACCATGGTATTTGAACAGGATAATGAAGTCGGCATCATCTTTGACAGCCAGATTGCCAAGCGCAATGCCAACGTGGATGAATTCGACATCGAAAAAATATATCGTGCTGCTTTGGAAATCACCAAGGATGCCAAGACGGAGCAGGACCTATCGGATGCGGACAAGAAATATGCCTTGGGTCAGTTGGTGGACTATTGCATCGGTGAATGGAACTTTCATAAGCGCTATGAGGTGGAAAGTTCTTCCAAGATCGACTATTCCGACATGGGTCAGAAGGTTGCCCGAAAATATCTTTCCCACAGGGAGGATGAAATCAGGATGCAGACGGAGACCGAAGGAATCTATCCTTACTATGACCCCATCATCTCGACATTGAACAGCGCCGGCATGGTCTTTGAAAACATCAACCGACCTTTTGCCAGGTCTGATCCGTCCTATTCCTTGATGAACGACCTCTTTGAGACGCTCTTCAGGAAGATCCTGGGTGCTGCCAAGATGCTCGAGCTCGGCCTTTATCCTGACGCCTTCGTCTCCTGGAGGACCATCCATGAGAGCGAATGCATCATCCAGCTTCTCATCTCGGGAGGAGACGTGACCAGGGAGAGCTATGTCAACCATATCGCCTATAACAATTATTTCCGCAATCCTCTTGGCATCTATACCAAGGAGCAGCTCGATGCAGCCTTCGACGTCATCAAGTCGGAGATGCGCAAGCACGGACTCAAGAGCAAGGATATGAAGAAGTTCATCGAATATGGATGGCTCTATGAGCATCCATCCTGGGATGACAATGACAAGACGGCAAAACTCAACTTCCGTGATGGCGTTGAAAGGATTGCCCGGCATACTGAATATGCCAAGGTTTATGAACTATCCAGTGAGATCACCCATTCCAGCTCTGTCTTCTTCTATGCGAACGACGAATCCTGCAAGGATATCGCTTTCCATATGATCTATCAGAGCTGTGAAAGAATCTTCTGGATGTATCATGACTATATGATCAATTATTTCAAGGTCAATCCTAGTGTGGATACCCTCGTCAAGGAAGTCATCAGCGACGTATCCCTGATTTCCAGGAAAATCTATAGTCCGGACGACTTCCTCGAAGAGGATGTCGTTTCGGAAGACAAGGACAGCAAGAATGAGTAGAAGAATCACAAGAACCACCTGTGTAGGGTTGGATGATTTCGGCAAAGGAATCGTCAGGATCGACAACACGACCTGTTTCCTTGACAATCTTCTTCCGGGAGAGGAAGCGGATGTCGAGACGGATTTCCGGTTTGGAAAACTATCCAAGGCCAAAGTCGTCAGACGATATACGGACAGCCCTGACAGGGTCCATCCCGAGTGCAAGTATTATCCTAACTGCGGCGGATGTCAGATCATGCACCTGAGCTATGCCAAGCAGCTCGAATATAAGACGCAGAAGGTCAAGGATCTTCTTCATAAATTTGCTCTCATCGATATTGATGTCCAGCCATGCATCGGCCTTGACAAGCCTACCAGGTTCCGAAACAAGGTCCAAAAGCCTGTTCGCTTCGACAACAAGAAAAAGAAGATCAAGGCCGGCTTCTATCAGGCGGGAACGCACAATCTCATCGGTGTCGATGACTGCCTGATGGAAGGATTGCTTTCCAACAAAATCACTTCCGTTTTGGTCTCCATGTTTGAAAAGTATGACTATACGCCATATCATGAGGATGCCCAGTTCGGTCTTATAAGGCATATCCTCATCAAGACAAATACGGCTCAGGATCAGGCCTTGGTCACTCTGATCGTCACCAGAAGCGACATCCGGGGAATCAAGGAGTTTGCCAAGGAACTCATGAAGAAGGTTCCTCAGGTCGTCGGCCTTGTCTTGAATATCAATGACAGGAAGACCAACGTCATCCTCGGTGAAAGGGATGTCCCGGTATACGGGCATACCAAGATTCAGGACAAGATCTTTGATAAGAAGTTCCTGATTTCCACCCAGTCCTTCTATCAGGTCAATTCCCATCAGATAGAAACCCTCTATGGGAAGGCTATCGAATTTGCCGACTTGAAGAAGGATGACACTGTCTTGGATGCCTATTGCGGAACCGGTACGATCGGACTCTGCCTTGCCGACAAGGTCAAGGAAGTGACCGGCGTCGAAATCGTCGCCGACGCCGTCCATGATGCCATCCTCAATGCCAGGATGAACAACATCACCAATGCTCATTTCATCAAAGGCGACTGTACGAAGTTCATGCTTCAGACGGATAAGAAGTTCTCCCTTGTCATCATGGATCCTCCCAGAAAGGGATCTACCCCTGAGTTTATCTCTGCCGTCAAACGCATCGCACCAAAGAGGGTCGTCTATGTATCCTGCGACCCTGTGACTTTGGCCAGGGACTTGAAACTGTTCAAGGATTCCTATCAGGTCGTCAAGGTCCAACCAGTAGATATGTTTCCGAATTCTATGCATGTTGAGTGCATAGTTGCACTGACGAGGAAAAGCGGCTAAAAATCGGAGTTTTTTTGAATGATGGAGAGGAGACGACCCTCTCTTTTTTCTTGTTAAGAATCGTTTTGATTCTTCCGAAAACGAAGAAAAACGGCTTTTGCTAGTATGAGGAAACATATCCACCGTTGAGCCATTCAGTACGGCAAAATAGTATCGATTGGTGGACATGACGATTCAGAACGAAAAGAGATGAAAAATCAGGATAATGTTCTTCGAACTTTTAGAGTAGACAAAAGTGATAGATGCAAGGTTAGGGCACTTTGGGTAAACTTTGGGCACTTTGGGTAAACTTTGGGTAAAATTAGCTGAACTTGTACCCAAACAAGGCTAAAATAAATATAGAGGTGGCATATTATGTTTGAAGAATTAATAGCCGAATGCTCAGACTATGATTTCAAAGAGGATATAGAGCTAACAAAGCCGAAATCATGGTTGAAAACGGTATGTGCCTATGCGAATGGAATAGGCGGGAAAATATTTTTCGGGATATCAAACGATAAGAAACTTACGGGAATCTTCGATATGCAAGGCTCAATTGAAAAAATAACCGACTGTATAGACAAATTCATCACTCCCAAAATCGTTTTCAAAATCACGCCCCACAATGAAAACAATATTAATTTCATAGAGTTAGAGGTGAAACCCGGAAGCTCGACCCCTTACTATTATAAAAGCGAAGGGACGAAAACTGCTTTCATCAGAAACGGCTCATCGACGATAGAAGCTCCAGATTACGTTCTCAGTGAGCTTATACTGAAGGGGACCGGGAGAACTTATGACGGAATAATTACTGGATACAGGAAAACCGATTTTTCCTTCTCTATCTTAGAGTCTGATTTTTTTGAGAAAACTGGAACGAAATTTACTGATCAGGATTTTATTTCTTTTGGATTGACCACAAATGATGGGTATCTTACAAACTGTGGAGTCCTCCTTGCTGATTCTAACCCATATCGTCATAGTCGCATATTTTGTACGAGGTGGAACGGATTGGACAAGACAAGCAATCAGGAAGTTATCGATGACAAGGAATTCAATGGGTCATTGATAAGACAATTGAAACTGGCTTTGGATTTCTACAAAGTCAACACAGTCACAAAATGGCATAAGACACCTGATGGTACGGTTTATGAACCTGATTATTCCGACGATGCGGTCTTGGAAGCGCTCGTGAACGCTTTAATCCATAGAAACTACAACAACCTCGGCGCTGAGGTTTGCCTTAACATCTATGACGATCGGATGGAGATAACTTCACCTGGAATCATGGTATCTGGAGATCCCGTTCCGAGATATGTCAATTATGCTTTCGAGTCCATGAGAAGAAACCCGAATATTGCCGATGTCTTTTGGAGGATGGGCTATATGAATCGCAGAGGATCGGGGTTGTCCAAAATAACGAATTCAACCAATGCACTTTTTGAAGATGGCAAGGAGCATGTTGCTTTTCAAATTAGAAATTCCTTTTTTGTTGTATCTATTGATAACGCAAACTATAAGTCTAGCCAAAAAAATATCCTAACGGATAGGCAAAAGAAAATAATGGAAGCGTTGAAAGGTAATAAGATGACAGCCACTGCCTTAGCGGATACCTTGGGAATCAATAGAAAGACTTTAGGAAAAGAACTGGTTAACTTGGACATTCAAGGACTTGT
>JBNMLQ010000096.1:0-5436 GCA_050874925.1 Candidatus Enterosoma sp. | reverse complement strand
TCAGTCCTGTTGACCTTTCCGCCGACAAGCTCCTTCTCAAAACAGTATGGACTCATTCCATACCGTTTCAGATAGATAGCGGCAGAAACTCCGCCAGGTCCTAAGCCGATGACAGCAACTTCCTTCTTATCCACTTCCATAACCGACTCCTTTACTTCGTATGATTCATCTCTTCTTCCTTCTCCAGCAGCTTTGCCATATCGATGGAATCATCTTTTTCTTCCACCACCGTCTTTTCTTCGACATCCAGGGAAGATACTTCGTTGATATAAAGGGATTTCAGGAAGTTGACACCATCAAGCCTGCCTTTCCTTGCAAGACAAGCAAGGATATGGTTTACGACAATCAAGACCAGTCCGATGCAGACAAAGGCGATGGCCATGCCAAAAGACTTATAACCATCATGACCGGAATTGACCGAATCCGTTCCCATGATGAAGGAAGGATTCCTGAGAGGTTCAAGGATTGCCCTGACGATACCATAGGCAATAAAATAGCCAAATGTCTGATCGCCATGGACATATCTTTTGCCTTCCAAGGCAGGAAGTCCCTGAGTCAGGATGAAGTAGAAGGCGATGTTGACGACACCTTCAACCAAAAACAATGGTGCAGCAACACTTCCGGAAGGAAGCTGTACACCCGATAGCATCATGGAAGAACCGTTCTGCATGTTGTTCATGATGAAGGAAGGAAGGAAATTCCACGCTTCCGGAAGAACGGCATGGCCAAAGACTTCCTGGTTGAAGAAATTACCCCATCTGCCAAACATCTGGGCAACGAAAATTGTCGGAACGGCAAAGTCCGTGATCTGAAGGACCGAGGTTCCTTTTCTTCTGAACATGACATACAGGACACCGGAAAGAACACCTAGGATGACGCCTCCCTGAATGGCAAGTCCGCCTTCCCATAAGGCAAAGAGGTTACCAAAACCAGCCCAGAATCCCTTGTTCTGGAAGACGGGGAGGAACTCGCTTTGGAAGGATGCGATGACATACCATATTCTTGCGCCGACGATTCCAAGTGGAAAGGCGACAAGGAAGACACTGTCAAAGAAGGTCCAGTCAAAGCCGGCCTTATGTGCCCTGTAATTGGAAAGAAAGAGGGCGAGGCCAGCACCAAAAAGGATGAACAAGGCATAGAAACGGATGACGGGTGTGGAAAAGGGGATTCCAGCCGGATAGGCAAGTATATTCATAATCAGTCCTTCTTTGGAGTGACGACATCACTTTCCATCTTCGGATAAGGTTCCGTCTTCAGCTTATCGTTCTGTGAGATGGAATTGTTCATGGCAGCCAAGGCATTCAGGGCCGAACCGGAAAGGTTGGCTTCCCTTCTCGCCTTCTGATGAAGCTCGCTGAGTCTCTTCTGGAATTCGTACCCGGTATCATAGCCATAGTATTTCAGTTTGAAATTGGTGACAGCCGTCTCGACGATTTCAGACATGCTTCTTGCCGCAGAGACAGGAAGCTTGATAAGCGGAACGGTCTCTCCGAGAATCTCGTACTGATCCGTCTTCATACCGATTCTTTCCAAAGGTTCTTCCTTCTTGAAAGGAACAAGATGGATGACAAGACGAATCCTGCTTCTTTCGGCAAGGGCATTGACGCCGAACATCCTCTGGACATTGATGATGCCGATACCACGGACTTCCATCATACCGGAGATGCTTTCCGGACAGGTGCCGATCAATTGACCGCGCACATCCGAAATATCGACTCTGTCATCAGCGATGAGTCTGTGTCCCTTTCTTATCAGATCGAGAGAGATTTCACTCTTACCGATACCGGATTCACCAAGAAGAAGCACACCGATACCATAGATTTCCATCAGGACGGCATGAAGGGCAGCTCTCGGAGCCAGGGCTTCAGATAGATAGACATACATATCACTGGAAAGAGTAGAGGTATCCTGGTTGGAGGAAAAGAGAGGTGCATTCATCTCCCTGGCAGCCCTTAAGACAGGTTCCGGGCAGGTATTTCCCTGCGTGATGATGACGGCCGGGCATTCCGGAACAAATATCTTCAGGCAATTATGATAGATGAAATTCGGATCGGAATCATTGATAAGGGCGATTTCCTTGTTTCCGATCAGCATGATTCTTTCTTTTTCATGGAAATGAAAGATTCCAAGAAGCTCGACACCTGGACGGTCGAGTTTGGCAATCGTAACGGGGCGCTGCAAAGCGGAGATATCACCATTGATGACATTGAAGCCGAAATGGTTGGCAAGTTCTAGATTTTTTAACATACGAAACCCTCATTTCTATGCTTCATTATAACAAATCCAGATACTGTAATAAAAAGGAAATGTACATATTCATATATGGAAAATACCTAGAGACAGCAACCGCCATCCAAAAAAGAACAAGCCTCGGTTTTCATCAAACCAGTTCTTATAAATCCGAAATATGATAAAATCACACTCGATAACAACATCCTTCTCAAGCAGAAAGGAGAACCACGCCATGCTCAGCACTGATTTCGCATACGCCTGGGAAAAGGAAAGACCCTGGGAGGACTTCTACAGAGAGGAAGTCGTCCACCAGGAGATGTACAAGACCCTCTTCTTCTCCTACAAGGGTCAGATGTATCAGTTCGACCCAGCTGCTTATTCTGACTTCAAAGTCGGAAACAAAATCAACGGCAAAACAGTCACAGAAGAGTCTTATCTCTTTTATAAAGTCAAAGGAGAGCGGGGAGACTATGAAATTGCTTCTTTGCCAATCCTCTACGATTCCTTCAAGGATGCCGTCGACAACGCAAGGATGGATGACGGAAAGACGCTCAAGGACATCTGGTATGATCCACAATCTGAATACATCGACTTCATGTGATACACCAAAATAGACATCAGCAGTATTTTTCTCATACAAGCAGGCAAACTATTTTCAAGCAGAAAGGAGAACCACACCATGCTCAGCACTGATTTCGCATATGCCTGGGAAAAGGAAAGACCCTGGGAAGAGTTCTATGACGAGGAAATCGTCCATAGGGAGATGTACAAAACTCTCTTCTTCTCCTACAAGGGTCAGATGTATCAGTTCGAACCGATAGGATACAAGGAAGGTAAAGAAATCAACGGAAAGAAAATCATTCCCGATTCCTATATTTTTTTCAAAGTCGGAGGAGAATACCAAAACTATTCTCCTATGTCTTCTCCAATCCTCTACGATTCCTTCAAGGATGCCGTCGACAACGCAAGGATGGATGACGGAAAGACGCTCAAGGACATCTGGTACGATCCACAATCCGAATACATCGACTTCATGTGACATCAAAAAATCCATGCCTGGAAGATACGACATCTTCAAAAGCATGGATTTTTCTTTTAGCCGGCAATATGCGTCGAGAGATATTTCTCCTTTTCAAGTTCTCTCTTGAGATAGGTCCCGGTATAGGATTCCTTGCACTCAAGAAGATCCTTCACCTTTCCTTCAAAGACAAGGTTTCCGCCTCTGTCACCACCTTCAGGACCTAAGTCGATGACATAATCGGCACACTTGATGACATCGAGGTTATGTTCGATGACGACGATGGTATTGCCGCTGTCGGCAAGCCTGTCAAGAACCTTGACCAGCTTTTCGATGTCATAGGGATGAAGACCGGTCGTCGGTTCATCGAGGATGTAAAGCGTATGGCCGTCGCTGGTACGTTCCAGCTCATAGGCAAGCTTGACTCTCTGAGCTTCGCCTCCGGAAATCGTCGTCGAAGGTTGACCAAGCTTCATATATCCGAGGCCGACATCGACAAGGGTCTGAAGCTTCTTTTTGATGGATGGGATGGCGGAGAAGAACTCCAATGCCTCTTCTGCCCTCATATCGAGGACATCGGCGATGGACTTGCCCTTATAAAGGATGGAAAGGACATCGTCAGAATATCTTTTTCCATGGCAGACATCACACTCGACATAGATGTCCGGAAGGAAGTTCATGCTGATTCTCTTGACGCCGTCTCCCTGACAGGCCTCGCATCTTCCGCCCTTCATATTGAAGGAGAACATGGATTTGTCCATGCCCTTGACCCTAGCTTCCTTGGTGGAGGCAAAGACTTCACGGATATCGTCAAAGACCTTGATATAGGTTGCCGGATTGCTTCTCGGCGTACGACCGATAGGTTCCTGACTCACATTGATGACCTTGGAAATGAGTTTTGCATTCTCGATGGAATCACATTGTCCCTTTTCCGTCTTGAAGCCTAGGATGCTTCTGACGGTTTTGTAAAGGCAATCATCGACAAGGGAGGATTTTCCGCTTCCGGAAACACCGGTCACGCAGGTAAAGCAGCCGAGAGGAATCTTCACATCGATGTTCTTCAGATTATGGCAGTGTGCATTATGAATGGTCAAGACATCCTTGTAGGAACGGATAACAGGTGGCAAGGGAATCATCTTTCTTCCGGAAAGGAAGTCTCCGGTAAGGGAATCCGTGCACTTCATCAGCTCTTCCGGTTTTCCGGCAAAGACCACATTTCCGCCATGGTCACCGGCACCCCTTCCGATATCAACCACATAGTCTGCGGCAAGGATGGTATCTTCGTCATGTTCGACGACGATGAGGGAATTGCCTAAATCCCGCATCTCCTTCAAAGTATGGATCAGCTTGTCATTGTCCCTTTGATGAAGACCGATGCTAGGCTCGTCAAGGACATATAGGACACCGGTGAGCTTCGATCCGATCTGGGTGGCAAGACGGATTCGCTGAGCTTCACCTCCGCTAAGGGTGCTGGCCTCTCTGGAAAGCGTCAGATAGTCAAGGCCGACGTCGATGAGGAACTTGAGCCTGTTCTTGATTTCGTTGATGACGAGATCGGCAATCTTGTGCTGCATCTCACTGAGCTGTATATGGACAAAGAAGTCATAGATGTCGGCAAGGGATTTCCGGCAGAGTTCATCGATGTTCAATCCATTGACCTGTACGGAAAGGACCATGTCATTGAGTCTGGCTCCATGGCATTTTGAACATTCCCTCTCGGACATGAAGGTGGCATACCACTGCTTCATCCATTCGCTCTTGGTGGTATTGTAAAGTCTGTCAATCCTTCCTTTGAGTCCTTCCGTGACCAGCTTGTTGATCTTGCTTCCATTAGAAGAAGTATAGACATAGCTGACAGGTTCCGGCGGGCCATAGATGATGATATCCTTCTGTCTCTGGGAAAGCTTGTTGAACGGTGTCTTGGTCGAGATTTTGTATTTGTCCAAAACGGCATAGAAATCATTCCATTCGATGGTGTCATGGTTATGCTTGGGAAGACAGGCCAAGGCTCCATCATCGATGGACTTGCTCGGATCGGCAATCATCAGTTCCGGATCAGCCTCGATGGTGACGCCAAGTCCATGACAGTCCGGACAGCAGCCCAATGGATTGTTGAAGGAAAAGAGCCTCGGTTCCAGAGGCGGCACGGAAAAGCCGCAGACCGGGCAGGACTGATGTTCGCTATA
>JBNMLQ010000095.1:0-5624 GCA_050874925.1 Candidatus Enterosoma sp. | reverse complement strand
TATGGATGACCTTGAAGCCAGAACGGGAAGCTCTGAGGATCATGTCGACTTTGCCCTTGTTGGCAATCTCAGTCTGGGCATAGGCACTGGCAGTGATGAAGGAAGCGTCGATGGAACCGGCAGCCAAGGCAAGACCATCGGCAGCGAAGGTGGTTCCGACGGAGACGGTGAAGGTATAGCCAGGGGCATACTTCTCAAGAATCGGTTTCAAGGTAGCAGCGTTGGCGCTGAGATCGACTCCCTCACGGCTCGGGGTGAGCTGGATACGGATGTTCTTGGTGGAACCGGTGTTGGAGGAGCAACCGGCAAGAGCCGAGGTGGTGAGAAGAAGAGCGGCACAGATCTTCGTAATTTTTTTCATAAAGATTTCAATCCTTTCTGACTGGATCTTCCAAAACAATAACCCTAGTCTTAATCTTTACGATAAATAGTTTACGCTGATTTTCATCGTTTTTTTAAAAAAATATCTAAAAACAGCGATTTAATTGCTGAATGTGTTTTCATCTTGCTATTTGTATGAAAAGGAACTATAGTATATTTCCTTCCAAAGAGCGGGGAATAGTCAAAACCATTGCTTTGTCATGAACGACATCCTTTCTTCTTTATAATCTTACTTTGCCAAGGATGGTATTCCTTCTTCTGAGAAGACGGAAACCTAGATTTCCTATGTGTAAGATAATGGAGCCTGTATGATTCTGGATGAGAAATCCTATATGGCTTATCATCATGATGATAGGCTTTTGTCTCTTCTAGGTGCCGGGAGTTAGGTTGGAAAACACACCTCGGAATCACTGCCTTTGCTATCCGATTTTCAGGAAGAAACAAAGGCTTTTTCAAATATACTTTTTTGCTACGTCAAAACGGCTAAAATTCAATGATGCTGATTTTAACAAAATCGATGTTTTCTGATTAAAATCAGTATATTTTTAAAAATATACAAAGAAAAACTAGTTTTCTCACCTCAAATGTGTCCGCCAAAAAGCCTCAAATGTGTTCGGCAAAATACCTCAAATGTGTCCGCCAAAAAACCTCAAATCAGTCAAATTGCGCTAGTTCTACCATCGTTGTTTTGATATAATAAGGATAGTTATTTTGCCTATTGAGGAAAATTGATATGGAATATAAAAAGAGGATCATTGATTCTGAACTTGACTTGAAATTAGAATCCTTTGGTGCGACTTTGATTGTTGGACCGAAAGGTTGTGGAAAAACAACCTCTGCTAAACAGAAAGCAAAAAGCTTCATTGAATTTCAAGATGAAGAACAAAGGGAAAACTTACTTGCCATAGCCAACACTGCTCCTTCGAAATTGCTGATTGGGGATAAGCCTCGTCTTTTTGATGAATGGCAGGATGCTCCGAAGTTATGGGGAACAATACGAAAATCCGTTGATGACATCGGTGAAAACGGGTTGTATATTCTCACGGGTTCGTCTTCAAAAGATATACCAAAGGCGCATACCGGAACCTTGCGTATCAGTCAATTGAAGATGTATCCGATGAGTCTGTTTGAAAGCGGAGAATCCAACGGAAGTGTTTCTTTGCTTGGATTATTCGATCATCCAGATACTTTTGACGGTTGTGTGTCGGATTTGTCTATTGATGATTTGATTTTTGCTATCTGCCGTGGTGGTTGGCCTAAAAGTCTTATGAACAAAACAGAACGTTCCAAGTTGGAGGTCGCCAAAGATTTGTATCGGCAGACATATTCCGTTGATATTTCCAATATCGATAATGTCAGGCGTAACCCTCGTTGGGCACAAGCAATCATGCAATCATATAGTCGCAATATCTGTACCCTTGCCGAATCAAAAACATTGATAGGCGATGTCCAGGCCAATTTTGATATCAGCCGTACTACCTTTTTTGATTATGTCCAGGCCCTTGAAAAACTTTATATCATTGAAGACATCGATGCCTGGTGCCCTGCAATCCGCTCAAAGAGCGTCATTCGGTCTTCCAAAAAACGTAATTTTGTAGATCCTTCCGTTGCAGTGGCTGCCATGGGACTGTCTCCTGAATACTTCGACAAAGATTTCAAAACGTTAGGCTTTTTGTTTGAATCGCTGTGTTTAAGGGATTTAAAGATTTATTCCTCTCAATTTGATGGATATGTCAGCTATTACCATGATCGTTATGGTTTGGAAGCTGATTGTGTTTTGCATCTGGATGATGGAAGATTTGCTCTTATTGAATTTAAATTAGGATCTCATGAAATAGATGACGGGGCAAAACACTTGATTGAAATTGAAAATCTTATCAAACAGTATAATGTAAAAGAAAAGCAGTGCCCTATTCGTTTACCGGATTTGAAAATTATCATAACGGGGACAAAATATGGGTATAAACGGGATGATGGGGTATTTGTCATTCCTATCGGCTGTTTAAAAAACTGATTTCTTGGATAAAATCATAATCGGATTTATCTTTTGGTAACCTTTTACTTCTTAGAGGTTGAATATCAAATATTTTGATTAACTACCCTATTATGGTTGACTTCATTTTTGATAATCTTAATTGAATTTTTAGTCCCAGTTGAGAATCTTAAATGCAGTCATGAAAGCCTGTTTGATTTCATAATTTGGTATCCTGCAGGTGCTGTTCTCACTGTCATAGGAAAGATATCCGAAGTGAATAAGGACTGTGAGTGCTGCATCCCTGGAATCAACCTTTGTCAGGTCGTTATCAAATAGTCTGGGATTGAGCTTCACTTCCTTTCCTTCCATCAATGACATCATGTCCTTCTTTAGTAGACCATCCCCATAGTTCATGTAGGTCGTGAGAGCTTCTATGCTGCAGGTTGCATTCCAGTAGTCATCATATCGCTTATCCGTGACGGCATTTACTACAGACCAAGGATTGTAGATGCTCAGATTGCCATAATTGTATCCGTTGTACCAGTGTCGCATCTCTTCCTTGTCCATATCGAACCTGTCGCAAAGGGAGTCTACCTCTTCCTGAGTGAATCCGAAATATTCTTCAAGACCATCCGGATTGAGCATGTTGTATTCCGTGAAGTTGTTCAAGGAAGACTGACTTACACCTTTTGGTATCGGAAGGATACCTGTCATATAGACCAGGTCGATGGCATTTGCAGCCGTATTTCCCTTGAATAGACCACGAAGGAAATACAGATAATCTTCCTGAAGTTCTTTGTCATCCGGCCTTTCCTGGAAGACCATATCCCATTCATCGATGAGGAAGATGAAGGTCTCTCCGGTCTTGTCATGAATTCTGGAAATCGTATTTATCAGTGTGTCGTTTTCGGCATAGTCGACATCAGGGAATGCTGTACGTAAATCTTTTATCACTTTCCGGGACAATTCAGGGATGAATGACGATTTGCCAAATGCGCTGCAGAATTCTCCACCGATGTCGATGGTAATGACATTGTGCTTGTTGAGATGCTTTCCGTAAGATGGGTCGCTTTCAATCTTCAGTCCATGGAAAAGCTCCCTGGAATCGCAACCCTTGGAATAGTAGGCGTTGAGCATTTTTATGGCCATGGTCTTTCCAGATCTTCGTAGTCTTGTGACACACCAGAAGGGATTGTCATATTCGATGGCTTCGTTGGTCTTGCTTATCAGCATGGACTTGTCAACATAGATATCTTCGCTTAAGTCTCTTCTGAATGCATCGTTTCCCCTATTGAGATAGATTCCCATAAATCTGACTCCTTTTTTTCTAGATTTCAATCACCTTGATTTTGCTTGAATGCTTCAGTGTCTTGCTGTCATAGCTGATGCCAAGGAGGAAGACTTTGCCTTTGTATCCTTTCAGGCTGTCGACATACTTCTTCTCTTCAATCTGCTTGATTGCATTCTCGGGACTATCGTCGATCTTGAGTTCGACAATCAGGGCAGGTCTGTCGTTCTTCAAAGGATGGTAGACGATGTCTGCTCTTCCTAGAATTCCTGTTTCTTCCTTGTGGATAGCATAGTTCTTGTTCATGTTGTAGAAGGATATCATGACGATGATGCCAAGGACATCTTCCCTGTTCTTGTTGAACGGACCGGCAAACTCTTCATGATTCCTATCCAGAGCTTCGTTTATGTAGTCCGTATTGCCAAGGAATGTTTCCTTGATGAGTTCGTCAGAGTCACTGATTGGATTCCTCAGTTCTGTCCAGTTTAGACGCTTGAGAGCAGTGACGAACTCCTGACTGATTTCATAGTTGGGTATCCTGCAGGTGTTGTTTTCCATATCATAGGCAAGGTATCCGAGGTGGACGAGGATGGTGAGGGCTGCATCCGTGGAATCAATTTTTGTTAAATCGTTGTCGAAAAGTGATGGGTCGAACTTCACCTCTTCTCCTGCAAGCATCTTTGTTATGACACCCTTGAGTATTCCATTGTCATAGTTCATGTAGGTCATGACGGCTTCCGTACTGGAGGTGGCATTCCAGTAGTCTCCAAATTGTTCATCCGTGATAGCCTGGACTACCGAGCAAGGATTATAAATGCTTAGATTGCCATAATGGTATCCATTGTACCAGTGCCTCATCTCTTCCTTGTCCATACCAAACCTGTCGCAAAGGGAGTCTACCTCTTCTTGAGTGAAGCCGATAAACTCTTTTAGTTTCTTTGGATTGAGCATATTGTATTCCGTAAAGACATTCAGTGCGGATTGAGTGGAATATCTCTTTATCGGAAGGATACCTGTCATATAGACCAGGTCGATGGCAGGACTTAACAATGTGTTTTTGAAAAGACTTCTCAGTAAATCCATATAATCTTCGCACATTTTCTTGTCATCATACATTTCACGGAAGACCGAATCCCATTCGTCGATGAGGAAGATGAAGGTTTCTTTTAATTCGACAAATATGTTTCTTAATACATCTGGAAGGGTTGTGGCATCATCGTTTGGAAGAGGAAAGGCATCCTTCAGTTCTTTGATCAGTTTCTGGCGGAAGGATTGGAAGCAATCTGATTTACGGCTATAATTTGTCATGATGCTTGCTATATCAATCAGGATGACATTGTGCTTGTTTAGATGTTTTTCGAAGGACGGATCATTTTCAATCTTCAGTCCATGGAAAAGCTCTCTGGAGTCACAACCCTTGGAATAGTAGGCGTTGAGCATGTTTAAAGCCATGGTTTTTCCGAATCTTCGTGGCCTGGTGACACACCAAAATGGGTTGCCGTGTTCGACGGCTTCGTTTGTCTTGCTTAGCAGCATGGACTTGTCGACAATAATTTTGTTGTTGAGTGCTTTTTTGAATGCATCGTTCCCCCCGTTGAGAAAGTTTCTCATGTCCGTTCTTAGTACTATATATTTATGTTTCCCCTATAGTACTTTCCTCCTATATCTAAGGGAATGATAGAACTGGTAAGTTCTATTATAAATGATCGATTTTTAATTGCTATTTGGATTCCAAATCCCAGTTGAGAATCTTAAATGCAGTCATGAAAGCCTGTTTGATTTCATAGTTTGGTATCCTGCAGGTGCTGTTTTTCATATCATAGGCGAGGTATCCAAGGTGTACGAGAATGGTGAGTGCTGCATCCGTGGAATCAACCTTTGTTAAATCGTTGTCGAAAAGTGATGGGTCGAACTTCACTTCCTTTCCTTCCATCAATGACATCATGTCCTTCTTTAGTAGACCATCGCCATAGTTCATGT
>JBNMLQ010000094.1:0-5683 GCA_050874925.1 Candidatus Enterosoma sp. | reverse complement strand
CAAGAATCCGGATATCGAACACTACAATCTATACTTCGGCATCAAGAACTGGAATTCCAAGTATGATGTCTATATCGATGACAGGAAGGTGGAATGCACTTCCTACTGGCATAAGGGTATCAGAAGCATCAATCCGATAAGGACAAACCACGTCATCACCTTGAAGCTCAACAGGGATGTCGAAGACGACCTTCTTATTCCGGAAATCTATTATGAGGATGTCTCTGTCCTTGAAAGATATATCGATAGCATGAAGAGCCAGTCTGCTCTCAATCTGAAGAAGATCTCTTCTTATCTCTCCTTTGGCTATGAAGGAAGCTTCGAGCTGAAAGAAGAGGATAAGAGCTTTCTCTTCACCCTTCCCTATGACAAGAACTTCTCCGTCTATATCGATGGAAAGAAGATGGAAGTCCAAAAGAGATTCAACATCTTCACCTCCGTTTCCTTGAAAGGACTTCAAAAGGGAAGACATGATATCAAGATTCTTTATTCCGATAGAGGACTCAAGTACGGAAGCCTGATATCCTGCCTAGGAATCATCGCTCTTGTCTTTGGACTTGTCTTCTTTAAAAATGAAGAGGAAAAGAAACGGCATAGAAGGAATCTTCTTATCAAAGGAATATAACAAAAAAGGTCGGGAACCATGCCCGACCTTTTGAGTTGCTTAGTCCTTCTTTGGCGGAAGGATGCTTTCGATGATGTAATTGGGTCTGTTTCTTGTATTGACGAGGATGTTATGCAGATAGACACCTAAGACCCCGATGAAGCATAACAGGATGCTCAAGCCGAAGAAGACACAACTTAAGATGAAGAGCGTCTGATACAGGGAGAAGAGAGGAATGATGTTGATTCCCGGGTAGGAGAGGATGAAGAGGACGAGGAAGACAAGGCTGGTCAGCCCTGTGAACAGGCAAGAGAACATGCCGGCAAGAAGGGGGAAGTAAAGAGGACGGGAAGTGATGCTGGACATGTTGGCAAAGGCATAGTCGACAAGCTTCTTGACGCTGTACTTGCTCGTTCCGGCATCCCTTTCCTCACGGACGAAGTCGATGGTCGTCGTCCTGAAGCCGATAAGCGGAATCTCCGCCAGAAGATAGCGGTCAGATTCAGAGAGGCTGATGATCTCATCGATGACCTTCCTGGAGATGCCACGGAAGCAGTTGACGTTTTCCGGGATGACCTTCTTTCCTTCCAGCATGTTGATGATCTTGTAGAAGAGGCCTGCCGTATTTCTTTTGAAAGCGGTATCTTTGGCTCTGTCGGAACGATGCATGTTGACGACATCATAGCCTTCAAGGAACTTGACAGTGATGTCAGGAAGCAAGGTGACGGGATCCTGGAGATCGGAATCCATCATGATGGCATAGTCTCCGTCACAGGACTTCAGCCCTGCGCTGAAGGCAGAGTTCTGCCCGTAGTTCCTGCTGAGGTTGACGACTCTCACGTCGTCTCTCTCGTCATGGATTTTCTTCATGACGTTCAGGGTGTCATCCTTGCTTCCGTCGTTGACAAGGACAAACTCCATCTGGAAATCATGAATCTTGGGAAGGACTTCATCGACGGCCTTGAAATATAAAGGCAGGGATTCCTGCTCGTTGTAGCAGGGAATGATCACAGATATCTTTTTCATGGTGTTCTATTTCAGCTTCAGCCCTGCCTGGAAGGCAGAAGCGACCCTCTCTCCGACAAGACGATAGGTATTGTCTGCACTACAAAAGGTGACAAACTCACATTTATCAATGGAAAGATGTCCGTTTTCATCCAAAACATCTTCTCTTACGGATATATTCTTGATTTTGCCGAACACTTCGAAGTCTCCGTTTTCATGGCTGACCCTGATAAGCTCACACTCCAAGGAGAGAGGAAAATCTTCGATGGTCGGTGCATTGACCATACTTGCCTTGGAGGTATGCCAAAGGGTCTTGTTGAATTTGTCCTTGTCGTCATTGGCTGAGACGATACCGACAAAGTCGCCGGGGATGACGTTCTTCTTGTCCAGAGGAGCTATGGTGAACGCCTTGTTCCTTAGGATGTTCTTGCTCGTCATATGGCCTTCTGTGAGCTGAATCTCGATGACGTCGCTATCCTCCATGGTGCCCCAGGCTGCATTCATGCAGTCGACGCTTCCATCCTCGTTGTACGTGGATATGATCAGAACCGGCATCGGGAAGAGGTAATTGTGATTTTTCAGGTCTTTTCTCATTGTTCTCTGCCTTCTTTCTCTATGAGGATATTCTATCACAACATCTGTCACTTTTTTCTTTTCTTTGCCTGCGATTCATTGAAGAAAGCGAAACAAAAGAATAGAATAATCAAAAACGGAGAAACAGTCATGGACAACGAAAACAACAATCAAGAACCCATAGAAATCGAAAAGGCCAAGAGACCGTTTAAAATCGAATTCCTCATCGCCTTCACCACCCTCCTTGTGACAAGCGTCATCTTCTCGCTTCTGGTCTATTTCCTGGGAAGCTATAACAAGATTCCACATCTCATCGAAATTACCTATTCCAAGGACAGGGTGATATCCTTCGATAAGAATTTCATGATTGCAAGCGTCATCTTCGGATTGCTGCTCAATCTTGTCAATATGGTCGCTCTGTATTTCATCAGGCCAAGCGGCATCAAGCCTGACTTCGGAAACCATTGCAGATGGCTTATCTCTCTAGGCATCCTCTCACTCTTTGGATGGCTTGCCTTTGTCGTCATCAACATTCTTCTTTCCGGCTTTGGTGTTCCTGATATCGTCACTGCTCTCATTTCTTCCGGACTCGTATCCGTCTATGACTATCTCATCTATAAGCTGTATATGGAAAAGAGAACCTACTCCAACCATCTGTTCTGGGAACTCTTCCGCTTTGCCATCGTCGGCCTTGTCGCTGCCGTCTTTGACTTCCTGATCTGCTTCTTGGTCCAGTTTGTCTGCTTCAAGGGAAACGAAGCAGGCTATGTCACCATCGTATCCACATTGTGTGGATTCCTTGTCGGTGTCGTCATCAACTATCTCATGTCTACCTACATGGTCTATAAGGCAAGCAAATCGACCTTCTCCAAGACCCCGATGGGAATCCTTGTCTTTGTCGTCCTTTCTGCCATCGGCCTAGGCATCGGTATCGGATTGCAGTATTTCTTCTATGACTTCCTGTTTGTCTCAAAGGGTGTATCCTTCTTCTCCTATCCAGTCGACTTTGTCATCAGGACCCTCGTCGTCATGGTCTATAACTATGTGACAAGGAAGCTCTTCATCTATAAATAAAGAACCTCCTAAGGAAGAATGAATCGACAAGATTGGAAAAAGTTCAGAAAAAGCTTGAATTGCGTCTTGCAAAAGATTAGAATGTATAAGCTTTGCAGACGTAGTTCAATGGTAGAACTTCAGCCTTCCAAGCTGATCACGCGGGTTCGATTCCCGTCGTCTGCTCCATCTTGAAACAATGGCCTGGTACACATCGTATCAGGTCTTTTTCTATGCCAGAAGATAGATGTCATGGAATGCTTCTATCTATAAAAAGCATTCTTTTGAAATGAAATATCTCGTTGCACATGTGTTCTGCAACGAGAAGACCTCGATGCATATTCGTCTGCAACGATTCTGTCTTTTCTCTTCCAAGTAGCTTCTTTTGGTGTGTATTGTAAATAGTAGAAACTGTTCATCTTCGTCGAGTGTTGAAGTATGTCGTTCATCGGTATCCTTTGTTTCATTCACTTGTTTTTTCTAATGGCGAATTTAGGCTTTCATTCAACAACTAATTGTTGTATAAGTGTCAATTAACGTACAACAATTTGAAATTTTTGCCATTTTCAGCTAAATAAAAAGTGATATTTTTGCCAATTCTAGAAAAATAAAAAATGCAATTTTTGTCATTGAGTGCTACAATAATGATAAATGGAAGGTATTGCATCATGGCTGAAAGAATTTTTGAACGAAAAATATATCAAAGGATGCTTGAATGGAAAAGAGATTCCGATGGAAAAACGGCTCTGTTGATAAAAGGTGCCAGGCGTGTTGGTAAATCTACTGTCGTTGAGGAATTTGCCAAAAAGGAATATTCCAGTTACATCCTTATTGATTTTTCCATTGCTCCCAAGGAAGTACATGAACTGTTCAAGGATATCTCTGATTTGAATTACATCTTTCTAAGACTGCAGCTTATCTATCATGTCAATCTCGAAAACAGAAAGTCAGTCATCATTTTTGATGAGGTACAAAAAGAACCGCTTGCAAGGCAGGCCATAAAGCAATTGGTGAAAGATGGAAGGTATGATTATATTGAGACAGGTTCATTGCTTTCCATCAAAAAGAATGTCGAGAACATTCTGATCCCAAGCGAAGAAACAAGAATGGAAATGGTTCCTATGGATTATGAGGAATTCCGTTGGGCATTGGGGGATAAGGTGACGATTCCGATGCTCAAGTCGGCTTTTGAAAATAAAATGTCTCTCGGCGATGACATGAACAGAAGACTGCTCCGTGATTTCAGACTTTATATGCTGGTTGGAGGAATGCCACAGGCCGTAAATGAATACATCGAAACAAATAACTTCAGCAAAGTGGATCAAATCAAGCGAATGATTCTGGAGCTTTACCAGGATGACTTCAGAAAGATAGATCGGACGGGAAGAGCATCGCTGATGTTTTATGCGATACCATCGGAACTTGCAAAGAACGCATCAAGATATCAAGTCTCAAGCGTCATTCCAAAGGCAAGGCAGGATAGGCTTCTTGGCATCGTTGCTGAAATGAAGGATTCTATGACGGTGAACATAGCTTATCATGCAGATGATCCAAGCGCAGGCATTTCATTGCATGAGGATATCGACAAATATAAGATGTTCATCGGGGATACGGGTTTGTTTACAACCCTTGCCTTCATGGACAAGGACTTCACGGAGAACATCATCTATGAGAAGCTTTTAAGCGACAAATTGGATACGGATCTAGGATATTTGTATGAAAACATGGTCGCTCAAATGCTGTACGCAAACGGAAATCGATTGTTTTACTATACGTTTCCAAAGGAAAAAACGACACATTGGTATGAAGTGGATTTTCTGATTGCAAAGCAAAATAAGATCTGCCCTATCGAAGTCAAGTCATCTGGATATAAGACGCATGCATCAATCGATGCCTTCGGTGATAAATTCTCTGGCAAAATCGGTCAGAAATATTTGATTTATACCAAAGATTTGCGAAAGGATGGCAATCTTCTCTGCCTTCCCATCTATATGACGATGTTTTTATAGAATCCGATGATATCAGTCAAGACATAAGACTGTCGTGACAGAGGAAACGTACACCTATTTGAATTGTTATTTTTGTATTAAGAATCGGTAAGTCGATTTCTTATTTACGAAGGAGGTTCCTGTAGCAAGACAGGACTGCTCCATGAGATAACTGCCAGCAGTGTTTTGGATTTGTTTTCTGAGGTTTGTCTGTTTTTTTGATAAGGGATGATTTTTGAAAGATGATCAACCCGATATTGCGGAAAAGAGATAGCAGAATAAGTTAAAGAGGGAAGGCTTTAAAAATGTTATCTAAAAGTTAGTCCAAAACTGGACTGACTTTTGTAAGCGTCAATTAGGGTCTTTGGATATTTACCCCATCATGGTTTATACTTCCTCCAGTCAAACGGAGGAAGACTTTTTATATGATAATGGAATTGACCCAAAGGCAGAAGGAGAT
>JBNMLQ010000093.1:0-5718 GCA_050874925.1 Candidatus Enterosoma sp. | reverse complement strand
GCACCATACTTTCCAAATCAGCCCAAGGATGTCCAGGTAGGATGGGGATATGGATTGTATGCAGATAAAATCGGAAATTATGTCAAGAAGCCGAGGTGTGAATGCAATGGCGATGAAATCCTCACCGAATTGCTCTTCCATCTGGGCATGCTGGATATCAAGGACGAACTTCTGGAACATACCTATGTCTCTACCTGCATGATGCCTTATATCACATCCCAGTTCATGCCCAGGAAGAAGGAAGACCGTCCTGAAGTCGTTCCCCATGGATGTACGAATCTGGCCTTCATCGGACAATATGTCGAAACACCAAGCGATGCCGTGTTTACGGTCGAGACATCCTGCAGGACGGGAATGTATGCTGCATATGCTCTTAGCGGCGTCGAAAAGAAGCCGGTTGAAGTAGCTCCGACATTCTATGACCTTCGCTATATCAAGGGACAGCTTCTGAAGATCATGAATAAGAATGGGGATATCACCACCAAAGACCTACCTAAGATCAATCCGCTTAAGATGAAGCAGACGGAAAAGGAAATCGTCACTTTGATCAACAACATCGAACCTTATCCGACGCTCTTCCCAGGAAAAGAAAAGATCCAATAGAAGATAGATGGTGCCTGTCTCACTTTGAAGAACGCTTTGCGAAAAGTGATCTTTACGTTGGAAGTGTGCAGGCACCTCCTTTTGGTTTGAATCTCCATACGCCTATCTGGATGTCAAAAGAAGTTGAAGGAAAAATGTCAAAAACCATTGCTAAACATAAGATTTTGTGGTATCATTTCCTACGCGTTGGTTCCATAGCCAAGTTGGTAAGGCAAGGGATTGCAAATCCCTGACCAGCGGTCCGAATCCGCTTGGAACCTCCACTGCCCTCGTAGCTCAGCTGGATAGAGTATTTGACTACGAATCAAAGGGTCAAGAGTTCGAATCTCTTCGAGGGCACCATATTCGAGAGTTAGCGCAGTTTGGTAGCGCACCTGCTTTGGGAGCAGGGGGTCATGGGTTCGAATCCCCTACTCTCGACCATCGCTACATAGATGCTCCCCAATCGGAGCTTTTTTTTATGTCTTTTCCATGCGCTGAAGTATGAAATTCTGTATAATGAAGTCACGAAGGAGAGATTCCTGCAGTGACTTTTTTTATTAGCTGCAGGCATCAATCCGGGAAGAAAGGACTGCCATGGCCAAAGAAATCAAATTCATCGTTCTCAATCCGACAAGGCTTCAATTGGAAGAGGAAGCCGAGCCTGGAGATGTCATCGACCTCTCCTCTATATATAAAGTAGACAACAGCTATATCACTTCCCTCATCGAAGAAGAAAAGAACAACCTTCTCAAAAGAAAGCTTGAGGAAGCCAAGGCTTCCTTTGAAAGAGAGAAGGAAGCCGAGCTTTCCAGCCAAAAGTCCCTTTTCGAGCTTCAGAAGCAGGAAGCCTTGAAAAAGCAAAAAGAGCAGGACGATATGGCCAAGGAAAACCTGAAGAAGGAAATCCTGGAACTTCGAAACAGATTGTCTCTGAAGGAGAACTCCTATCAGTCTGATGTTTCGATTGTCAAAAAGGATTTGGAAAATCAATTCGGGCTGGAAATACAAAAACTACAGCAGGACAAAGAGAGGCTGATAGAAGATTATCGTAGGCAGCTGGAAAGCCAAAAAAGAGAAAGCGAGAACTCCTTTGGCTTACAGAAGGCAAGACTTGAGATGGATTATCAGAAGGAACTCACCCAGCTGAAGAATGAAATCCAGTCTCTCAAAGACAATAAGGAAAAGGATGAAGCCCTTGCCCTGTCCAGGCAGAAGAATGAATTGGATGCCGTTCTTGAAAAGGAGAGGCTCTCCTTTTCTGATTTCCGCCTTCAGACAGAGCAAGACAAGGCAAAGGAAGCGGAAAGATATCATTCCCTTCAGGAAGAATATGATAATCTCAGAAGAAGCAAGTCTTCCATGAGCGTCAAGGTCATCGGCGAGAACCTGGAATCCTGGTGCAATGATACCTATCGCAACTATCAGACCCTGGGTGCCTTTGACAACTGCACCTGGGAGAAGGACAACAAGGTCGTCAAGGAAGAAGATGAGACCAGAGGATCCAAGGCTGATTATATCTTCCGTGTCTATTCAGACGAGACCAAGGACGAAAAGAAGAACATCATCTCCTGCTGTCTGGAGATGAAAAGCGAGAATCCGGAAAGCACCAACAGGCATAAGAATGCCGATTTCTATAGCAAACTCGATCTGAACCGGACAAAGAAGCATTGCGAATATGCCATCCTTGTCTCCGAGCTTGAGATGAAGTCAGACAATGACGTGCCGATAGAGAGGGTCATCGGCTATGAGAACATGTATGTCGTAAGACCCCAGTATATGATCACCTTCCTAGGCATATTGAAGAACCTGGCAAGGAAGTATGCTCTTCTTATCCAACAGCGTGCCAGGGAGGATGAGAAGTTCCTTTCCGGCAAGGCGGTCGAAGAGGAGTTTGAGAATCTGAAGAACACCTATCTCAACAAACCCCTCGATCAGATGAAGACCAAAATCGAAGCCATCATCAAGGATGCCGACTTCATCAATGCCAAGTCTGTTGAAATCACCAGGCTTGCCAGGGAAGTCATCGATAGCTCGATTGAAAACATCAAGCTTAAGATCGAACGCTTCTCCATCCATCTAGGCAAAATCGAAAAGGAGGTCGATACGCTCTCATGAAAAAAGAGATGACCAAAAAGAAAAAGACCATACGGAACATCATCATCGTCGTCTTGGTCGTAATCCTTGTTCCCCTTCTCATCGTCATAGGATATCTTCTCTATGTCATTCTTTCCTATCATCGCATCGGAAACGTGGAACTTGAAGTCAAAGACGGTGCCGGAAACCAGGTTCTCGAGAAAGAAAAGGAACTCTCTCTGACCAGTTACAATGTCGGTTTTGGAGCCTATAGCGACGACTACACCTTCTTCATGGATACCGGAACGGACAAGGACGGCAACAAGACACAGGGAGAACATGGTAAGGCCATCTCCCTTGATGCGGTAAAGAAGAATACACAAGGGTCTTTGAAAGCTATCGAAAGCTTAACTTCCGACTTCATCGCCCTTCAGGAAGTCGATTTCGATTCCGACAGATCCTATCATTTCGACCAGCAGGCCTATTTCGAGGACAATCTGAACGGATATGACAGCACCTTTGCCATCGATTTCGACAGCGCCTATCTCTTCTATCCGTTCCATGATCCGCATGGTAAGAGCAAGTCAGGATTGTCTACTCTCAGCCGGTATGACATCAAGAAGGCCGACAGGAAGGAATATACGATTGCAACGGACTTCTCCAAGTATATGGACCTTGACAGATGCTTCAGCGTCAACAGGATGGAAGTCGATGGCGGAAAGGAATTCGTCCTCATCAACTCCCATATGTCTGCCTATGACGAAGGAGGACTCATCAGGGACAAGCAGATGCAGGAACTCTACTCCTTCATGAAGGAAGAGTATGACAAGGGAAACTATGTCCTTACGGCCGGGGACTTCAACCATGACCTCTTAACCAACAATCCTCTCTATCCTCAATATACCAGGGAAAGCTTCCCTTACAGGGATCAGATTGACCAAGGGATTCCGGGTTGGCTCAGCTTCTTCTTCGATGAGAAGGGAGAGTCTAGCTTCAACGACGGATTCAAGGTCTATGCAGCAGACAACGAACCTTCCTGCAGGGATGCCGATGTCGTATATCAGAAAGGATCGACCTTCGTCTCCACGCTGGACGGATTCATTCTCAGCGACAACATCAAGGCTATCAGCGTCATCACCAGCAAGACCGGAGAAAACGGTTTTGCCTATTCCGACCATCAACCGACGACACTGCGATTCATGTTGAAATAAGAAAAGGGCCTTCTGCGAAAAGGCCCATGATCGATTGGTAAAATTCTACGCTCCACAAAGCGAGGTTTTACTATTTCCAATTTTATCGTCTCTTAGCTGCTTTTTCCAGTGCTAGTCATTGGTATTTTGAAGTCTTATATCAGCGGTTCATATAGATTGAAAAAGGGGCTGCCGGACTTGTCAAGCTTTGACCTGACTTTTCTGGCAGTCCCTTTTTAAACCTCTTATTTTTCTTCTTCTGTCTCTTCGACGACCTTGATGTCACGGATGTTGATTTCATCTCCGGAAAGGAGATAGGTGTTCTCGCTGTGACACTTGGGACAGGTCTTGGCATACTTCAATGTGTCATATATCTCATGGCAGTCCTTGCAGAAGGAAGTGGCTTTGAGGATGACGATATCAAGATGGCATTCCTTCATGTAGGTCGTCTTCTTGATGGCCCAGTCATAGCAGTCCCTGAAATAATCAGGAAGGACGGAGGAGACTTCACCAAGTTCCATGGTCAGTCCGGTGACCTTCTTGACATGGTTTTGCTTCGCTAGCTCCTCCACCTTGTCGATGACGTCGAAGACGATGGAAAGCTCATGCATTGTAGGAGGCAGAGTTTCCGGTATCCGGCATGGTGGCCTTCTTCTTCTCGTAGAGCTTATTGAAGGCTTTCTTCTTCTTTCTCATCATGCTGGCTTCCTTGCTTGGGGCATGGGCGATGATCTTCATGCCTCTGACGATGGAATGGCCGAGAAGCGGAAGAATCTTGTCTTCGGCCCTGCGCATGGTGGAGGCCTTTGGATGGTCTCTGACGAGATGGATGGCATCGAATTTGCACTTGGTGGTGCAGATACCGCATCCGATGCACTTGTTGGGATCGACGACGGATGCGCCGCAGGAGAGACATCTTGCCGTCTCCATCTTCACCTGTTCTTCGGTCAGGGTCTTGTGGGCATCCTTGAAGGAATTCTTATAATCGACGCTTTCATCCATTCCGGCTTCCTGTCTTCCGGCATGGTCATAGTCCGGGAACTGGATGTCCTTCTTGTTGAGAGGAACGAAATGTCTTCTGTTATAACCGATGGTCATGGAGGCATTCTCATGGACGTGTCTATGCAAGGCATCGGCAACGGCATGTCCGGCTGCGATGGCATCGATGACAAACTTCGGACCGGTATAGACGTCTCCTCCGACGAAGATGTCTTCGTCAGCGGTCTGATAGGTCATCTTGTCGGCGATGGGATAGTTGCCATGCCAGAAGGTGACCTTGGTATCCTTGAGCAAATCTCCCCAGAGGATGGTCTGTCCGATGGCAAAGATGATCTTGTCAGCCTTGATTTCGATGGTGTCCTCTTCGTCATATTTCGGATCGAAGGCCTTGGTCTCTGGATCAAGTACGCTCGTGCACTTCTTCATGAGGATGCCTTTGACCTTTCCTTCTTCGTCGACAAGTACTTCCTTGGGTCCATAGGAATTGACGATGTCGATGTTCTCTTCAAGGGTCTCTTCGATCTCTTCCTTGCTTGCCGGCATGGTATTCCTGTCTTCCAAGGAAACCATGGTGACCTTGTTGGCTTTGAGACGATGGGCATTCCTTGCACAGTCGACGGCAACATTGCCTCCGCCGATGACGACGACGTCTCCGGTGAATTCTTCCTTCTTTTCAAAGGATTCACGAAGGTAGTCGACGGCAATTGTGGTTCCCTTGGCATCATCGTTTGCTACGCCAGGACGCTTTCCACCCTGGCAGCCGATAGCGACATAGAAGGCTTTGTATCCTTCTTCCTTGAGTTTGGAGATCGTGATGTCTTTTCCGACTTCGACACCGCATCTGATTTCGACACCCATCTTTTTGATGATG
>JBNMLQ010000092.1:0-5796 GCA_050874925.1 Candidatus Enterosoma sp. | reverse complement strand
GACATAATCCTGTTCATGGATTGACTTCGTTTCTTTATGTTGAACGAAATGAAACTGTATTGAAAATAAAATTATATTATTGAATTTCTTTGAATTTTTATGTATCATAATCTCATACAAAGGAGGCATGAATGATTCAATGGTTTTCAAAAAATGAGAAGTCTGCGGTTGCGACAATCTATCCTACCAACATTACCATCAACAAGGCGGGTTCTGCGATGCTGAAGGATGCGTATGCCGTTATGCTTGGTCTTGATGAAGATGATTATAAGATTGCCTTGCAGCCGATTTCTCAGGATGAATATGAGAAGAGGGAATATCCGGTTGACAATATGTTCGTATTGTCCGGAGGAAAGACCTATGCTCGTGTTTCATCGACGGATTTTGTCGAGAAGGTGGCTTGCCTGATGGGATGTAATTTCAAGGAAAAGACACGAAAGTATCCATGCTTCTATGATCAGCATGAGAAACTTCTTGTAATTGACCTTAAGAAGGAGGCTTCCCACAATGCCTGACACCTATATCATCATGGTAATTATCTGGGCTGTTGTCTTTGTTGCTGCTTTGATTGCTGAAATATTCTCCGAAGCATTGGTTTCGGTATGGTTCTGTATCGGTGCTGTGGTAGCTTTAGGAATATCTTTTATCCCTGGAATGCCGTTTTGGGGAAGCATCATCGTCTTTGTCGGCGTCTCAGCCTTGTCCTTCCTGATCATAAGACCTCTTGTCAAGGATAAGCTCTTCCGTCTTCATGTGAGGACGAATGTAGATTCAATGATCGGAAGAAAAGGCCTTGTCACAAAGAAAATCACAACCCTCGAAAAAGGTGAAGTGAAAGTGGATGGTGTACTTTGGTCAGCTATTAAGAAAGAATCCGAAGAAGATATTGACATTGGTAAGATTGTAGAAGTGATTTCTATACAAGGAAATAAGTTGTTTGTAAAAGAAGTACATTGATAAAAAGGAGAAATTATTATGCCAGTAGGTGCAATTGTTGCTTTGGTACTTTTAGGTATTATTGTTCTTGCCGTTCTAATTACTCTGCTTTCAAAGATAAAAATTGTCAATCAGACCGATAAGTTCGTTGTCGAAAGGCTTGGAAAATATCTTGCTACATGGGATACAGGCGTTCATTTCCTTGTTCCGTTTGTCGACAGGGTATCCAAAAGGGTCTCGATGAAGGAACAGATTTATGACTTCCCACCTCAGCCTGTCATCACCAAGGATAATGTTACGATGCAGATTGATACGGTCGTCTTCTTCAATGTCACGGATCCAAAACTGTTCACCTATGGTGTCGAGAATCCGATTGCAGGTATCGAGGCACTTTCTGCTACGACTTTAAGAAACATCATCGGTGATCTTGACCTTGATCAGACTCTTACAAGCCGTGACATCATCAATACCAAGATGAGACAGATACTTGATGAAGCCACCGATCCCTGGGGTATCAAGGTTACCAGGGTTGAAGTCAAGAACATCCTTCCTCCGAAGGATATCCAGGCAGCCATGGAAAAGCAGATGCGTGCTGAACGTGAGAAGAGAGAAAAAATCCTGATTGCCGAAGGTGAAAAGACGTCTGCCGTCACGATTGCCGAAGGTAATAAGGAAGCAGCTATTCTCAATGCTGAAGCTGAAAAAGAAGCAGCTATCAAAAGAGCTGAAGCACAGGCTGAAGCCATCCTCAAGGTTAAGAAAGCAGAGGCTGATGGTGAGCTTATGGTTCGAAAAGCTGAGGCTGAAGCAATCAAGCTCATCAATGAGGCCAATCCTTCTTCCGCTGTATTGACCATCCGTTCCTACGAGACGCTTGCCAAGGTTGCCGATGGCAAGGCTACAAAATTGATCGTCCCTACGGATATTGCCAAAGTCACTTCCCTTGCCGGGGCTTTGACGGAGACGGTCGAAGGCATGAAGGCTCCTGCAGCTGTCAAGACGGAAGAACCAAAGAAAGTCGAAAACAAACCGGCTATCACAAAGAAAGATTTTGCGAAATCCGAAGCTGAACTTCATAAAGAACTTCTTCTTGACCACAAAGAAGGAAAACACTGAAAACCAATAGGAGGCTCATGACGGGCCTCCTATTTAAATGCCTGATTTTTTAAGATGCTAACGTCTGGTCGGTTTTATTCTTGCAATGTTCTTCACATCTACGGAAAATCTTTGGAAACGTAATCAAGAAGGTGATCGAAGTGATGGTTCCTGCAAGGATGTCGGCGATTCCTTCGGATAGATATACTCCCTTGAACCCAAGAAAGTGGGTGAGCAGGAAACAGAGAGGAATGAGTATGATGACTTTCCTTGTTACGGCAAGAAGCAAGGCACTCAAAGCCTGGTCCAAGGCTACGTTGATGTTCTGCAAGGTCATCTGGACAAAGAAGAAGATGGTGCCCATGAGGAAGAAAGGGGTGTAGCTGACTACGATTTTTTCAACTTCCTCACTGGCGGAAAACAGTCTTGCATAGATGATTGGAAAAAACATGGAAACGGAATATAGGATGACGGCAAAGAGAAAGGCAAAGAGAGTGACTTTCAGAATACCATCCTTCAATCGGCGACCATTTCCTTTGCCATAGTTATAGCTGACGAAAGGTTGCATGCCATAACCGATTCCGTTAAGCGGAAGCGATATCAGCTGAAGGGCACTTAACATGATAGTCAGAGCGGCCGTATAATCTTTGTTTCCTGAAGTTGACATGTTCAGGTTGATGTTGAAGACGATTTGGATGGCACATTCCGTCAACGTCATGATAAAGGGAGAAATGCCAAGGGAAAGGATTGCCAAGATGCGTTTTCCTGAGAAACGAAATCCTTTGATTTGAAATCGAAACAGGCTTTTCTTGGAAAAGAAGAAGATCAGAATGAGAAGAAAAGAGAAGAATTGAGACAGGATGGTGGCAAGACTTGCTCCGTTGATGCCCATGTTCAGACAGAAGATGAACAAAGGGTCGAGTGCGATGTTGATGATGGCACCAAAAAGAGTGACCGACATGCTGAACAATGTGTGACCAAGGCAGGTGATGAAGGGATTCAGACCTTGGGCAAGCAGGACAAATATGGAGCCTAGTGAATAGATGCGAAGATAGGAAGCTGCATAGCTTATGGCAGTATCCGGACAACCGAAGAGGACGATGATCTGTCTTGAAAAGAAGAAGGTGATAACGGAAATCATGATGCCAAGAGTCAAAAGGCATAAGGCGGATGTGTTGAAGATGAGATTGGCTTCCTTCAGGTCTCCACGTCCGATCTGCATGCTTGCCTTCGGACTGCCGCCAAGGCCAATCAGATTGGCGAAAGCCTGGATGATGAGGGTGATGGGAAGGACGATTCCCAAGGCGGCAAGACAATCCATGCCGTTTTCATTGATATGGGAAACATAGATTCTGTCAACGACATTATAAAGAAAGGTGATGAGCTGAGAGATGATGGCGGGTATCGTCAAAGAAAATATTAGTGGCCAGATTCTTCCGTGATCGAGCTTTTCTGTCATTTTATCCATAGGGAATCATTATAGGGCTGGTTTTGCTGGAATGGAAGAAAGAAAAGAAGATATCTTCCGTCTATCAAAAACTTTTTCTTAAAATGAATAGGATGTTTAGTGTTGATATTTCTAATATTATTGCTTTTTAAGAACAGATTAGAATGAATTGCTTATAATGATATACAAGGTTTGTGACCGCTTTGGCATGGTCTGTTAAATCGTAACTTTGATGTTAGATTAGTTAGGATTCAAACTTTTGGAAAGGCTTTCAATATATTGTTTGACTTTGACTTTGATAAAATCTTTTTCGTTAGAATTCAAACTAAATGGAGGAAACATGAACGACAAACCTATTGGAAGTCAGATTCATCAGACAGCCAATTGCATCGACACGTTTATCGCATCATATCTAGCCAAAGAAATCCATTCTCCTCTTACACCCATGGAAGGCCATACCTTGCGCTTTTTTTATGACAAGATGGATGAGGAACTCTGTGCCAAGGATTTGATGCAGTATACATGTCTCAGCAAAGCCACGACTTCAATCACCCTGTCTTCTTTGGAAAAAAAGAAGCTGATAGAAGTCCGAATCGATCCGAATGACAAGAGAAAGAAATTCATCATGGTGACTGATGAAGGTAAAAGAATGAAACAGGATATGGACAAAGCTTTTGAGGAAATCACAAAGATTATCGAAAATGGCCTTAGCCTTGAAGACAAGGAAACCATATCCGCGCTATTGAAGAAGATAAGGGACAATGTTTCTATAAGAAATTACTGAGGTTATCATATGAAAGCAACGGTTAAGAAAAAAGCACATACGATCAAAGTGCTTGCGAATAATATCAGACAATATTGGAAAGACGTCATCTTGACTTGGGTGATGGTCTTCTTTGAAAGTGCGATTGAAATCCTTTTGGCCTTCTTTATGCAATATCTGTTGAAAGGCATCGAAGATAAGGATATGGGAACGATTCTCATGTGGGTCGGCATCCTTGTCGGTATGGCTGTCGCTGCCATCATCTTCGGCATCCTTGCCGGATATTGGGCAAGTTCGGCCTCTGCTGGTTTCGGTAAGAACCTTCGTGATGCTGAATTCGTCAAAATTCAGGACTATTCTTTCAAGAACATCGATAAATTTTCTCCTGCATCCATCGTCACCAGGACGACCACGGATGTCACCAATGTCCAGATGTCCTTCATGAATATCATCCGTACGGTCATCCGTGCACCTTTCATGCTTGTCTTTGCCATGATCATGTGCTTTGTCATGGCACCAAGTCTGGCTTGGATCTTCTTGATCATTGTGCCAGTCCTTCTTTTCGTCTTGATTTTCATCTCCAAGAAGGCTCATCCGATTTTTGAAAAGATATTCAATACCTATGATGAACTCAATGAATCCGTCGAGGAAGATGTCGATGGTATCCGTGTCGTGAAGTCTTTTGACCGAAAGAAATTCCATACGGATGCCTTTGAATCTGTTTCGGATGGCATTTATCATAACTTTGTCAAGGCTGAAAGCTTCCTCTCTTTCAACAATCCTGTCATGAACTTAGCCATCTGGACGGCGATGATCCTTATTTCCGTCCTTGGTGCCAATATGATCACTGCCAAGAATCCGACGCTTCATACGACACAGCTTTCTTCTCTCTTCACCTATGTCATGATGATCCTCATGTCCTTGATGATGGTTTCCATGGTCTATGTCATGATCATCATCTCAAGAAATTCTGCTGAGCGTATCGTGGAAATCATACAGGAAGAACCGGATATCAAGAATTGTGCCAATCCTATCTATGAAGTGAAAAACGGAGATGTCGATTATGACGATGTCACCTTCGGATATGTTCCCGGAAAACCGGTTTTAAGCCATGTCAATCTTCACTTCAGGCAAGGTGATACCATCGGTATCATCGGTCCTACCGGTTCATCCAAGACCAGCCTTGTTTCTCTTATGGCACGTCTATATGATGTTGATGAGGGTACAGTCAGAATCGGTGGAGTCGATGTCCGTGATTATGATTTGAAGACACTCCGTGATTCTGTTGCCGTCGTTCTCCAGAAGAACGTTCTCTTCACCGGTACCATACGCGATAACCTGAAATGGGGAAATGAAAATGCTACTGACGAAGAAATCTGGAAGGCATGTGATCTTGCCCAGGCCAGCGAATTCTTGAAGACATTCCCACAGGGACTTGATACTCAGATTGTAGAAGGAGGAACCAATGTCTCCGGTGGCCAGAAGCAAAGACTATGCATAGCAAGAGCACTTTTGAAGAATCCGAAAGTCCTGATTCTGGATGACTCCACATCTG
>JBNMLQ010000091.1:0-5826 GCA_050874925.1 Candidatus Enterosoma sp. | reverse complement strand
TGATTGTTATATTTGTTCTCATGACTGGAATCGGCAAGACTCAGTTCAAGTTCCTTCTTGATATCAAGGAGGGATGTGTCCTGATAGCTTCCGTAGTTGAAGAGGGAAGAAGGCTGTCCGGAGAACATGTTGAGCTTCTCAGCCTTGGCCTGGGCTTCGGCAGCAAAGAAGTCATCCTGCATGCGAGGCATGTCAGCGACATTCTTGACGTAGGAAAGTCCTTCCTGGACAATCATGAGATTCAGAAGATCCAGTTCCGTAATCGGAGCATTCTTCTTTTCCGTATTGATCCAGACAAGAGAGACATATCTTGAACCGGTAGAATCGGCTTCCGGCGCCTTATAGTCATCAAAGGGAGAGGAAATGACGATGGTTCCGTTTTCCTGGGCAGTCTTCAGTTTATCTTTGGTATAGTTGCTGGCTTCTTTTCCCCATTCTTCGACGGTACCGGTGGATTCCGGCGTATCGATGCCGAAGAACCTGGCCTTCAGGATATCCCCGGTGGAGGTATCGAAGTGAGCCGTATCGCCATCGATGCAGGTGCGCAATTTCACCTGCTCGATGCCGTCCGTCCAGAAGCTTTTTCCATGATATTGCTGCACGAGCCTGTTGTTGTCCTTCTTGTAATAGTCGACATGCTCATGGCTGGAGGTCTCCTCCGTCTTGGAAGAGACACTGGCGCCCGTATTGCTTCGACAGCCCGTGAAGGCGAACAGACAACAGGTGAGGAGCAGTAAAGAAATCTTTTTCATTGCATTACCTCTTACATTGCCAACTTAGCCGTGTTCTCAGCTTCCTTGAACTGTGTGTCGATGAGAGAATCGACATCGGTATCTTTGCTTATGAACACCTGGGTCAGAATTCCGCCAACGACCTCTCTGGCCTTGGCAGAGCCGGAGAAACATGGCGTATTGAAGTATTTTCCGTTGATATCCTCATAGACGACCTTGGCGACCGTCGGACGGATATCGACCTCTTCGTCAGCAGCGCTGGCAAGATAATCGGAATACAGAGTTGTCGTATAGGCGCTCTTCCTGACAGGAGAATAGCCGTTGGAACCATTGACACAAAGTTCGGCATTGACCTCTGCGCCCGTAAGATATTTGAGGAACTTATAGGAATAGAGAGCTTTTCTTCCATCGGGATCATTGCTCTTGAGAACCGTTGCCGTGACACCCTGTGTGACATATAATGGATTTTCATTGTCATAAGGAACCGGAGCGACACCGACACGGAAAGCTTCTCCGGTCGGAACATTGTATCCCGATCCTCCGGTAGAGCCGACAGTGAAGATGCACTGTTCGTTCTTGAAGGCATTGGAAGCATATTCTCCGGTCATGCCCTTGGTTTTGAGAAGTCCTTCGTCGACATAGCCCTTGAGCTTCTTGACCATGGCCTTGGCCTTGTCATTGTTGAAGAGCACCTGGCCTTTTCCGTCACTGTCGACGGAAAGGAAATCAATGTTGTTCTGATAGCATTTGGAGATGAAGAGATTGGAATCGGAATCATAGATGAAGGGGACCTTATCGGAAGAAATCTTCGTCTTGATGAACCTGCAGAATTCCATCAGCTTGTCAAAGGAGATGTCAGAGAAGTATTTTTCAATCTGGGCAGAAGTCTTCAGGCTCGGATCATACTGCATGGCAAGAGGCTCGACGGTGTTCTTGTTGTAGAAGAGGACTTCGCTGGATTTCATCAAAGGAAGCGAATAGACGCCCTTTCTTCCGTAGCACTGGCCTTCCTGATAGAAGACATCGACAAAATCAGAGGCAGGGCCATCCCCAAGGTATTCCTCTTTGCCGAATCCATACTCTTCCGAGTCGATATACTGGGAAAGATCGACGACATACTTCCCATAGTTCTTTCCTTCCGCCTTCAGATAGGAAGCGACATGGTCAGGATAGGCAACGGAAAGATTCGGATAGTTACCTGTCGGGAATCCCTTGCTGATCTTGTCGAGGATGTCATCATATCCACCCTGATAGGTCATGTTGATCTGGACATCGACACCTTCTTTTTCCTTGACCAAAGCGGTAAAGTCATCAGCAGCACCTTTGATGGCATCCGTGATTTCCTTGCCGAATGTATGCCAGAATTCGATTTTGACAGGGCCGGTGGAGGCACTGTTGCTTGAAGAAGCTGAATTGCAGGAGGAAAGCCCACCCAAAAGTGCTAAGACAGACAGGAGTGACAGGAATTTTGTTTTCTTCATGGATATACCTTCTTTCTTCCCAATTGGATGGGCTGTCGGATTTTATTTGCCAGCAGCAAGCTTGCTCTGGTTATAGGCGTTTTCGATGGCCGTCTTGATGGCTTCGACACTGGCAGGCTGCTTGTTGGCATTCTTGGTCAATGCAGTCGTGATGACACCGCCGACCTGTGTTCTGGCCGTGGAAGAGCCGACGAAGGCAGGTGCGACATACAAGGAATTGAGAACCTTCTCCTTGCCGGAATATTCCATATTGAGGGCAGTGAGACGGTCAAGAGTCTTGTCATCCTTGCTAGAAGCATCAGAAGCATCCTGATATTCATCAGATTCGACAGAAGACTTGCGGATACCCATATAGCCGGAGTTGACGGCCCAGTCAAGGGCATTGGCTTTGTTGGTGATAGTCTTGTAAAGGAGCCAGGAGGCAAGCTTTCTGTTCTCATCATTATGGTCAAGGATGGTGAGGGACGGACCCTGGTTGATGGTATAGAGAGACTTTCCTTCAGCATGCGGAATCGGAGCAACACCGACGTTCATCGGGTTGGTGGTATCGAACTGATACTTGTATCCACCGGTGGAACCGACGGAGAAGAGAGTATTCTGCTTGGTGAAATAGGTGTTGGTGTAGTTGTTTCCGGCAGAACCCTTGGAGATGATATAACCCTTCTGGGCATATTCGCTCCACTTGTTGAGAAGAGTAGCCATCTTTTCCTTGTTTTCACCTTCTCCGAAATCGAAAACGCCCTTTCCTTCATTGCTGACGGAAGTATAGGAAATGCCATACTGCTTGGCCAAGGTGATGAAGAGGTTGTCATCGGAATCATAGGCAAAGACTGCATGATAATCCTGGTCTTCCTTGAGGATCTTCTGATTGGCAGGAAGCTGGTCATTCAGAGAGATGATGGCAGGGCAAAGCTTTCCGAAGAGTTCTTCCCAGGTCAGGTTCTCGATATAGGCCTTGTTCAACGGTTTTCCGCCATTGATGCTCGTATCGACCGTACTAAGGTCGAGACCGATGAGGACCTCCTCGTTATAATACATGGCCTCAGTGGATTTGCAATACGGGACGGAATAGGTTCCCTCAACAGTGTATTCCTGACCTTCGGTGATGAAAGTCTGATAGATATCCTGCTTATCTTCGTCAGTCCATCCATAGGTCTTGTTGTCAATATAGGAATCAAGCTTGACAGCCTTACCATAGTTGATGTACTCGGCGACATGATCAGGATAGCACTGGACGATATCCGGATAGTTGTCGGCGCTGAAGCCCTTGACGACGGCTTCCTTGAGCTCGTTATAACCCATACCGGTCTGGATGACGTTATTGACCTTGACGTTCGGTTCAAGCTTCTGGAACTCATTGACATAGGCTTCGAGCTGAGCCTGGTTGTTCTTACCGGTGATGGACCAAAGGGTGATTTCAGTCGGAGTATTGATCTGAGGGACATACTCCGTGTTCTGAGAGGTGCTGTCTTCCTTAGCAGTGGAAGAAGTCGTACCCGAAGTGCCTTGGCAACCAACCAAACCTGCAAGAATAGGAAGCATCAAGAAAGCAACGTTCTTTTTCATAATTATCTAAAACCTCCTTTGAATATTTATGTTTAGATATATGTCTTTCGAAAACAAACGGATTCGTCTAGCCTTTGATACCGGCTCTTCCGACACCGCGCATGATGTATTTGCGGAAGATGACGAAGAGGAGGAACAAAGGAACCGTAACGAGAACGGTAGCAGCCATCTGATAGCCGTAGCTGGTGATACCCGTATCGGAATCTGTGAAGGTAGAACCTCTTAAACCATTGGATATCAAGCGATAGCTTGGGTCATTGGTGACAAGGTTCGGCCAGACATAGGAGTTCCAGGTTCCCATGAACTTCAGAATGGTGATGGAGATGAGGGTTGGCATGACAAGCGGAACGACGACTTTCCAAAGGAACGACCAATCAGACTTCCCATCTACCTTGCTGGAAAGATAGAGCTCATTCGGAATCTGTTTGATGTTCTGCCTGAGAAGGTAGATGTAGAAGACGGAAATCCAGAATGGAACGATCATGGCAGCATAGGCTTCAAGCCTCGTCTGACCCGTACCGATCCATCCGAAGGAAGCCACAGTGATATAGTTGGAGATGACCATCATCTCACCTGGAATCATCATGGTGGTAAGGAAGATCATGAACAAAGCTTCCCTGCCCTTGAATTTCAATCTTCCAAAGGCATAGCCGGCGAAAATAGTCGTAATCAACGTACCCAACGTGGAAACGGCAGCAACGACAATGGTGTTGAGCATGTATTCCCCGAAATCGAAGTACTGGAAGACATAGACATAGTTAGACCACATGACGATGTTCGGATAGAACGTCTGGGTCGGCTGAATGACTTCGTTGTTGCTCTTAAGTGAAGTGATGAGCATCCAGTAGAACGGGAAGATCATAAACAAGGCAAGAGCGATGATGACGACATAGAGGATGACAGTCGAGGCAACATTGGTAACCTTCTGCCTTCTCTGGATGGTTTCGACGGTCTTACCGCTTTCCTCGAGGGAAAGAACGATATGATTGTTGACCGGAACCTTGGAGAAATCAATATATTGTTTCTTTTCCATATCTCATTCTCCTAGTTTAATAGTAGACTCTCTTCTTGCTGACCAGGAACTGCAGTCCGGTAAAGACGAGGATGACGACGAAAAGGAAGACGGCAGCAGCGGCAGCAAGAGATGTCTGCGTTGAAAGATAATCATAGACATAATAAACGATGGTATACATATTGTAGGAACCATTGCTGGTACCAGGTCCGTTGAAGAGACCGACGATGGAAGTATATTCCTTGAAGGCTCCGATGAAGCTGGTCACGACAATGTAGAGAATCTGAGGGGACATGAGCGGGACGGTGATCTTCCAAAGGATCTTCTGGGAACCGGCGCCATCGATTTTGGCAGCATTGTAATACTGCTTGTCGATGCCCTGCAGGCCAGAGAGGAAGATGAGAATCTTGAATGGAAGAGAGGACCAGATGATATAGACACAGAGCGGAACAAAGGCATTGAGCCTTGTCGCGCCATAGATCCAGTTCGTATCCAGATGGAAGATATAATTGAAGACACCATTCTTGTCGAAGATGACGGAGAAGACCATACCGATGGCAATGGCATTGGTGACATAGGGGAGGAAGAAGACCGTCTGAAGGAATTTCTTGAAGAAGGGAAGCTGGTTCAAAGCGACGGAGATGAGAAGAGCGATCAAAGTCGATAACGGAACCGTGATGATGACGATGAGGAACGTATTCGGAATCGCATATTGGACGAAGTTGACTTCCCTTCCGCCGTTGGCAGTCGTCGTAAGTCCGAAGATGGCGCCGAAGTTGTTCAAGGTGACACCATCAAACGATCCGTCGATGTAAGAATAATTATCAAGGAAAGAAATGAAGATGGTGTTGATCAGAGGATAGAGAAGAAAGACGACCAAGAGGATGAGAACCGGGGCAAGATATAACCAGGCCTTCCAGTTGTTTTTGGCGGCGACATCCTCGACGCCGGTGATCTTATACGCTTTTGCGTTTGCCTTCGGGGCAGAGACAAGCCTCACGATGACGTTTCTGTCTTCGTCGACGCCTTCTTGATA
>JBNMLQ010000090.1:0-5837 GCA_050874925.1 Candidatus Enterosoma sp. | reverse complement strand
GTTGCGTTCTACCATTGAACTACACCTGCAATGAATGGCGGATCCTACGGGATTTGAACCCGTGATCTTCTCCGTGACAGGGAGACGTGATAGGCCTCTACACTAAGGATCCATCGCTTTGCAGCTTGTTCATTATCTCACGTCCTACCATGGATTTCAAGAGATTTTCGATTTTTTTGTAAATACTATCTTTTCGGTTATCTTTTCTTCCTTCGTAAGTCTCATCGTACCAGTTTCCTTTCTTCCTACCTGCTACGATCTAAAATTGGGTACGATACAGAAAAATTGATTAGGATCTGTTGAAAAGATGTGTTTGGATATGAATTTTGCCGTTATTGGCTGATGTAAGTTATGTCTGTTTCCGACCAGATAAGTCAAGAAAGATGAAAATTACGTAAAGCCTATTTTACTTTTCGCTTTCATGTCTTAAAATATATGCCTATTGGAGGAGATACCGATGGAAAAGTTAATTTTATCCGAAGATGAAATTGTTCGTATCTGTACACGCCTGGGAAAAGAGATCGATGCCAAGTTGGATGAGTCCAACAACGGGATTCCGGTTATCGTCGCCGTCATGAACGGCGCCCTTCCATTCTATTACGAATTGATCAAGCACATTCACCACAAGATTCAGCTGGATACCATCAAGGTATCTTCCTATGATGGAACCGGAAGCACCGGACATGTCACTGTTTCCAAGGATCCGGATCACAACCTTGAGGGCAGGGATGTCGTCCTTGTCGAGGACATCATCGATACCGGCATCACCATGCACTATATGAAGGAATACATCCACGAGCATTACAAACCGAAGAATCTCTATACCTGCATCCTGATCAAGAGAAACAACATCAATATGAAGTTCGACGAGCTTTCCGACTTCACCGGCCTTACCACCGATGAGCAGAGATACATCGTCGGCTTCGGCTTTGACTACTATGGATTGCTCCGCAACGAACCATACGTCTATGTTCCGTCCATGAAGGACATCGAGGAACTCAATGCCATTCTTGAGGACGACAAGAAGACGCATGCCGACATGACGAAGGAAAAATAAAGGACGATACAGGGATGGGCTTTGTGCCTGTCCTTTTTTTGATGTAAAAAATCTTCCGGGGGATTCCCGGAAGATCATTTACTTTTCGAGTGTTTCGAAGAGATGGAAGACCTCATAAATGGTGTCATCCATGTCGAAGTAGCGATACTGGCCAAGCCTTCCGCAGAAGAAGACGTCCTTCTCTTTCATGGCGAGTTCCTGATAGGATTTGTAAAGGGTGTTGTTCCTCTCATCGTTGATGGCATAGAAGGGATTGTCACCTTCTTCGAATTCCTTCGGATATTCCTTGGTGATGTAGGTGACAGGGGAAGGTCTGTAGTTGAACCATTTGTGTTCGGCAATCCTGGTGTAGGTGACTTCCCTTTCCGTATAGTTGACGACGGCATTTCCCTGGTAGTTCTCCATCTCCAGTCTCTCCGTCTCGAAGCGGAGGGTACGATACTGCAGATGGCCAAGACAATAGTTGAAGTACCTGTCGATTTCACCGGTGTAGATGACTCGTTTGGCAAGCTTTCTATACTCATCCTTCTTGTCCAAGTAATCTGTGCAGAGCTTTACTTCGACGCCGTCAAGCATCCTTTCGATGACGGCCGTATAGCCATCGATTGGGATACCTTGGTATCTGTCGTTGAAATAGTTGTTGTTGTAGCTGAAGCGGACGGGAAGACGTTTGATGATGCTCTTGGGAAGATCCTTGCAGTCCCTTCCCCACTGCTTTTCCGTATACCCCTTGACAAGGGTCTCGAAGACATCCCTTCCGACAAGGGAGATTGCCTGTTCCTCAAGGTTCTGAGGTTCTCTTCCTTCCATCTCCTTCTTCTGCTCGTCAATCTTCTTCATGGCCTCTTCTGGTGTGACGACACCCCACAGGGCATTGAAGGTGTTCATGTTGAAGGGCATATGATAGATCTTGCCTTTAAAGCAGGCCAGAGGCTCGTTGACGAAATTGTTCATTTCGCTGAAGGAGGAGAAGTAATCCCAGACATCCTTATAAGAGGTGTGGAAGATGTGTGGACCATAAAGGTGGACATCGATGTTGTCCTTTCTCTCGCTCCTGATGGCGCCGGCAACGACATCCTTCTTGTCGATGACAAGGACCTTCAATCCTTTTCTGTGGGCAAGGTTGGCAAAGGTCGCACCGAAGAGACCTGCTCCGACAATCAAATAATCGTACATGATGATGTTCCTTTCCTACATGGCATCTGTGAATACCAGTGCATGTCCAAGGTATGAATCCTTTTGGATGTAGTTCCCTAATTCGTAGGTATATTCCCTCACCTTGGAAAGGGAATTCTCGATGTCAGATACGGATTTGCATTCGAATGTCATGAGCGTAGAGGGGGTATGAGGCATGCTGCTCTTGAAGTAGAGATAGAGGTGAAGCTGAAGGTAGTGGAGCTCCTCTCCGTCAAGGCCTCCGTTATGGAAGTAGATGGAGGAATCGTTCATCCACTGTACCCTGTAGTCGATGACGAAGGAATCCTTGAACTTGTCTTTGTCGAGGATGGAATTGTTCTTGTCGAAGAGGAGGATGGATAAGGTCGGATAATTGGACATGATGGACATGTCCTTGCTCACCGACAGGATGTAGTGGTCGATGACGTCTTCCGGCTTCTTCAGGGTGCTGAGCTCTTTTCTCAGCCTGGCGATTTCTTCGCTCTTCTCGTACATTTAAAGAAGTCCCTTCTCCATGAGCAGAGGACGAAGTTCGTCGCTCTTCTTGAAGTCCTTCTCGATCCTTGCCTGGTTGTATTCTTCGACAAGCTTCCTATCTTCTTCTGTGATGGAAGGAAGGTCGAACTTCAGACCGAGGATATCGAAAAGCTTCTTCATCGTCACAAAGAGATCGTCAAGGCGTTCAAGGTCGGCATCCTTCTTTGGAAGGAGTGAGTTGATTTCCTTGACTTCCTTGTCGATGACGGACATGGCATTGGCGACATTGAGGTCGTTGGAAAGAGCATCCATGAAGGCTTCATAGTCTTCCTTGAGGATGCTTCCTCCCTCCTTGGAGGCAAGCTGAAGCTTGGAAGAGGCCTTCTTCAGGCAGGTCTCATACTTTTTGGCAAGCTTGTCCATGGCAAGAAGGTTCTCTTCTGTGTAGTTGACCGGAGCCCTGTAATGGGTGGTCAGGAAGAAGAGACGTATAGCGTTTCCGCTATGCCTTTGCAAGACATCCTTGGCAAGGATGGAATTGCCGAGGGACTTGGACATCTTCACACCATTGGTAAGAAGGAATCCGACGTGCATCCAGTAGTTGGCAAGCCTCGTATGGTTATGGGCTTCGGACTGGGCGATTTCATTTTCATGGTGTGGGAACTTCAGATCGAATCCACCGCCATGGATATCGATCAAAGGCTTGTGGAAGACATTGTTGACCATGACGACGCATTCGGTGTGCCAGCCTGGTCTTCCTCTTCCGATGATGGTGTCAAACTTGATGCCGTCATCGTCGGTGAGCTTCCACAGGGCGAAGTCAAGCGGATTCTTCTTCTTGGTGTTGACTTCGATTCTTGCTCCGGAAACGAGGTCGGATACGTTCTGCTTAGAAAGGGCACCATAGCTCTTATCACATTCGACGGAGAAATAGATGTCGTCTCCGCCTTGATAGGCACATCCGCTGTCTTCAAGGTCCTTGATGAAGGAAGCCATCATGTTGATGTATTCGCTGGCTTTGGGATGGCAATACAAAGGCATGATGTTGAGCTTGTCCAGACAGTCTTCATAGGCCTTGATATAGAACTCGGAGAGCTCCTTTTCGCTCTTCCCTTCCAGTTTGGCCTGCTTGATGATCTTGTCGTCGATGTCGGTGTAGTTGCTGACACATTTGACATCATAGCCACATTCCTTGAGGAAACGGGAAAGCAGGTCGAATGTGACCGTCGGACGGAAGTTTCCGAGGTGTACATAATTGTAGACGGTCGGTCCGCAATAATAGATGTCGACCTCCTTCTCGTCGATCGGATGGAATTCCCTCAGCTTTCCTTCATACGTGTCGTAAAGTTTAATGGTTCTCATTGTTCTGTCCTTCTTTGTTCTTGAGATTGTCTTCCATGTTCTGCAACCTATATAGATTATAATAGTTCCCTTTTTGTTTGAGAAGTTCCTGATGTGTTCCCCGTTCGATGATTTCACCTTTGCTGACGACGAAGATGACATCGGCGTTCTTGATGGTGGAGAGACGGTGTGCGACGATGATCATCGTCCCGATGCTTCTCATCTTCTCCAAGGATGACTGGATGATGTTTTCGGTTTCCGTATCGATGTTGGCCGTGGCCTCGTCAAGAAGGACCATGCTCGGCTTATAGACGATGGTCCTGGCAAAGGAGATGAGCTGTCTTTGCCCGGCGGAGAAGTTGGCACCCTTCTCGCTGACCTTGGTGTCATATCCCTGGGGTAGCTTTTCGATGAAGCTGTCGGCACCGACGTATCTGGAGGCATCCATGATCTCTTCCTTGGTCACCTCTTCGTTTCCTAGGGAGATGTTGTCTTTGATGTTTCCGGAGAAGATGAAGACGTCCTGAAGCATGATGCCGATGTTTCTTCTTAAACAGGTCAGGCTATATTCTTTGATCGGTACATCGTCGATGAAGATTTCACCGGATGAGATTTCATACGTCCTTGAAATCAAAGAGATGATGGTGGATTTACCAGCCCCGGTGGCTCCGACGAAGGCAGCCGTCTTTCCCGGTTCGATGACAAATGAGACATCTTTAAGGACATAATCGTCTCCTTCATAGGCAAAATAGACATGGGAGAATTCCACTTTGCCACGGAAGGAAGGAACATCGAGGCTCCCTTCTGAGACTTCCTCCTTCTCGTTTTCGACGACAAGGATTCTTTCAGCGCTGGAGATGGTCTGCTGAAGCATGTTCATCAGCTGGGTGATCTGCTGGATCGGCTGGAAGAACTGCGTGGAATAGGAATAGAGCATCTGGAAGGTACCGATGGTGATGCCGGTCTTGCTAAGAGGATCAAGCGTGAGATTCGGGATGCAGAAGGAGAAGACGATAAGGACACAGCTGATCTGGAGAAGATACATGAAGGGGTAATAGAAGGCAAAGAGGTTCTGGGATTTGACGAAGCTGTTGCGGATGTCTTCGTTTTTCCTTTCAAACTGCACCTGTTTCTTCTCTTCCCTGTTGTAGGTCTTGGTGACCTTGACACCCTGGAAGGCTTCGCTTAGGAAGGAGTTCATCTCGGAGACGGATTTCTTTTCAGCCCTGTAGTAGACTTTCGACTTCTTTCTGAAGAAATAGGAGATGACAAAGACGATGGGGATGTAGGCCAAGAAGATGAACCCATAGAATTTCGTGACGACGAAGGTCGTGATGACGATGATGAAGAGAGACATCACAGCCCTCAAGAAGGAAGGCAGGATATCGCTGAAGAGGGAGGAGATGTTCTGGGTATCGTTGGTGATGCGTGTGACATAGGAACCAATCTTCAGTTTCCTTAAGTCGGCCAAGGACAGGGAGAGGACATGGCTGAAGAGATCGTCTCTCATGTCCTTGACGACCTTCTGGCCGATCTTCTTCAAAGAAAGGTTGACATAGTAAGCTCCGAAAGCGGCAAAGACAAACAGAACGATGTCGATGAGGATGATGTAGAGAACGTGCGTCAAAGGGGAAGCCTCTGTAGCAGCACCGTTGGTGACCTTCGTCAGGTAGTCGATCATGAACCTGACGATCAAAGGATCGAGGTTGAAGGCAGCATTGACGAAGATATCCAAGACGATGATGGCGATGAACCACTTCAGATAAGGCTTGATATAGAAGAGGAG
>JBNMLQ010000089.1:0-5862 GCA_050874925.1 Candidatus Enterosoma sp. | reverse complement strand
TATCCATCCTGAACGGGACTGTCTTCTTAGGGGACTTCTACACTTTCAACTTCTTTATCCTGATTCTCGTTCTTCCTCTCTTTATCTTTGACAGGCCCATCAGGCCACTGATCATCAACACAGCCTATTTCATCCTTTATTTTGTCCTGGACAGCATCAGCAAATCTTCCCCCGTCTTCAAAATTGACTCCTTCCATGCCGTAGAAACCTATGTCGGAAGTGTCGTATTGATTCTTCTGTTTTTGAAAATCAGATTCGGCAATCTTGAAAACTTCATCAATCTGCGTGAAAAAAGCGAACACAACGACGTCACCGGATTGAAAAACAAATCTGCATTGAAGAGCAGCTGCAGCCACTTCATCCACCTTCCGATGTTCATCAGCATGATCGACATCGACAACTTCAAGTTCTTCAATGACATGTATGGACATCAGACAGGAGATCTTGTCCTTCAGTCTTTTGCGATGATCCTTGTACAGAACTTCGGAAAGGATGCCTGCTTCAGCTATGGAGGAGATGAATTCCTCATCGCCCTACAATCTACCAACGAAGACGACTTCAAAGAAAGGCTTAAAAGAGCCCTGGATGAGTTATCCAAGCTGTCCTTGGATAAACGTGTCCTCGTCAGGCCGACCTTCTCGGCAGGCTATGTCTATGGAAAACCTCTCACCCGCGAAGATTTCATGGACATGATTGCCAAGGCCGACTATCTTCTCTATGAGCGCAAATCCAGGGGAAAGAACGGATTCACCGGAAAAGCCTATGCAGAATATAAGAACAGCCCCGATACCGTCTTCTTCCCGATGGCCAAGGATATCACTTCCAGGGAGAAGGACAAGCTGACCAACCTTGGAAACATGCATACCTTCTATATCCGTGGAAAAGAAATCCTTGAAACGCCGACCTTCTTCGATAAGACTCCAGTCATCATCTATTTCAATTTATCCAACTTCAAGCTTTATAACGAAATCAATGGCACCGAAAAAGGTGACCTTCTTTTGAAGGATGTCTCCAAGCTATTGGAAAAGCTCTTCCCTGGAAGGCTGATTTCCCGCCTCGACAATGACAAATTCGGTGTTCTTTGCTACAAGGACGAATTCGAAAACAGCTGGGACGGATTGGAGAACAGCCCCGTCTTCTTAACAGCCAATCCACACTGCCACCTTCATGCCGGAATCTGCGAAATCCAAAAAGGAACCACGTTGGAAGACGGCATGGACAAGGCTGTCATCGCCTGCGAAGAAGTCAAGAAGAACAGCAAAATTCAGTTCCGCTACTACGACAGCGCACTTGAAAAAGAACGCAATATTTCTCTTTACGTCCTCAGCAACTTCCAGAATGCCATACAGAGCAAGGCCATCAAGGTCTTCTATCAGCCGATCATCCGTTGCATGAACGGACATATCAGCAGCTTTGAAGCTCTCGCCAGATGGGAGGACAAGAGCAATGGTTTGATTTCACCTGCCCAGTTCATTCCGCTTCTGGAAGAACATGGCCTCATCAAGACTCTTGATTTATACATCCTAGACAATCTCTGCCAGGATTTCCTCCATCGGAAGGAACTCGGCCTTTCCAATATTCCTGTCAGCTTCAATCTTTCCAAATATGACTTCCAGTCCCTGGACCTTGTCGATGAAATCATCGCCACGGTCGACAAGTATGCCATTCCGCATAATCTCATCATCATCGAAATCACGGAAAGCATGATGGTGGACAACCCATCCATCCTTGTAAAGCAAATCAATCTCCTTCAGAAGGAACATTTCCGCGTATGGATGGATGACTTCGGTTCAAGTTACTCCTCATTGAACCTTCTCAAGGATTACAATTTCGATTGCATCAAACTTGATATGAGGTTCCTGACGGATTCCAGCAACCATGAGAAAGCAAAGATCATCATCGCCAACATCATCCGCATGGCAAATGAACTTGGCATCCACACGTTGACCGAAGGCGTCGAATCTCAGGATGATTTCCTGTTCTTGCAGGATATCGGCTGCGAGCGTTCACAAGGCTATCTCTTCAGCAAGCCTCTGTCCTTTGAATCATTGCTGCACTTCCTTTCTGTCTGTCCTTATCCACAGGAAGATATCGTCGAACAGCCCTACTTCAACCTCATCGGAAAGACTTCTCTCACATGTCCGGTCTTTGAAAACGGAAAGATTGACCTGGAAGAAAACCTGTCTTCCATCGCCACCGTCATTCTGGAATACAACAACCATGGAAAGTTCCGTTCCATGAAGAGCAACAAGGCATACCAGAAATTTGCCATCGAACTCTCCGGTAAGTCATCCAAGAGAAATGGCATGTTCGATTATTCATGGCATCCTGTCTCCTCTTCGGAAATCGACCGCTGTATCCTTAAGACAATTCAGACCAAGAAGTTCGAATGTGTCACATGGAAGAATCATCAGGGAACTCAGTTCAATCTGAATCTGTGCTATCTCAGTGAGAATCCTTCCACCCATTACGTTGCTCTCTTTGCCATCATCGACAAGTATGGCAATGATATCGGCAAATTGATTCAAAGAAAGGATTGATGAAAATCATGTCAAACAACAAAGATGATCTTGGCGAATACATGGGCAAGTTCTCGTATCCGCTCATTTCCAAAGGAATGGCATATTACAACCAAGGAAGAATCGCCGAAATAAAAATCCAGGACGGCAGAGTTTTTGCAAAGGTCAAAGGAAGCGATGACCATTTCTATGATGTCAGCATTTCCTATCGGAACAAGAAATACGAAGGAGACTGCACCTGCCCTTACTGCTATGAGCATGGTGACTGCAAACACATCTATGCCGTTCTCCTTTACATGAGCAAGAACAATATTTTTTTGGATGGAAGACAAGTCACCATACCACCATCTTCCGAAAGCCAGAAAAGCGTAACCGAAAAACAGGTTCCAGCAACCCCGAAGGCAAGCAAGCCAAAGGTGATCATTCCAAAGAAGACCGCCGGACAGAAACTGATTGATAAAATCGAAGACAGATTGTCCTGGGACCACTATATGTCTTATAAGACACATACCCTTTTCAATCAGCTTTATCAGACAAAGGAATATGATAGGATTGCCGAAGGCCTTACCTACCTCAATACGAAAGACGACATCGAAACGATTCTAAACGACATAGACAAGGAATTCTCCTTGGAGGAGCAGAAGGAAATCTTTTCCAGAATCAAAGTTCGGGGTACCGGATTCAACCAGACAATTGTCGCATACATCGAAGACCATCCTGAAAAACTCTTCTTCTTTCCTATATCCTTCTTCCAGGCAAATTCAAGTGACAATCCTTTTCTGACGATGCACCTTCTCCATGTCGCCGTCAGCTATCACTATGATGATCTTATCCGCATCTATTTCAACAGGAACATCTATGAAGATATCATCGACAATCTCTTCATGCTGAATTACATCAAGACGAATTTTGCGGAGGATAAATACCTGGAGCTGTTCAAGGACAAGATTGAAAAATACAATCTATCAAGAATCGAATTTGCCTTTATCGCTCCATATCTTGATGAAGAATCAAAGAAGCATCTTCTAAGCATGCCGGAAGGTCTTAAGTTCCATTGTTCCAGTTTTGCCTTTGACAGCGGAATCGAATACAAAAACTACGCCTATGTTTCTCCCGCATTTGTAAAGCACTATTTCGACGAAGACGTCATGCCTTCTGACTGCGATCTGGTCGATATGCTCTGCTTCCATCATTTCTTTTTCGAGAAAAACGGAACTGCAGCCTTCCGCTGCTTCCGTTCTCAATTCAATGCAGCCATCAGGATTTCACGCTCACCAAACTTCAAGCTCATCGTGCCTGGGCTTCTTATCATCCTAGAAGAAAAAGACCATCATCCTGCTGAATTTGAAGATACCTTTGCCAAACTCAGGCAATACAGCGTCAATATCGGAAACTACAAGGAACCCATGGCAAGCTATCTTTTTGCCAAGCTTCTTTCCGGACATCCCCAATCCATCGAATTCATGGAATACAAGTTATAGAGGAGATAGAACATGTTTCTTTTAAAAACGAATTTAACCAAATATCCTCTGAATCAGGATGATGTCTCCAAAAGGATCCATCAGGACCTGGAAAGCGGCAAAGTCGACATCCACTTTTATTTTGATGAGAAAACCAACACCTTGCATTACGAGTGCTATGATGCTGAATTCGGATGTTTCTCATTTTATGTCAATGAAGAAGGAACCATCCGGACTTCCGATGCCTACAATTTCTTTCCCTTCGACATCATACGCAATGAAACCATCCACTATATCCATGACAATGACAAAAAGGCTACCAAGGAAGAACTGCGAAAAAGATATCCTTTGATTTATGCAAAATATGGAAAGATGATGGATCTTGATGCAAAGACATATGATAAGTACAAGACTGTCAGGGACAATCTCCTTTGGCTTACAGCCAAGCCTGAGAAGAAGATGACAAATAAGAAAACCCCCATCCAGCAAGTCGTCCTTTCTTTTGATACGGATTCACCCACGAGTGCCGAGCTTAGTATCGAGGATCCGTATACCATAGAATCTATCTGTGACAATGACAAAGTCATCGATGAACTATACGCTCCCGACTCCTTCTTTTCAGAGGAGACAAAGAAGATTCTTCAGGCCTTCATGCCGATTCTGGTGGTTCAGAATCAGATTGCAACCAGCTCTTATTATTCTCTTATAAGGAAGAACTCAGTCAGCTATTGCAGGACGCTCATCCACGGCTTATATCTGCTTGGCACACAGAAATTCAAAGAAAAAACGGTCCAGTTCAGATATGATTACTATGACGTCGATCCGGAGATCAAGTCATTGTCCATAAAGATTGATGAAAACGGACATATCGAGAGCAACATCAAACCCAATGAAAACGATTGGCTGCTGACAATGGAGGACGACACCCAATTCCTCTATTTCTCTTATCAAGATGAGACTGTCTATACCTATCAGGGTGAAAACACCAAAGCCGTCGAACTGATCAAGTTCCTTGCCAACAATCCCTTCTTCAATCAGACGGACCTTTTCATGGAAGACATTGCTTCAACCCTGATACCAAAGGTCGAAGGCGAAATCCAGATTGAACAGACCTTCTTGACCAAGGCTTTGATGAAGACGGACCACATCGAGTATTTTCTTGACCTCGACCCTGTCAAGAACGTCCTTATCAGCTCCACCCGCTATTATGCCGATGAAAAGCAAGTCAAGAAGGAAACATTTGCCGAAATCATGCCGGAAAGGATTTCTGCATTCCTGATTGAAATAAATAAGCTGAAGCTTCCTGAAAAAGGAGAAGTCGGCGATGCCGAAGTCATCATGGACTTCCTTTCCAGTGACCTCAAACCGCTTCAAAAAGCCGCCCACGTCTTCATTTCGGATGAACTGAAGAAGCTCAAGAAGAAGTCCGTTGGAAAGATCAAGATCATCATCGATTCACAGACTGATTGGTTCAGCATGAACTTCTCCTCCGATGAATATACGCCTGAAGAAGTCGATGCCATCCTTGCCGCCTATCAGAAGAAGAAAAAGTTCTTCCTCCTCAGGAATCAGATCCTCGACCTCAATGAAGGCGAAGGAAAAGACCTGAGGAAAATCCTGGATGACATCGATCTCAAAAGCAAGAGGATTCCGATTTACCAGTCCCTGAAACTGGTGGATTGCAAAGATATCGACCTTGGCGAGAGAATCAAGATGCTCTTTGATTCTCTTCAGAAATATGAGGATAGCGAAATCCATGTCTCCGATGATGTGGCAAAGATCCTGCGCCCCTATCAGGTCATCGGTGTGAAATGGCTTACCACCCTCAAGGAAAACCATCTTTCCGGCATCCTTGCCGATGACATGGGATTGGGAAAGACCCT
>JBNMLQ010000088.1:0-5901 GCA_050874925.1 Candidatus Enterosoma sp. | reverse complement strand
TCCTTCTTCTCTCCTTCTCCTTTGGCCTGTTTTATCTTGAGGATGTCCTGAAGCCCAATGTGAGTCTTTCTTCCCTCCTAGGTGTCATGGTGTTGGTGATGGTCTTTATATCTTTCAATAAGGAGAAGAAAGCGGAAATCAAGAAAGGCTATGAATCCCTCTGGTCCTGCTTTGAAATCCTTCTCTTTACCTTGGTCGGAGTCATCTGTGATACGAAGTTAGCTTTCTCCAAGGAAGGAGGAATCATCCTCGGAGTGATCTTCCTTGCCCTGGTTTTTAGAAGCGTAGGTGTCTTTCTATCTTTGCTCTTTACGAAGTTTACCTTCAAGGAAAGACTCTTCATCATCCTCTCCTATCTTCCTAAGGCTACGGTACAGGCATCCATCGGTGCTATTGCCTTACAGGAAGGACTTTCCTGTGGAAGCCTTGTCCTTGCTTCCGCCACCCTTGCCATCCTTGTGAGTGCACCTCTTGGAGCCATATTGATCGACTTCACCTACAAGCATCTGCTGTCTCTTGAAAAGGGGGATGTCATAAAAGAACAGCCGAAAGGTGAAAATTAGCCTTCATAAAATATGCTGATTTGTGCAATTCAGCCTTCAAATTCCCCATAGAATCGTGAAATCCTGAAAGCAAAGCCCTGATTTATCATTAAGAATGGAGATGACAAATAGGATGACAACAAATACCGATCTAGGAAAATAATGAGTCCGAAGACTACGCCTGTGGTTATGCCGTTTGAATATGTTGGCAGTTGTTGTCGGTTATAGGATGATAAAGTGTTGCGAAAAATGCAGGAAATAGTTTTTTAAGCATTGCGAAAAATGCAATATTTCTATTTTTTAGTATTGAAAAAAATGCATTTTTTTAATATGATTAATATAGAAAAAATGGTGATAAAATTGTTCAAAAGAAAAGTAACTGATAAATTGAGGGCGTGGAAAGAAAAATATAGCGGAAAATATGCCGTTCTCCTTCAAGGCGCTAGACGTGTCGGAAAAAGCACTATCGCAGAAAATTTTGCGAAAGAAAATTATAAATCCTATATATTGATTGATTTTTCCAATATAACAAACGAAGTTTCGCAAATTTTTAATGACATATCAAATTTAGATATTTTCTTTTTGCAACTGCAGTCTGCCACATCTACAAAATTATATGAACATAACTCTGTCATAATTTTTGATGAAATTCAGCTTGCACCAAAAGTGAGGCAAGCCATAAAACATTTAGTGAAGGATGGAAGATATGATTATATTGAAACAGGATCGTTAATAAGCATAAAGAAAAATGTTAAGGGAATCGTAATTCCATCAGAGGAAATGAAAATAAACGTTTATCCTATGGATTACGAAGAGTTTTGTTGGGCGACCGGTAAAGATTATTCAATTTTAAAGCAAATAGATGAATATAACAAAAAAATAGGGCAAGCCACAAATCGCATTTTAATGCGAGATTTTAGAATATATATGGCGATTGGAGGTATGCCTCAAGCCGTTGAAGCTTTTATTGATAAAAAATCATTCCAAGAAATTGATGTTATAAAAAAGAACATCATCGAATTATACAAGGATGATTTTAGAAAAATAGACCCTAGTGGCAGATTATCTACGATGTATGATGCAATACCGGCTCAATTAGCGTTAGGTAAAAACAAGTATTATTTAAGCAACGCATTAAATAAAAGAATAAGTAAAAAAGATGAGGAATTGCTCTTTGAATTGATAGATTCCAAAACAGCTCTTATATGTAACAACGTATCAGAGCCCAGCATATCATTGAATTTGACAAAAAATATACGCACTTATAAATTATATCTTTCCGATATCGGATTGTTTACGACGATGTTATTTAATAACAAATCATTAATTTCTGAAAACATATATAATAAACTTTTAAGTGATAAATTAGAAGCAAACTTAGGATATCTTTATGAGAATGCCATAGCTCAAATCATAAGAGCTGATGACTTTGAACTATATTATCATACATGGGTTGAAAAGGATAAAAGTCATTCTTATGAAATTGATTTTTTAGTTTCAAGCGGCGATAAAATCATTCCGATTGAGGTTAAATCATCTAATATTAACAATCATAAATCAATTATTGAATTTTCAAAGAAATATTCTTCATGTATTTCTAGAAGAATCTTATTTTCTCAGCATGATATATCAAATGATGGTATGCTAGAACTAAAGCCAATATATCTAGCATCAGTAATCATGGATAAATTCAAATAAAAAGAATTGGTTTTTAAGTTCGTATACCAATCCCTGATATCCCCCGATTCTTATCACTTTCCTTGTAACAAACGTATAAATTCATTAAAATATATAAGTTTTAAATAGTGATTCTGAACATTGGAGGCGGTATGGAAAATCTAAACATTGAAAACATCTCTTGCGAGGCTGAAGGGAACCATATTTTAAATGGTTGCAGCCTGGACGTCAAAAAAGGTGACTGCGTAGCCCTGCTTGGTCCCAACGGACACGGAAAGTCTACCCTTCTCAACGTCCTGATGGGCAATCCGAGGTACAAGGTGACCTCCGGAAGCATCACGCTTGACGGCGAGGACCTGCTCAAGCTTTCCGTCGATGAAAGAAGCAAGAAAGGACTCTTCATGTCCTTCCAGAATCCTCCGGATGTTCCAGGTGTCGTCACCATGGATTTCTATAGAGCCATGCTCAATGCACGCCTTGAGAAACCCATCTCCCTTTTCAAGTTCTACAAGGAAATCACCGACTCCTACAAGAAGGTCGGACTTGATGACTCCATGGCAAGCAGACATCTCAACGAAGGATATTCAGGCGGTGAGAAGAAGAGAAACGAAATTCTCCAGATGCTCATGCTCAAACCTGATATCGCCCTCCTTGATGAGATTGACTCCGGCTTGGATGTCGATGCCCTGAAGACGATTGCCAATGTCATCAACACGCTCAAAGAGCAAGGTACCACCTTCATCATCGTCTCCCACTATGACAGGCTCTATGAGCTTGTCCATGTCAACAAGACAGCTGTCGTCGTCAACGGCAAAATTGCCCTTCAGGGAGATGAAAAACTTGCCACACGCATCAGCCATGAAGGCTATTCCTTCCTGGAGACGGAATATGACATCAAGATTGAGAAACAGGAAAAGACAGCCAACAGCGTCTCCATCGGAAGCTGCGGTGTCAAGCAGGTGATGGGAAAATGAGCAATCTTGTCATCAATCCTCAGCTTCTTCCTTCTTCCCTCACGTTATCGGGTGAGAATGAAATGAAGTTCTTTCTCTCTACCCCGATAAAAAGCAAAGAGGCTAAGACGGATATCATCTTGGAAGAGAACGCAACGCTTGATTTCACCTTGGTGGATTTTGCACGCACGGATTTTGATTACAGCCTGAACATCAGCCTGAAAAGAGGAGCAAGAGTGATTCTCTCCTTAGCCAGCCTCGGCTTTGAAGACACGACCAAGGTCTTCCGCTTCAATGTCAGCCATGAGGAAGGAAACACCTATTCCAGGGTCAGCATGAACGGCATCAACAACAAGAATGGTGTGCTGAAGTTCTTGGGAAACTCCCTGATTGTCAATGGCGCCCATAGAAGCGACACCAGACAGGAAGGAAAGATCACCAATCTTTCCGTTGACTGCAAAAGTGAAGTCTCCCCAGCCCTTCTCATCAAGGAAAATGACGTCAACGCCAGCCATGGTGCTGCCTTAGGCGCCTATAATCCCGATGAGCTCTTCTATCTCATGAGCAGAGGTCTCTCCCTGGATGAGAGCAAGAAGCTCATCACCTTCGGAACACTCCTTCCCGTGCTTGAAAAGCTCAAAGACCAGGATGTCATTGAAAAAGCCAAAGCGTCTTTACAGGAGCTTACACTATGAGTTTTGATCCATATCAGATACGTAAGGATTTTCCGATGTACGCAAACCATGAAGGCAAGTTCAAAGGTCTTCCTTTGATTTATCTTGACAACTCTGCCACCACCTTCAAGCCACAATGCGTCATCGATGCCGTAAACCATTATTATTGCGATATCACGGCAAACACCAGGAGAGGAGACTATTCCCTTGCCCATGAGGCGGATGCCGCCTTTGACGAAGCCAGGAAAGTCGTCTCTGACTTCATCCATGCCAAGGATCCAAACGAAGTCATCTTCACCAGCGGTGACACCGAAGGACTCAATGAAATCGCCTATGGACTCATTCCGCTTCTGAAGGAAGGAGATGAAATCGTCCTCACCCAGTCGGAGCACGCCTCCAACGTCCTTCCTTGGTTCCAGGTAGCCAAGATCACCAAAGCCAAGATTCGCTACATCGAACTTGATGGCCAAGGAAAGGTCACCGTCGAAGGACTAAAAAAAGTCATCAGCGAAAAGACAAAGGTCGTCTCCATCGCATCCGTCAGCAACGTCATGGGATATGAGATCGACGTCAAAGGTCTCTGCGCCCTTGCCCATGAGTATCATGCCACCTATATCGATGATGGAGCGCAATCCGTCGCCCATCAGAAGACCGATGTACAGGACAGTGATGTTGACTTCCTCGTCTTTTCCGGACACAAGATGTGCGGTCCTACCGGTGTCGGTGTCCTTTATGGAAAGATGGAGCTTCTTGAAAAACTGACACCTTTGATGTATGGAGGCGAGATGAATGCCCGTTTCCATTCAGATGGATATCTGTCCTTAGATGATGTCCCTTACCGCTTTGAAGCCGGCACTCAGAATGTTGCCGGTGTTCTCGGACTTGCCAAGGCCTGCCTTTATCTTGAAAAGATCGGTTTTGACAACATCCATGCCCACGAACTTGAGCTGAGAAGGCTTGCCGTCGAAGGATTGAAGAAGAATGGCAATGCCATCATCTACAACGAAGATGCCACCACGGGAATCATCGCCTTCAACATCAAGGACGTGTTTCCCCAGGATGCTGCCACCTATCTTTCCAGCAAAGGTGTCTTTGTCCGTTCCGGCACACATTGTGCCAAGATTCTCCCGGAGTTCCTCCATGTCGATGGAACCCTAAGAGCATCTCTTTACTTATACAATACGAAAGAAGACGTTCAGGCCTTCGTCAAGGCCTGTTCCACCGCGGAGGATTTCTTAGATGCCTTTTTCACTGAATGACCCACAGATGATGCGGGAAATCATCGTTGACCATTATCAGAATCCGCGCAACTTCCAAGACGTGGAAGATCCTAGCTATATCACCATCCACATGGATTCTGCTTCCTGCATCGATGATATCTATGTCCATGTCAAAATCGAAAACGGCATCATCAAGGACTGCAAGTGGCATGGCAAGGGATGTGCCATCTCCACGGCTTCCACAAGCATCATGAGCGAACTTGTCAAAGGCAAGAGCGAGAAGGAAGCCATGGACATCATGGATGAATTCAACAAGATGCTTGCCGGCAAGGATTTCGATGCCGATAAGCTGGATGAAGCCATCTGCTTCAGCAACGTCAACCGTCAGCCTAGCCGTATCACCTGCGCCAACATCTCATGGCGAGGACTATCGAAGGCATTTATTCAGGAGGAAGAGAAGCATGACCACCACTGAAAAGGAACTGCTTGACAAGGACAACCGTGCCCAGTATGAATTCCGGGACAAGGATGTTGCCATCTATCGCACAGAGAAGGGTCTGGATGAAAATACCGTCCGTGAGATTTCCAAGATCAAGAACGAACCTCAATGGATGCTCGAATTCCGTCTGAAAGCTCTAAAAGAATTCGAAAGACACCATCAGCCATCCTTCGGTCCTGATCTCAATTGGATCAACTTCCAGGATTATACCTACTATACCAAGATCAGTGACAAGGTCGCAGACAACTGGGAAGACGTACCCGATACCGTCAAGAACACCTTCGACAAGCTCGGCATTCCTGAAGCCGAGCAGAAATTCCTGTCCGGTGTCACCAC
>JBNMLQ010000087.1:0-5933 GCA_050874925.1 Candidatus Enterosoma sp. | reverse complement strand
TATGCCCTCACCTCGAGGGACCTTTCCAAGATATCCCAGATGGACAGGTTCCTCCAGGATGCCTTCCAGGTGAGCTTCGGAAACCGTATCATGAGGCAGATCCGTGTGTTTGTTCCAACCTATGTCGCATGCGGAGGCGCTTCGTCAGAGGCGCTTGACGTCATCCTGGCCAAGAAGGTCCTGAGGAAGCTCGGTGCCTGCAACCCGGTCCTTGTCAAGGCAAGGAGCGGAGAGCTGCTCGACCTTGTGGAGAGCCTGTTTGGCAAGGGAGGAGCCCCGGAGTGCGAGCTTGCCATACGTAAATTCGCGGAGAATGGATAATGGATGAATTTGATACCGTATATCGGGCTGTAAAAGCGTATCGTGACCTGACGGACTCTGTACCTGAAATCCAGAATTTCCTGAACGAAATGCATTCTGAGAGTAATGTAGAGGAGTCTTTGGAGTGCTTTTCGACCATCTGCCATATCGACGATGACTGGGTCGAAGCCATCAAGAAGGCGATGCCTTTTGTCTCTGATGCGGTCATGGAAAACAGGCAGTTCGTCCGTTCTGACGGTGAAGTCGTTCCGATTGAGAAGGTCAGGACTGTCGGCAAGGATACCGTGACGGATTTAGCCAAGCATTCCAACTACATCACTAGGAATCCGGACTCGACAGGTGGAAAAATCATCCCCGACAAGCTGATGATGCCTTTGAAAGACAATGACTATGCCATCTATGAGAACAGGTTCCTTTATACGCTTTTGGTCTATCTTTCCCAGTTCATCGAAATACGTCTTAATGAAATTTTAGCCGTCACAGGCAAATATGAAGCCAAGACCAGGGTAGTCAAGAAACAGGTTTCCAAGACCAGGAATCTTTCTTTTGAGATGGTTTTGGATGACACGATCTTCAACGATCCCTATGCCAGCAAGAAACAGGGTTCCTTCGAAGCGGTTGACATCATCAAGGAATGTCTCAATCAGACGAAGATGCTTCTGATGACACCATTGATGAAGATGGTTTCCAAGGCACCGATGGTCAAGGATCCGGTCGTCAAGACCAATGTTTTCCGTTTTGACCATAATTTCAAGGAATCTCTTTCCTTGTATCAGTTCCTCCATGCTTATTCCAAGAAGGGTTATACGATAGAGAATGTCTCTACGAAGCTTTCTCCTTTCCAGCTGAGAATAAGCGAAAGCTTTTCTACCATTGTTTACCTGTCTACCTATTTCACTTACATCTACGGAAACAGCCTGGAAGCCAGTCTGAAGTCCAATTATGAAAAGGAAGAGAAGCGGAGAAAGGAAGAAGCAGAAAAGAAGCTTCTGAATGATATCAGACGTATCGGAAGGGACATCAAGGATTCAGGCATGAGTGCCGAGGAATATGTCCTTCAGCTTCTCAAGGCTACGCAGATCCTTGAGAGACACGTTTCTGACAAGGAAGCGGAAGTCGAAGAGTGCAAGTCTGCCCTTCAGGAGAAAGTGAGACAGCTCACCAAGGATTTCAATGCCGAATTGGATTCTGAAAAGGAGAAGATGAAGGCTGAGGTTGAAAAGAAGGCAGATGAGCTTGCCCTTCAAAGCCTTACCAGGGTGAAGAGCTATTCGGAGGAAAACGAAAGGCTCAGCAAGACGGTGTCTTCCCTCACCATTGAAAAGGAAAAAATATTGGAGACTTCCAATAAGGAAAAGACGGATCTTCAGATTTCCCATCTTCAGGAAGTGAGCAGACTGAAGGGAGAATATGCCTCCAAGGAAGATGGGATGTCAAAAGAGATAGAAGACCTGAAGAAGCAGATAGAAGCATTGAACAAAGAGAAGATTCTCATGCAGGGGAAGATAGACAATCTTCGCAATATGAATGGTCTTCCTTCCGAAAAGGATATGACGGAGAAAGACAACTTCGATTCCCTTGAGAAGGAAAAGCTGGCTTTTGACTTATACTTCGATGAAGTATGGAAAGAAACAAAGAAACGTATCCGCAAGGAAACGATGAAGATTGATAAGAAGGCCATCAAGGCAGAGATTGAAGCAAAGAAAAAAGGCAAGGCCTTGAAGAAGAAAAAGAAGAAAGAAGAACAGGCCAAGGATGAAGAAGAAAAGACGAAGAAAGAAAAGAAACAAGAACCTGTGAAGCCTGTCTTTGTACCAAAGAAGGAAAAAGAAGTTGAAGTAAAGGAAAAGAAGAAAGATGTGAATCTGGATGAAGAAGAAAAAGATGGCGATGAAGAAATCTATGAAGAACAGTAAAACGGTGAATCATCATGAAACGTCAAGCAATCAATGAAACGAAATCCGACCGCAGATTGCGATCGAAACTCATCCTGAAGTACACCCTGCTGATGACAGGTATCTTTTTCGGTGGTGTCTTGGTCGTGCTGTTCTTCTTTGCCATCCTGCAGAATTATTTCCAGGGTGAAGATGACATACTCACGATGTTCACCAAGAATGCATATACCGTTGTCATTCTGATGATTTCCCTGGTGATGCTTTTGCTTCTTTTCAAGCTTTTTGTCTATGAAGTCGCTTATCGTGATTCCATCGATGAGAACAAGGATGAAAGACAGGAAATTACGGAAATCCATTCCGGAACTGTTGTAGGTGAAGCTGTCGTCTCTGCAACATCTGCCGTTGCTTCTTCCCGCCCTGTCCATGCACCTGCTGATAGTCAACCCCTCCTGGAGGAAGGGGAGGGCAAGGGAAGGTTTCCTACCCTGAGCTTCATCGACATGATGCATCCTGCTCTGGAGAGGGTCAAGTGCGATCCGAACCTGAGCCTTGAGAGCATCTGTGACAACTTCCGCCTGTATGCCGCAGACGAGCTCCACCTATACTATTCCAAGAGGGACATCCGTTCCTTCGTCGCAAGCCTTGCCTGCTCCAAGATCCTTCTTCTGCAGGGTATGTCAGGAACGGGAAAGACCTCCCTTCCCGTCGCCTTCGGCAAGTTCATCTCCTCCCCGACGGCCGTCGTACCCGTACAGCCTACCTGGAAGGAGAGGAGCGACCTTCTTGGATACTACAACGAGTTCACCGGCAAGTTCAGCGAGACGCCTCTCCTTTCCGCCCTCTACAGGGCAGGGACGAGCGACTCCATCCGCATGGTCGTCCTTGACGAGGTCAACATCGCCAGGGTCGAATACTACTTTGCCGAGTTCCTCTCCCTTTTGGAGCTTCCCGACCAGAACGCGAGGGTGCTCCAGGTTGCATCCAGCGGGATGGAGGACGACCCAAAGAGGATGATCAACGGTGCGATGCTGCTTCCGGAGAACGTATGGTTCGTCGGGACGGCCAACAACGACGACTCGACCTTCGCCATCTCGGACAAGGTCTACGACAGGGCCGCGGTTCTCGATTTGGACACCCGTGCCACGCCCTTCCGCGTGGAGGAGTCCTATAGCAGGGAGAACATCTCCCTCCAGAGGCTCAACAGGCTCAATGCGGAGGCACAGAGGAGATATGCCCTCACCTCGAGGGACCTTTCCAAGATATCCCAGATGGACAGGTTCCTCCAGGATGCCTTCCAGGTGAGCTTCGGAAACCGTATCATGAGGCAGATCCGCGTGTTCGTCCCCACCTATGTCGCATGCGGAGGCGCTTCGTCAGAGGCGCTTGACGTCATCTTGGCAAAGAAGGTCCTCAGGAAGCTCGGAGCCTGCAACCCGGTCCTTGTCAAGGCAAGGAGCGGAGAGCTGCTCGACCTTGTGGAGAGCCTGTTTGGCAAGGGAGGAGCCCCGGAGTGCGAGCTTGCCATACGTAAATTCGCGGAGAATGGATAAATGAAACACTTATACCGTAATATCTTATGTATCGTTCTGATTCTTGTTGCCACCGGTGGCATCGTTTTGATGTCACTGAATATCCTTGGCATCCTAAACGATGGCCTGGGTGGAATATCCAGGGCGATTTCCGATGGAACGGAGACTGGACTCTCCAACCTTTATGATAATGAAATAAAGGACATGACGGCTATTACGGTAAAAAGTGATTATAACGGGACTTTCTATCTGAGGTCGGAAGGATGCGGAGATTATGATGTGAACCGCAAAGAATTCCTGGCTGCTGATTCCTATAGAGAGAAGGTTTCCTATTCTCCTTTGGCCTATTATGCAAACAAAATCAAATGCAGTGGGGCTAAAGATTATTCTCTTGAAGTCCTGCCTGAAAAAGGTCAGCAATATCTTTTTAGACCGGATTATAGTGAAATCGGCATCGATGATTCTTCCTGTACGGATATCAGAGTCAAGGATAATGGAAAGAAGCATACGATCATAGGTAGATTCTATCCGGAATATGTTGAAAGCAAGATTGAATCGACTCCTTTTTCCAACGAGACAATCACAGAGGAAGAAGAAAAGTATGCTGAATTCGTCCATAAGAAGTATACGAATCTGACAAAGAACTATAATGCCAAGAATCCTTCCAAGGTAAAGGCTGAAGAAAAAAAGAGAAATGAAGTTCTTTCCTATGCACGTGAAAAAGGGTTGAATCCGGAAAGTTCCACCTATGTTCATGATGTCACGAAATTCCTGACAAGCAAATTTGCCTATGGTTTGATCAATAAGAAATGCCCGAAAAACGAAGACCTTGTCATGTTTTTCTTACAGAATAGTGACAGAGGCATATGTAATAACTTTGCCTCGGCTTCCGTCTATCTTTATCGCGCTGCTGGAATCCCATGTCGCTTTGTCACTGGATATCTGGTCAACAACGCAAAGGTGGATGAGAGCGGAGACTATATCTATGAAGTCCCTTATAGGAACTGCCATGCATGGGTTGAAGTCTATGTGGATGGTTCTGGATGGAAAAGAATCGACAACACATCCGGAAGACCGGATGCCGGTATCGACAATCTTCCTGATATGAATTATGGAAATGAAGATGAACCGGACAAACCAGACAATCCGGATGATCCAAAACCGGAGCCAGATACATCTTTGAAACTTTCTGATTTCAAGATTTCGGCAAGAATCAGCAATCAAACCGGAATTTATGATGGAAAGAAAAAGGAAGTCAACCTGGATGATTATCTGTCTATCGGGGAGATTACCGGATATGAATCATATGACGATGGCTACGAAGAATCTCCGGATCAGCCGATGCTTACGACATTGCAGGAGGCTCTGGATTTTATCAGCAGTCATGCACCTTTGGATAAGACATGGAATCTCACATATACCTACAAGTTCCGTTATCGAAAGAACAGCAACAGGGTTCTGATCGGTGAATTCGGCTTCGTCTGTGAAATCCATATCTATGATGGAGATAAGGACGTGACGGACCAGATGAATGTCACGTTCGAATATGATGATGAAGGCAACAAGAAATCGTTCAGCGGATTTAGTTCTTTGGCTAAGGCTTCTGCCATGTGCCAATATACGATTGAGAAGAGAAAAATTCATTTATGGACGGATGGTAAAATTCTTGATGATGGTTCATTTGTATCTGGTGACGGTTATGATGAATTTGAATTGCCTGGAATCAATGGCATGGACGCTGTCGCAGATACGGATAAGTGCGTTCTTGTTTCCCGTGACAGGACTTCCATCAAGAAATCGGAATTTGATGAGAAAGATGAAATCAAGGATACTTTTGAAGTTGAAATCATGCACCAGGCTGATGAGAACTTTGATACGGAAACGGATGTTACTTTTTGCTATGATATCGAATATGACTATGGTGTCTATAAGTATAATAGCCAAAGTGAAGAGGTGATGAAGCTTCCTTCCTTCAGTGGAGGTGTCTATGAGATACGATGAATATCAGAACAAGATGAAGAAGGCGGCCGGAGTCAAGAAATTCCTGTATCGCTTCCGCTTCTTGTTCATCTCCGTTATTTCGGTCATTGCCGTTATCGGCATCGTCCTTTTCAATACCAAAGGATTGATCACTTCTTCTACACCAATCAGCCAGATGCAATATTACTATGGTCAGGATGTCCAATAC
>JBNMLQ010000086.1:0-5967 GCA_050874925.1 Candidatus Enterosoma sp. | reverse complement strand
TCCATCGCTTTGCAGCTTGTTCATTATCTCACGTCCTATCTTGGATTTCAAGAGATTTTCGATTTTTCTTTAAAGCTTTGTTCCTTCAAAGTCATAATCAAGTTGAGAACATCTCTTTTTCGTGAGATGTCGTATGTTATAATCATATCATCATGGAACAGGCAATCTCATCAGTATTAGGTCATACAAGAGAAGAACGAATCTGTTTTTTTCTGAAATTACAGAAGCAACCGACGAAGGAATCCTATCCTTTGAAGTACGGAGAGGACAATATCCAGCTTCCTGTCTATGCGATAGATATCTCTTATCCTATCTACCGCATCGAGAACATAAGGACATTGAATGCCCATAAAGAATATCTTCACATGCATCCTGAGTTGTCCAAGGACTTCTTTGATGACGTGGAGGATGTCCAGGTTCAACAGGTTCAGAGCGATCTTCTCTTTTCCTTGGCGAAGGAAGCGAATCTTCTTCAGGCCTTTCAAAAAGGATTGGTGCCGAATAAGCCATTGGTCCTTTCCCTGGATGGCACGGTCTTGGACGGAAACAGAAGGTTATGTGTCTATCGGTATCTGTATCATGATTCTCCGGAACAATATGCGTATCTCAAGAACATAAAGATTGCTCTTCTTCCTGACAGTGACCCTTGGAAACTGCATGAGCTTGAACAGGAACTTCAGATGTCCAACAGCCTGAAGGCAAAATACCGGTGGTATGATGAAGCCTATAGTTACCTGATGGAAAATGAACAGGAAGGCACCTCCTTTGAGGAGATTGCCTATCGCCTTCGCCTTCCTAGGAAGTCGCAGGTCTTAGATCTTGTCGAGAGTTATCGATATGCGCAATCCTACTTGAAAATCATCCATCATGAGAATGAATGGTCCTTGCTTGACCATGATGAGGTTTCCTTTCTTCATCTGGTCAAATGCAGACGGAAGTTATCCGGCATTCCAGAGAAGGTCATTTATGAAAGACTGGTCTTTGCCTTGATGCTGAGAAAAAACGAAAAAGATGCCAAAAGCCTTGTCAAAAACATCGACTTTGTCTTTACCAACGATGAACTGGTCCTTGACGAACTTGCTTCTGAACTGCAGGTTGATGGGTCAGACAAAAAGGCATTGGCCAAAGAGATTGCGGAATGTGATTTGCCTTCCTTGTCTTTTTTGATATTGTCTATCATAAGAAACATACAGGATGCCGAAAACGGCAAAGAAAACCAGTATCATGTTTTGATGCAGGCCAAAAAAGCAGATAAAATCCTGTCTTCGATGATCACGATGAAATATGGAATACAGGATACGAAGCATCTTTCGGAATTGCTGGATAACATGGAAGAGAGCATCCGTGTCCTGCGGAGTCTTTACAAAAATGATAAGAGCAGATCAGAATAACGGATGGGTCTTTCTTGCCTTCGATGATGTTGATATGGCATCCTCCTTCTTTTCCTTTCTCTCTGACATGATGGACAAGAAGGATATCCAGAAATCCAGGAACCTTGTTCTTCTTCCTTATCTTCTTTATCTCAGGCATGAAAAGGATATCGAGGATTTCTCGGAGTGTTTTCATCAGGAGCTGGTTAGATCAGATCGCCTTCTAAGGCTTAATCCGCTTCCTGCTGCAAGGAAAGATCCTGCCATCCTTTCGATGGATGTCCAGGACGTTCTTTATCAAAAAGGTTTCCAAAGGGAACTGACCTCATTTCAGATCAGGAACCTGAAGAAAATATTGCCGCTAACTTCGGCAGCTTTGTTTTCTGTGCCAGGTTCAGGAAAGACAAGCGAAGCCCTGGCTTATTATCTGTTCCATCGAAAGAAGGGAGACAGGCTTCTTGTCGTCTGCCCGAAGAATGCCTTTCCTTCCTGGAAGGAACAGCTTCACTTTTGCTTTTCCAAGGAGGAAGCGGATTTCGTAAGGATTGATGGAGATTATTTCCTTGACAGCGCTCCTCGTCTTCTTCCGGATAAGATGATCATCTCCTATCAGCAACTGCTTCTTCTAAAAGAAGAGATCATGCAGGAGATGAAGAACGACCGGTTCTTCCTGTTTGTCGATGAAAGCCATCGCATCAAGAATCCAAAGGCAAAGACGACAGAATGTCTTCTATCCCTCTCTTTCCTTGCCCAGAGGAAACTGATCCTGTCAGGAACGCCCATGCCACAATCCTCCTCGGACCTGATACCTCAGTTTTCTTTTCTTTTTCCTTCGAAGCATGTCACACCCAGGGATGTCATCCCTTCATTTCAGTCGTATTATACAAGGACGACGGAAGCTGAACTGAAGATTCCGCCTGTCCGTGAAATCCAAATGGAGGTGACCCTAGACGAGGAAGAAAAGAAGCTCTATCAGCTCTGTTCTTCGAAAATCATCCGTCAAAGCGAAAGTGGATTAAGTGTCTATGACAAGAGTGCCATGGCCAAGATCAACCAGTGTATCCTCCTTCTTTTGGAGCTTCTTTCTATGCCTTCTTCTGTTTTGCCGTACTTCCGTTCCACAATCAGCCCGGCTATCCAGAAAAGCCTAGGATGCATGAAAGGTTCCAAATACATGCAAGCCATCCGTCTGGTAAAGAGACTTATGAAAGATGAAGGAAAGAAGGTCATCATCTGGTCCTCTTTTGTCAAGACCATAAAGAATCTTGATATGGATCTCAAGGAATACGGATCGGAGTGCATTTATGGGGAGACGGAGAACGGAAATGTTTTTGATGAGGATTCCAGAGAAGGAAAGCTGGAAGCTTTCCGCAAAGACCCTGGAAAGAGAATCCTCATCATGAATCCTCAGGCTTGTGGGGAAAGCATCTCCTTGCAGATGTGCTGCAAGACCATGATCTATGTGGATAGGACATTCAATGCTGCCAATTATATCCAATCTCTGGATAGAATCCATCGTATCGGCATCAAGGATTCCCCGGTGGTCTATATCCTCAATGCCAAAGATACCATCGATGACTATCTGAGTGCAAAGCTCAAACTGAAAATAGAAAGGATGTATCTTGCCTTAAACGATTCGTCTTTGAAGGAAAGTATGTTTTCCTACAACGGACCTGCTTCGGATACAAATTTCAATAGTGAAGAATTGCTATCTGTTGTAGAATATTTGAAGAATAACTGAATGAGGTGAAGCCATGGATAATAAATATGAACTCGGATTGAGAAAAGAATTCGAAAAATTCAATTATCATAACCTGGATGACAACGACCACAAGAAGGCATTGATCGCTCTTTATGCCTATTACAATTACTTCAATGCCGACAGCAGCAAGATCGATGACCTTGTCAACGGGCTTCTCTATGACAAGGATTCGAGGGACTGCATCGATGGCATCTATATCGATGAAGAGGCGGATCAGAAAGAAATCAATCTTTTGATTTCCGTTCCTCAGGATGAAGAAGGGAAACTGAAGATTCCGACCATCTTCACTTATTTCGGTTATGCCGAAGAGGCCTATTTCGAAGCAATCAAAAAGAACAAGGGAAGACCTGAAGTCCTTCAACGGACCAAGGACGGAGACTTTAAGGCAAATGAAGTCAAACCGCTTGTGGTCATCCTGGTCACGGACTATACGCCGAAGAATTCGGCCGAGAAGAAGAAAATCCTCAGCTATCTGGATTTGGATACCTATAAGCCGAAGAACGGCAACGTTCAGTACAAGATCGTCTTCGGCAATCTTTTGGAAAGCGAGATTTTGGAGATTGAAGACCCCAGGGAGTTTGTCCAAAGCGGATACCTGCAGATGGATTCATCTGGAAAATATGTCACCTATGGGGAAGAAAACTCCCTGCTAGTGAATATCTCTGCTCTTTCATTGAAGGAACTGTATTCCTTGTATTGTTACCGTGGCCTGTTTTCACAGAACCTCCGCTATTATGTCAAGAATGCCAAAATCGACGAGGAAATCGTCAATTCCATCCAGAAGAAGCCGAAGCAGTTCTGGTACTTCAACAATGGCATCATCATCATCTGCGAAGACTATGAAATCAAGGATGGAAAGATCTATCTCAGTGATTTCTCCATCATCAACGGAGGCCAGACGACCTATCTGATCGGTGAGACGGACTTTGATGTTGACTTCTTCGTCCCCTGCAAGATCATCAAGACACCGAAAGACCATCAGACGGAGTTCATTGCCGATGTGGCCCAGGCAAGTAACACCCAGAAACCTATCAAGCCCAAGGACCTCATTGCCAACAGGAAGGAACAGAGATATCTCAAGACACAGCTTAGCGATGTCGGAGTGTTCTGCATGATCAAGCGAGGACAGAGGGTCAACAAGAAGCTGTATCCTCTTCCTTCCCAGAACACGTCCAACGATGAACTGGCTCAGTTTCTGTATTCCTTCCTTTATCAGCGTCCTGGTACGGCTAAGACAAACCGCACTTCGCTGATCGACAATGATGACAAGTATTCCCTCATCTTCGGAAAGACCTATGATACCGGGCTTTTGACCGACATCCTTCTTTTGAAGATGTACTATAAGATGTGGACCAAGGAACGAAGCAAGGATGCCTATACCGATACCGGTGCAAAGGATGTCACCAAGCTCTCCTTATATCGATGCGGACAGCTGTTCATGCTTGCCATCTTTGGAGCATTGATCAAAGTCATTTACCATGAGAATTATGTCAGCGACTATAGGAAGGCTAGTTCCCAGGATGATAAGTTTGCCATCTTCTCCCAATATGACATCGACCATTCCTTCTTGAAGGAGAATTTGACAAAAGAAGATTATTTCCATCTTTTCGACTTCCTTTACAATGATTTCTATTTCAATGCCTTCAATATCCAAAGAACATATAAGGCAAATAATTCTGCTGCCCACTTCACGAACTCGGATGCAAATTATCAGACGTTTGTTTTGACGACCATCTGCAATTTCATGCTCACCGATGAACAGAAGGCTGAACTTCACTCTGTCTTACGTGAAAGGACTATGGAGGAGAAGGAAAGAGATGATAGGCTTCCTTTGGAATACTGCAATACTTTGGCGATGGCTTTCCCTGGAAAGGAAAACAGACTCAACGAGGGCTTGATTGGAAGAATCTCTACCAAGCTTGCTGATTATCGAAGCAAGATGTGCCTGGAAAGAAATCTGAAACCTTATGAGATTTTTTCCAACCGTGCCAAGATCTACCTTCAGTCCTTCGGTGTGGATTCTTTGGAGGAATTGAAGAACCTGAAACTGCTGAACAAACAGCAGTTTGCTGATTATGGAGAAGATATCCTGGCCATCATCAAGAAGGAAAAGGAACTATAGTCTGAGTCGATATCTGTTGATTCTCTTTGAAAGACAAAGGATTGCCATCTTCAAAGGAATTGAAAGGTAACATGGTTCTTCTAAGGCTTTTTGCTTTGGCTTTTTCATAGCCTATAGAAAGAAGCTGACATAATGAAGGAATATGATTTCAGGATTTGAAGGGCATATGGAATATATGAGATGAAGGTTTCTTAAAAAAATAATCAAGGAAAAAGCGCCGTGAAGGCGCAATGCTCAAGAAGATATCCGAGCTCTATAGTTCCCAGCTAGATTATTATAGTGCGGATTTTTCTTGTGATATAATTGAAATCAAGAAGAACCAGCCAGGGCTGGAAGCCCCCTCAAAAATCACTTTCTTTCACGCTTGTGATTCTGTCTAGAAGCTCTTCTTTTTTGTGCAAGTTTTTGATGATTTGAAAGACAATAACATAGGCAGATGAAGAAGGACTTGGATGTCCCTCATCCAGGTTTGACTTTGTTATATAGATCAACAAGCAGAAGAATCTAGAAGCCATGTGATTCTTGCTTGAGCAATATAGATAAAATGAAAAAAGCCCGATTACTCGGGCAATGTTTCAAGATGGAGCAAGTGACGGGAATCGGACCCGCGTGTCAACCTTGGCAAGGTTGCGTTCTACCATTGAACTACACCTGCAATGAATGGCGGATCCTACGGGATTTGAACCCGTGATCTTCTCCGTGACAGGGAGACG
>JBNMLQ010000085.1:0-6060 GCA_050874925.1 Candidatus Enterosoma sp. | reverse complement strand
TTATAATCTAATGCATGTGAGGTCAATTTAAACATGAGAAAATTCCATGTCGCCAAAGGCTTTTCTTCTAGTGATGTCATCCTTCCCACCCGCAGCACTAAACACAGTGCCGGATATGACTTCCGTTCTTTGGAAACCTATACCCTGAAACCCCATGAGAGCCATGTCTTTCCTACCGGCGTCAAGGCAGAGATGGAAAAAGACGAGGTGCTCTATCTCTTCATCCGTTCTTCCATCGGAATCAAGAAGGGCGTCTTGCTAAGCAACAGTGTGGGTGTCATCGATTCGGATTATTTTGAAAACGAGAAGAACGACGGCCATATCATGATTGCACTGACGAACATCTCGCAAGAGGAAGTCCTCATCCAGAAGGGAGATAAGATCGCCCAGGGTGTCTTCATGAAGTATCTTGTTACGGATGATGATGCTTCCATAGGAACAAGAAAAGGTGGAATAGGTTCTACTGGGAAGTAGGATACTTTCTAAAACAAAGCAAAGAAGAAAAAACTTGTTTCAGTATAATCCAATCTATGGATATGTCTTGAAAATGATTGCAAGAGAAGTTGGAATAAATTCTCCATGCCTTCAATTGATAAATCCATGGATTTTCTGAATTCAATCAGCATTCAAAAAGCCTCCTTGCCTAGATGGCAGGAGGCTTTGAAACGATTGGATATCTAGTCTTCCAGACTTCTGTTCCTGCCTTCATAGAAGACAGCGATGGTGCCAGGACCGACATGGGCACCCGTCACTAAGTCATAGAAGTAGATTTCGACATCCTGGATGCCATATTCAGAAAGCATGTTCTTGAAATTCTCTGCTTCTTCAGGGACATTGCAATGGGAGACATAGACTTTGCTGTTCTTGTCCGTGATATGGTCATTGACCTGCTTGGCAAGCTTCTTCATCGCCTTGAGCTTTCCATGGGCCAAGGAAGTGACTTCAATCTTTCCTTCATTAGAACCATAGAGGAGAGGCTTGATGGAAAGGACAGAAGCGATTCTGGCCTTGAGCTTGCTGACTCTACCCGTATTGGTGAGATAGATGAGAGAATCGACGACGAATTCACTGCGTACCTTGTCTGCGTATTCTTCGATTTTCTTTGCCGTATCTTCCAAGGACAAGCCTTCCTTGGAGACGTCATAGGCATACATGGCAATCATTCCTTCCCCAAGTCCGGCCGTACGGGAATTGATGACCTTGACGAAGGTACCCTGATGCTCTTCATTGATCTGGTTTGCAATCATGGTGCTTGTCTGGTAGGTACCGGAGATACCTCCGGCAAGACAGACATAGATGACCTGGTTTCCGTTCTTGATCTCCTCTTCCATCTTTTCCTGGAACATGCCAGGATTGGGAAGGGAAGTCTTGGGCTTATGTCCTTCCTTCATCAGTTCATAAAACGTCTTTGAGAATTCATTGACATGGATCTCATCCGAATAGCAGAGATATTTCTTGTCATCGATATCGACCTGCATCGGAAGGACCATGATGTCCTTGTCTTTTTCTTTCAGGATGTCTTCAAACAGATTGGAACTAGCGTCCGTATATATTTTAATTGCCATGATAGCCTCCGTAAGGGTACACAATTGTACCATTTCAAAAAGAATAATAAAACGATAATCACGAATTTCCGGTAGGAATTCCTTTCTCAAAGGAATGTAAGCGCAATTATTCTTCACTTTCGACATCAAAAGGTGAACTATTCTGATTGCCTTAGGGAGATGAAATGGAAGGTACAAAAAATAGTTTCCAACCCATCCGGCAAGGATGGATTGGAAACATGGTAAGGATCTGTGGTGATATCTAAAGCTAGAGAGACTGCTTTGTCAATGTGGAAGTATAGGAGACCCCTGCATCCGTCGTATAGGTCAAAGAATAGGTTTCATCATCCTCACCATAGGTGATGGTATAGTCTCCATCGCATTCAAAGTAGAGGGTGTTCTGGAAGATGGTGACATTGGTAGCGACATAGAAGGAGGAATCCTGAGTGACCTTCTTTTCAAGAGCGACGCTGACAAGGGTAAGGTAGGGTTCCTTCTCACTGGTATACTTATCCTGGTTCTTTTTCTTGACAACCTTGATTTCGACTTCGAAGCCTTTTTTGCTTCCTTCTCCTTCAAGGGTCCCTTTGAAGGTACCATAGAAGATATCCTTTGCATCATAAGCTGTCAAACTGTCCTTAGTAAAGGGCAAGAGGCTATCGTCATACTTGTAGGTATAGTTGATGATACCTTTTCCAATCTTATAGGTGATGGAAGAGACTTTGTCCTTGTTTAGCTTCACATCGACTTCATCGACCTTTTCGGCATCCTCAAAGCCGCTGTTCAAGCCTAAGAAGACATCAAAGAAGACGGTGAAGTTGGTAGCTTCATCCTTTAAGACATAGACATCCTTGTCCTTGTCATACTGGAAGGCTTCGATGGCAACCTGTCTGATAGGAAGGAAGTCAGAAAGATCCTTGACGGCTTCTCCGTCATAGCTCTTGATGGACTCGTCATAATGATAGCTTCCGTTCTTGTAGATGATTTCATGTCCGTATCCATCCTTCAATACCAGTCCGTCGAAGTTGTCGGAAGTGCTCTGGTAGTAGACTAGGTCCGTGCTTAGATATCCTTCGAGATGAGAGAAGGCTGTCGTAACACCGGATACGTTCCTTGAAAAGGAATAGGGACCCGTAAGGAGATAGTCGATAGCACTCTTGAGGGTATCATGGTAGGATTCATGGGGATAGACAGTGGGTTTGTCTGCCTCATGGTCATGGCTCTGGTCGGCATCGATGGTGAATTCGATCTCATAGGAGAACTTTTCACCCTTGTCGTCTTCAAGCTGTTTGGTCTCGATGAAGAAGGAATCGATCTTATCCTCCTTCACACGGATGATGAAGCTTTCAAAGCGAGTGACGTTGAGAAGAGGAATCTTGCTTACCATGTCCCTGCAGGCAAGATACCTGTTACCGGCAGCAGAGCTATCCAGAGAGAAGTCCAAATAGAAGTTACCCTTATTATCCTCTGAGAAGAAGGAAGCATCCATCTCGTTATCAAGGAAAGGATTGCTGACATAGGACCAGGACATCGGATTGTTATCTTCATCGACAATCTTGTTTAGGACGAGCTTGTCATCCCTGTCGATGGAGTAGCTTCCAAGATAGCTGTTCTTGTTCTCCTCGACCTTGAAATAGTCGAGGGAACCTGTGTTTCCATTCAGGCTATAGTCATAATGATAGGAGGAGTCTGTGAACTTGGTCGTGAAGGTTGTCACAGATTCATCGCCTGCCTCCGAGACTTCAGTGATGGTTCCATTGGCCGTGAAGTTCTTCTGATACTCCTTGAAGAGTTCATTCAAAGGTGTCTTTGGCTTTGCTGAGCTTTGGGAAGAATCCTTTGTCGAAGAGTTTTCACTCACCTTAGGAGCATCAGAGGAAGAAGGAACATTTGATGAAGTGTCTGCATTGCCGCTGCAGGAGATGAGGAGAGGAAGAAGCAAAAGAGAAAGATATCTAGGTTTCATATCAAGCCTCCGTAACCGAAGCAGAGACATTTACTTCACTATCGGGCATAGTGAAGGTGACACTGCTTCCGGTATAATTGATTTCATTGTCATAGTCGTCATAGGTCGAATCGGAATAGGAACCTGTCGTAAAGGAGATGCTGTTTCCGTCTTTGTCTACGACGCTGAAGGAAGCAAACTTATAGGAAGAAGTCAATTTCAGGTTGATGTAGAAACGGACTTCGACTTTGTCTCCCTTGGCTGCACTACGATTGCTGTAGGTGACAATTTTATCGTTGACACGGACATTGTCTACGATGTAATGGTTGCCATTGGTGGCATTGATCTTATAGGCACTGCTTTCTCCTTTGGAGATATCGAAGGTGATGGTCATATCATTATTTGCAGTGAAGTGATATTTCTTATCAACCGTATCGCAGGTGACTTTCGAAGCATCCGACAAAGAAATCTTGTTGACTTTGTATCCGCCGTTCAGCATCAATTCGATATATACCGTCGTTTCCTTTTCGACGCTGTTTCCGGTATAGATGTATTTTTTTGCCGTACCATCCATCGTATATAGATTGCACGAGATGGCTACAGGATAGCTAGGCTTATTGAATGTGAGGGTGACAAGTTCCTTCTTGCTGACAGTGAAGGTGACTTTGCAATCTTCCTCTGGCATGGTGAAGGTATACTTGTTGAGGTTATCTCCACTCAGGATGCTTGTCTTTGATGCTGTGACGAGACTTACCTTGTCGATTTGATAGCCTTTCTCTGGATCGGCATAGAAGGAAACACTTGTTCCAGGTTTGACATCATAGTCTCCGTCTTTGTAGTCACCGGTGATTTTGACACCTTCGGTCTTTTCGATGGTGAGCTTGGAAGTATCAGAAAGGATGTTGGCATGGAGGGTGATGCTGTCATCTTCGGATTTGATGGTGATATCACTCTTGGAGACCTTCTTTCCTTCGACGTTGAGATAGATGACATAGCTTCCTTCAATGACTTCCTGGGTGAGAGAAGCTGCCAGACAGGATTCATCAAAGGTCAGATGGATCTCTTCCAAGTCATAGGGAGAAGTATTGTCAAAGTCGAAGACACTAGCCTTGAACTTGGATTTCTTTCCAAGCTTCAAAGAGAAGGAATTATCCTTATCAAGGCCTTCAAAGGAAGTGATTTCAGCCTTCTTATCCTTGACGACGACATTTTCAAGGGTGAACATGTTCTTATTGAAGGCGTTTCCTAGAACAAGAGAGCAGGTTCCTTTCTTCAAAGCTTCATAGTCACCATAGGCGTTCTTACCGATGATGGTCTCATCGCTGGATGAGGTGATGGTGATGCTATCCTTATCTAAGGCAGTCGTAGGAGAGAAGGAATCCAGCTTGATTTCAAAGTTGGTGTCTCCGACACGAAGGAATTCCAAATCACCGGACATATAGCTATAAAGATGAGCCTTGGATATGGAAGAGATGAAGTAGGGTTCTAGGGGAATCATGCTTGAATCACCGGTCTCTTCTTCACCATAGGTAAAGCTATTCAAGATATAAGATGAGAAAGTCCCACATCCAGTCTTAGGCTGATGAAGAGCGTTATCCCAGTTCATCTTGGCACAGTGGTCGGCTTCGACACTGCCTGAGACCAGGCTTCCTCCCTTATCGAATTTGATGGATGTCTTGAAGACATAGTTCTGGACCTGATCGTCCTCTTTTTCATCTTCATAGTAGGAAGAGGTATTGATGTCATAGTAGCCATTTTCATAGGTCGAAGAAAAAGAAGTCTGGATGGAATCTTCACTTAAGGCCTTCATGAAAGAGACGGAAGTCAGAGAGTCGACCTTTCCGTCCTGAATGAGGAAGGAAAGATTGCAGCTGTTCTTGAAAGCCTGGACTTCCTTTTCAGCGTTCTCTCTCGTGATATATTCATCACCGGTTTCATTGGAAACCTTGTATCGATAGGCGGAAGAGAAGTCTTCTTCTCCTTCAAAGGAATCTGCATCGATAAGATAGTAGGTATCCTTGACAAGTCCCTGATAGATGGTCTCCGGCTTGGAGTCAAGAAGACCTTTCTTCTTCAAAGTGGCTTCCTTGGAACGGAAGCTTGCCTTGTAATTGGTCTTGATGGTGTTCTCTGTGGCATTGGGAAGCTTCTCGACATAATCATAGTCGATTGAAGCGATGCCTGTCGTCTTAGAAGCTTCCTTAAGAAGTGACCTTACTTTCTCTACGTCTCCTATCAAATTGACAAAGGAAGAGGTAGAAGTAGCGGAAGAGGATGATGATTCATCTTTACTAGAAGAAACATGCTCCTTTGAAGAAGAGGAACTATCTTCCTTTGGTATGAAGGAAGAAGCCTCGGTGTTTCTACAACCGACAAGAAGGAAACTAAAAGTTAGGATGGGACCTTATCTTGTAGCTGATTTTATATCTATATCATGATTCCCATTGTTTCCGGCTGTCTTTCCTTCAGGCTTTTCCTGAAGGGAGGACAGCTTTTTGTCTACATCCTCTTCCTTTATTCCGAACTGGTTCAGTATCGTCTTCTGCCTGTTCGTGAGGACGTATCTGATGA
>JBNMLQ010000084.1:0-6104 GCA_050874925.1 Candidatus Enterosoma sp. | reverse complement strand
TGAAGGTCGATGCCAAGAATACCAGGAAGCTATCTGCTACCTATATCCTTTCTGATACTGACAAGAACGTCAAGACTGTAACCTGGTCTTCTTCAGATCCGACTATTGCCACCGTCGATTCAAATGGTGTTGTCACTGGTGTTGCCAAGGGCGAAGCTACCATCACGGCCACTGTCGGAGGAGGTAGTGCATCCTGCAAGGTCACCGTCATTGATGAAGTCGCTCTTACCAATATCGGTTCCATTGCCAAGGCTGGTCTTGTTCGTATCCGCGGTGTTGTCAGGAATGTCGGTTCCAATGGTTACATGATTGCTGATTCTACTGGTGCCATCTATGTCCAGATGCACGAAGCCAAGCTTCTTTATTCTGTCGGCGACTATCTTGAAGTCACTTCAACTGTCTGCAATTACAATGGCGCTTTGGTTATTGAAGATAAGAAGCAAAGCGATAACAAATGGGGTGTCCTCGATGAGGATGTCTATAAGCTCGATGTTGAAGATAATGATCTTCCGAATACAGGTGATTTCGATGCTGTCACTCCTTTGACGGATGAGATTCTCACCGGTTTGAATACTGCTGCCTTCACCACTGCCGCTACCAAGAAGTATTCCTGGACCATCGTTGCCAATGGAAACAAACTTGCCTTCGGTGATAGCAAACTGAATCTTGTCAAGAATAGCTACACCAATTCTTCCATCAATCTCAAGAATACCTATATGTATAAGATTGAAGGTTACTTCCTTGGAAAGATGACGAATAAACAGAAGGTCGAATCCCTTGAATTCGTCCTTACCTCTGCTACGATGATCGATCAGACCCGTATCGACTTTGAGAAGACTGAGGCTACCATCAAGCCTGGCGTAGATACTCAGATTGGCTTCACTTATTCCGTTTCCGAAGAAGATAGCAAGACACTCGAATTCAAGGACTATGCTTCTCTTGTCAATATCGAGAACTCCAATGATGAAGTCGCCACCTTCTCTAAGGCCAAGGATGACAATGGCAACTGGTATGTCAACATCACTCCAAAGGCTGTCGGCACGACCACACTCACTGCTTCTCTGAAGAAGGGTGGGAATGTCATTGGTACCGGAAGCAAGCTCGTCATCAATGTCACGGATTCTGAAATCATCACCGGAGCATCATTGAAGTTGACTGGCACTTACTCTGGTGCGACAGAGAAGTCTGTCACTGTCAACAAGATTAAGTACTCCTATGTCGGATTGCTGACTACTAACAACTATATTGGATTCTATGGTGTCGACAATGACAAAAATACCGGCAAGGTCAACAGTTATCTTAGAAATGCTTCCGCCTTCTCGAAGGATGTCACTTCCGTATCCTTCAAGTTCAACAACAGCTATGGATATGCCAATGCCGATATCATCAAGGTTGAGTTCTCTAAAAAAGCAGATATGTCTGATGCTGAAACTCACATGGTTTCGACTGAAAAAGGGAAGAAAGAATTTGAGGCAAAGGTTGAAGGAACTGGGTTCAAATTCGTCAAAATCAGTTATGCTGATACAGAGGGCATGAAAAAGTATTCCTTCTTGCCAAACGAAATCTGGTATAACTTCTAATCTATTTTGATTCGTTTTCAGACCCTCCTCCCATGCGGGGGAGGGTCTTTTGAAAATAAAACTTGATTTTTAGCAAGAAAGCCTTCATAATAAATAGGCTATATCGCCTTGGAGTAGTACTCAAGTTGGTGAAGAGGAGTCCCTGCTAAGGACTTAGTGCGAGAAATCGCAGCGGGAGTTCAAGTCTCCCCTACTCCGCCATTAGGAAATTGCCGGTACAGAGATGTATCGGTTTTTTCTTTTTTAGGATTGAATGAGTGTCATGAAACAAGATTGGACTGGTCTTTTTTTGTTTCATGTATTCTTTAGCTTGATGTCAGGATTGTGGTGGTATCGGTTTTGATCTTTTGATGAATGCTCAATCCATGAATTTATCTAAAAGCTTAAAGAAACCTTAAAAAAATCAAATTTATTAAAAAAGTGACTCTGGTTTTTAAGGTTCAGGAAAAGGAAGAAATATGTAAAAATAGCCTTGGAAGCGATTACAGGTGTCATGGCATTATTTGCAAATTTACTTGTAATTTTATTGAGTTGACTTATTTTTAATGAAAAAGTGCCGATAAATACATAAAATCGTGGCACTGCTTTTTGCTTGCTGGATAAAGTTCATCGTCGGCTACGATTTTTCAAAAATAGATGGAATGATTAAGATAAAAGTGTAAAGGAGGGAGAACATTTAAGGACAGCTTTTCCTTAAAAACAAGACGTTTTATTGAAAAAGCAGAATGCGGTTGGATTGCTCTTCTTGAGGAATTGTTATCCGAATCCTAGAAGAAGGCAACAAACCAATGTTTTGACGGGTGACTGTCATCAAAAGGAATTCATGTCGAGTTGATTCATGCGAGGTAAATACTTATGAAAAAAACAAAAATTGCATTGTTGACGTTGGCTCTTCTTGGTCTTGTCGGTTGCACCAGAAATGATGTCACTTCTTCTGTAAGCGGACCGGCTCCTGCTTCCGATACTCCGATCGTCTCTACAAATAGCAGTAATCCTTTGACATCTTCTACGGAGTCTTCATTGGAGGAAGCTTCTTCCTCTTTGGACTCCGCTGCTCCTGTCTCTTCTCCTGTCAGTAGCAGTGCTGAAGAATCCTCTGAGGAAGCTTCTTCAAGCTCTTCCTATAACCCTTATAGTGAGGGATGGGATAAGAAGACCACAGATACCATGATGCAGTATCTCGGCGGTACGGTCCTTCCTTACATCAATCTTGGGAAAAGTATCGATGCTGCATGGGAAGTCGGCTATTCTGATGTCGGTGTTTTGACTATCAGCGGTACAGCTGAATGGAAAAGCGGTGATGGTGGAACCATCGATACCTATAAGGCTAGCCTTGCCACACATCCGGAATGGGTAGTATCGAAATCTTCGGCAAAGGAACTGACGGCTGACAATGCCATGGCCGGCGTCCATCTCAGGCTCAGCAAGGATGATGGTGATTTTATCGTCCTCAGTGCTACCTATGATGAGCCATACGACCTTACGGCTGCCACAGACTGGGATGCGGATATCAAGTCGGATCTAACCAACGATTTCGGTGAAGTCATACCTTTTGTCTATCTTGGTACCAAGTATCCGAGTTATGAGACTTCCTCGTATGCATCTGATCCGACTGCTGAGATTTCTGGCGGAAAATGGAATGCACAGGTTCTTACCGATGCGACGACGACATTGACGGCTGCCGGATATACGGTTACGGCTACGGATGCTACCTCTCTTACGGCAACTGGAAAGGCAGCGAATGGAAAGGATATCTTTACCCTCAGCATCAAGAAATCCGGCTATACGGTCGAAAAGATAAAAATGGAAGTCACTCTTCAGGAAGGATGGGATCCTGACAATGCTCCGACGGAATGGGATGATGATACCAAGGATATTCTTACTGACGATCTTGGCGGACATGACCTTCCCTATGTCTATCTTGGAAAGAAGCAGACGAAGGGAAGCTGGTCGAGTTACTCCAATTCCTTATCCATCACCGGTGGACTTTGGAATGATCAGGTTCTGACTTTGGCAACGACTGCCTTTGTCGGATGGAATCCTGTTTCCAGTCTTACTGACAAGAAGTTTACGGCTGAAAAGACTTTTGACAATGGCGATAAGATTTCTGTTGTCATCAATACCAATTACTATAACAAAATCCTTCTTACGGCTAAGTTCGAAGAAGGCTATCATGTTCCTACTGATGCAGCATGGGCGGCTGATACAATTTCTGATTTCAACACTTATCTTGATGGGCATGCCGACCAAATTCCATATGTGTATCTAAATTCGACTGCAGAGACGACGAGCTGGAGTACTAGCACAAGCACCCTTACCGTCACTGGTGGGACATTCAATTCCCAGATGCTTGTTTCAGCCAAGACGGCCTATGAAGCTGTGGTTGATAAAGACGGAAAAAAGGTCTGGACTGAAATTGCCAGTACCTCTACCTATTATGATGCTATCTGCTTCCATGGCACCATGGCTGATGGATGCGCAATGGATATTACCTTTACGACCAACTATAACAATGATGCATTGATGAAGATCAAGTTTCAGAAGTTCTATAAGAACGAAGGAACGGAATATGATGCAGTAACCAAGGCTGAGATTGAGAAGAGGTTGTGCGGACATGACCTGCCTTATTTCTATCTTGGTGTCGACCAGCCAACGTTGGATTGGGGCTATAGCACTCAGATTCTTTCCATCGACGGAGCTACTTTCCAGCCCGCCATGCTGACTGCTGCAAAAGAAGCCTATGATAAGGAAAAATGGACAACGGAGATAATCACCACGACATCTTATTCTTCGACTACCACTTCCATGACGGCAGAAAAGGAATTTGATGATTGCTATCTGTCTGTTGAAATCAAGGAAGGATATTCTGGCCAGATTAGAGTCAGTGTTACCAAGGAAGAAAATTATGATGCTACCAAGGGCTCTGATTGGACTGATGATACCAAGAAAATCATGACTTCCGATATCGGCGTCGTGGTTCCCTATATCTATCTTGGTACAGATTGCGAGAGCTATTATTCCTATGTTTCCAACAATGAATTGGATATCTATGGTAACTGCTGGAATTATGCAGTTTTGACAAATGCCAAGACGGTCTATGAAGCAAATGGATATACCTGCGATTTGAATGGTTCTGTCCTGACGATGTATAAGAAGGATACCACCATCAATGGTTATGTCCTTGTCAAGCTTTACAAGAGCACCAACGGATTCCCACTGATGGAAATCTACAAAGATCTCAAGTCTACGACCATACCGTCTGGTGGCGCCTATGCTACGGATACTTCCACTTCTATCCTCAGCTATACAAAGAACCATGAGATACCTTATATCTACATGGGTTCTGGAACATATAAGACGAACTTATATTCTAGCAGGCTTGAAGTCACGGCCAGTGAATGGTCATGCGACATCGCCCTGGATACTTATAAGAGGCTGAAGGATGATAAATGGAACTGTAGTCTTGATGTTTATCATAGTATGCTTAGGGTTACGGCCGACAAGAAGTTTGATGATGGTGCAAAAATCAGCCTGAAGGCTTATGCGACTTATTCCAATACATCCGAAATCGACATCACCTATTCGGATCCGTTTGTTGCCCCGGAAGGCACCGACAGCTGGTCTGCTTCCATCGCTAGAAAGATCAGTAAGAAGCTTGATGGAGGAACGCTTCCGTTCGTCTATCTTGGGACGACAACTCCGAAATTTAGTGATAAAAGCACTGGTTTTGAAATTGATGGTGAAATCTGGGACGATTCAATCTGGGATGCTGCCTATGCTGCCTTCAAGGCTGATGGGTGGAATGTCATCTGGGATTATACCGGCACTTCCAGCTATAGCAACAAGAGAGTCTATGCTCAGAAGGAAATCGGTGGAAAGGTCTGCACTGCCATCACCTATTGCTATGCCAGCAAGCCAGAAATGGATGTCTATTACGAATAATTTGTTCTGAATGAAGACAATCCCATCTCAGGAACAACCTGGGGTGGGATTTTGCTTGGACTTAAGATTTCATTCTTTTTTACAGCTGAAGTTTAATGTAAACATGAAAGAAATGTTCAAGTGCCCAAAAATGTATAGAAAATGGTATAATATATGAAGAAAACCGGGGCGGTCTAAAATACTATCTTGGAGTATATGCCTGTGTTTGATATTCCTGGAGGGAGAACGACATATGTTTCAGTCTGGTGAAAAGGTGATTGACAAAAGCGGTAGGATTTATTTGATCACTGGAATCGAAGACAAGGATTTTGGTATGGGGAAAGAAGCTTATTTCATATTGACTCCGTTCTTTGATTATGGTCTTAATCCAGGCTTTCAATCCTTCATTCCCGTGAGCAGGTCAGAGTCACTTCTAAAGAAAATCCTTTCCAAAGAGGAAGCACTTTCTTTGATTGATTCTCTCGCTGGTATCAAACCATTTCCGGAGGCGTCACCTAGAGAAAGAAAATTGCAGTATACTAAGATTGTTGCTAGTGGTAACCGCAATGACATCCTCCGTGTCATCAAGTCTCTTCTTGATTA
>JBNMLQ010000083.1:0-6149 GCA_050874925.1 Candidatus Enterosoma sp. | reverse complement strand
TCACCTATGCTGACGAAAAATCCTTCAGCTATATGCTTGATGGCCTGGAAGACTGCAACGTCGTCGCATTCTCGGCAAAAGGTTCACTGAAGAAGAAGGAACAGCGAAGTCTGTTTGTGAAGGCAATCGATCATACCATCGATACTCTGAAGGACCTCAGGCAGATTGTCGTCTATGACGTATCTGCGGATTTTGCAAAGACAAGAAGCCTGTATTTCAGCCATGCCACGGCCAAGGGAATCGAGCTCACCTTCCCTGACAACGTTCTTCATGACAGGAACGTCCATCTGAGAGGAAAGCGTCATGGGCAGATATAAGTATACAGGGCTTGCCCACGGAACCAGCGGTTCTCCGCAGAAAGGCTTTGAAAACGATGAGCTCGAGGCAAGGGTCAGGATTCTCGAAGACAAGCTCTCGCTTGAAAAGAGTGAACGTGAAAAGGAACAGCTTAAGCGGGGAATCCATGAACTTGAAAAGGCAAAGGTCAAGTTTACGAAAGAAGACGTCATCTTTGTCACCAGGGACCAGACCGGACAGCTGATCTGGCTTGAGAAAGGAAACTCAGGTGCCGGTTTGGAGCATCTTCTAAAACATAAATCTGATTTCTATAACGCGGCAAGAATGAAAGAAGAGAATATTCCGGACTATTTAAGAAAGGTTATTACTTATGGTACCATTGTTAAAAGTAAAATCATATCAATCAACGAAAGGCAAGGTTATGAGAAAATATATAAGTATAATTCAGAATTTTACGTGATTGCTGCAATTGGATTAAACGGATTTATCGTTTCTGCTTATCCAACAAGAAAATATAGGAGATAAATGTTTATAGTATGGTAACCATTAAATTAGAAACGGAATTCATGCATGGCATCATCTGGACTTGTGACGAAGATGGAATTGAAAGTCCGTTTCCATTAGTCGATGATGATGAAACCCTGACAAACCTCAATGATGAGGCAGAAAAACTGTTTGATGAAAATTATGAATTTGATTCAAATGATTCACCTTGTCATTTCAATAAGGAAACTGAAAAAAAGAACAAGGATAAGATGCTTCATTTGGTTCAAAAAATTAAAAAACGTCTTGCCGAAATCAACGATGGCTCCTTTGTCGTGAAAGACTATATCACGGATTATTACAAGAAGCTTTAGACATTCCTTGGCAAGATTCAAAAAGGAATCGTTGTTTCCCTATATTCCTTTTGAATTTAGCAATTCCCAAGCAAACAAAAAGGCAGCCTGCTGATAGACCGCCTTTTTCTTTCATGAAGAAAATTATTTTTCCTTCCTATGGTACTTCCATTTTTCAGAAGGCAGGTTCCCATAGTAATTCCGTCCGTCGATATATTCGCTGAACGTTTCGAAATTGAAGCCTTTTGTCATGATATCCTCATAAAGATGGACAAGGATATCATAGGCTCTGGAATGAAGCTCCAGGAAAGACTCACGGTGTTCTTCTCCGCTTACAGGATCAAGCCAAAGTTCCTTCTTTTCGTTCAAAACGTCTTCCTTGACTTCGGAAGGAAGCCTTGTTGCCGATAACGAGGTCTTGCCAAAGAAGAAGACTCTCATTTTGCTGCCGTTGTTGGAATACGTAATCCAGGAGCGGAAGTTGTTGACACCATTGGAATACATCTTTTTGGGAAGCCTTTTGATATCGAAGGTCTTCTCCAGCACCGGGACAAAATACCGGTCGATGGTCTTAAGAGGACCGAATCTGTTTGGAATCGTCTCTCCGGGACGTTTGAGGAAATACTCTACCTTATAGTGCTTGGCAAGGCAATAATCAATCTGTGATTCAAAGAAGGTATGCTGATAATGATACTTTCCTGTAATTTTCCCGTTATCATCAAACCCACTCTCATAAAGAATATAGGGATGACACTCCCTGTCGAGAATATAGTGGGCAAACTGTCCGAAGATGAAAGCCTGGAAACGTTTCTGTTCCTCGCAGTTCTTTCCAAAGTCGATGGAATAGCTCATCTCGATGAGATTGCGGAAAAGCTTCTTTCCATCAAGCTTATGAAGCTTGTTGCCGATTTTCTTGATTGCCGTGATGAGATGAAGACCCTTGAAAGGGATGATTCCCATATAAAAAAGAGGGTCAGGACCCTGTGTTCCAAGAAACAGGTAATCCTGATTGGGTTCCAAGAATGGTTCCCAACCAGGATTTTTCAGACAGATTTCCCGTTCCTTCAGAAGGATTCGCTTGGCAAGAAGAGAATGGGCAAAGAGATTCGGCATTAGAACTCCACTTTGACGATTTCGCCGACAACACCGGTGGAAGCACCGCCGACGGCATTGGATTCATCCGTATCGATGTGCATGGCAAGAGCATACTTCTCGCTGACACGGATGACCGTATCACCAAGGATGGCAGATCTTCCATTGGCGGATTTGATCTTGACGGCAACGATTTCACCATTGGTAACACCGAAGTTTTCGGCATCGGCAGGAGTCATATGGATATGACGCTTGGCGATGATCATACCTTTGTCGCAGTCGACCTTCTTGCCATTGAGAGGATTGACCAGGGTGACCGGGGCAGAGCCTTCCAAATCACCGGACTCTCTGACAGGGACGTTGGCCTTGAGAGATCTGGCTTCCGTCATGGAGATTTCAACCTGATTTTCTTTTCTGACAGGTCCAAGGATTCTCATGCCCTTGATGGTGAAATCTTTGTTGGTAACTTCGCCGGTCTTCTTGTCCTTGATGGAAGCATGATAGATGATATCAAGCTTCTTGTCGCTGGCAAACTGACCCGGCTGAGAAAGCATCTTGACGACATTCAGCGGCTGACCATCGAAGAGATAGTCCAAAGTTTCCTGAGTGACGTGGATGTGATGTGCACTGGTTTCGACAATAAAAGTTTTTTCTGACATTGTTATTTACCTCGCTAACAATTCTACTACAAAAAAGAGCATGCGAAGAGGAAAATCATCAAAAAAGCCTTTTTAAAATCAAAACAACAGGCAATCGCTCTTTCCCTCTCCTATAGAGAACAACCCAAGTGGTGATAGGAATACATCAACTCCGTAGCAAAGCAACCTGCTTTCCTATATTCTCCTCTCAAGAAAGCTTCCTATTCTTCTCAATGAGGATTCAAGAGGGTAAATATCAAAGTTCGAAAATTAATAGGCCGTAGAAAAAGGCATCCTGAGATGCCTTAAGTCACTGCTGGTTCTTATGCGTGCGGTTATACTCTTCCAGTTCCTGGTTTGCCTTCTCTTCTGCCTGAAGCCTGGCGAGCATATCCTCGAAAGAAGGCTGTTCAGGCTGGACAAGGATGACCTTCTTGATTTCAGGAATCTCATCCATCAGAAGGACTTCGACAGAATCGGAGACGTCGCTTTCAGCCATATAACAGCCGTTGCATGCACCGCTCATCTTGACATAGCAAAAACCGGTGTCTGCATCATAATGGTCGAGATGGATATCTCCTCCCTCTCTTGCAAGAAAAGGGCGGAGCCTATCTAAGACATCATCGATCTTGGCTTCCATTTCCTTGGAATCGTCTTCTTGAGTAATTGTTGTCATTTCATACCACCTTGGATAGATAAAGATTATATCACCAAATCGATTATTTCAATATGGCAATGACATGCTCTTGCCTTCCACCGACCATGTGAGGTTCTTTTTTTCCGTCAATATAGACATCCGTCTCGCTTCTCATGCCGAAATCCGGAGCATAGATTCCAGGTTCCAAGGAAAAGGTGATGCCAGGAACAAGAGCCCTCGTATCATGGCTTTCATAATTGTCGATATTGACTCCAGGGCCATGCGGAGAGACATCGATGGCAATGTTGTGTCCGGTGCGGTGGGTGAAATATTCACCATATCCAGCATCCGTGACGACCTTTCTGGCGACGTCGTCGACTTCATATCCTTCCACTCTTCTCTTAGGAAGATTCTCCTTGATGAACAAGAAGGCTGAATCGACAGCCTTGCGAAGTATCAGAAACCTGTCCTCTACTTCAGCCGGGACTTCTTTTCCGACATATCCCATCCAGGTGATATCGGCATAGACACCATCTGGCTTATCAAGCTTTGCCCACATGTCAATCAAGACGACATCCCCTTCATGAATCGGAGAATGGACATCCTTTGAAGGACCATAATGCGGATTGGAAGCATTGGCATTGACTGCCACGATGGCCGGGTCATCATAGACCATGCCTTCTTCATGGAACCTTTGCGAAATGAATTCCTGGATACGGAACTCATCACTTTGGCCTTTTTCAAGAATATCCTTTCTGATCAAGGAAAAAGCTTCATCCTTGATCATCAAGGCCTTCTTGCAGGCGATGAGCTGACCTTCATAGGCATCCTTGCCATAGACGGCAGAGAAGGTCTCCAGGATATCACCGCTGGAAACGACTTCGATGCCAAGGCTCTTGACGAATTCGACAGAACCATAATCGGCAAGGGAAACCCTCGGAAGAAGTCCGTTCTCGGAGATATCCATCAGGACAGAGCGATATCCCTCAAAGGCTTTTCTTTCCAAGTCGAGCATCTCTTTCCAGGTATGATAGACCTTCAAATCAAAGTTCTTCTTGGTTTCCTCATCATTCAGAAACACGGTATCGATCACATGAGTGATCAGATATGCTCTTCCTTCCTTCGGTATGACTAAGAAAATCTTCCTTGTCAGCATCTTATGCCCGAGGAAAGAGACCATGGTAGGATTCCTGTTTTCATAATCCACCATGATCCATGCATCTTTGTCTTCTTGCTTCAGATAATTCTGAACTGTCTTGATTGCTTCCATGATATCACCTCAAAATCTAGACCATTATATTACAAAATAGTAATAGAAATGAGGGAAACACATCCAAGGGCAACAGTCATCATAGCCCTGGGATAGCTCCATACAGCATGCATGACAAATTCAAATGCAACGAAAACTCCCTTATGAATCCTTTTAAAAGGTACCGCAAGGGAGTTTGAAACGATTCAAAGCGCCAAGAACTTATCTGTCGATATAGAATTCCATCGGATAAGGAAGATAGCTGATGGTATCCAATTCATCGCAGGGAACATAGCCTGGACGTGCATTGATCAAAGTAGGAAGACGGTTGATGATGGTAGCACAGGTATGGGCGACGGTATTCGGCTTCACAACATGGTATTCGATATCCGGTTCACCCTCAATCTTCCAATCGCACATATCGCCATCGCCCTGGGCATAGACCTTGCCGATGGTTTCTTCTTCAATCGTGATTCCCTGAAGCGTCTCAGCCGTGACGACAGCCGACATACCGATGACTCTTCCGGCCTTGATGGTCTTGCCCATGGTCGAAGAATATAAGTCGTGGTCAAGGACACACGGGACATGCTTCTGTTCAATCTTGGTTATCGTCAGATGAAGCTTATGGGCAAGGGCTTCGACGGAATTATAGGCGTAGCTTGCCTCAAAGACTTCCGGATGAGCGATGTTCTTTTCAAATTCTTCCAAAGTCAGGTCCACACCATGTGCCTTTGCCAGAGCCATGCCATATTCATCGACATTGTAGGAATAGGCACCTTTGACCTTCGTGACATGGTTTGCGCCAGCCATGGCCAAGGCGACCATATTAATCCAGAAGATATCCTGCATGCCGGCACCGGTGATCGTGCAGCCGTTCTCCTTGGCTAACAGGTCCAGCTTATAGGTTTCCTTGGCTGCAGTGGTAAACGGATAGACAGCCTCTTCGCATGTCGTGATGACATTGATTCCTCTGGTCACGCATTTCTCGACCATAGGATAGATGTCCTTGACAAAGGAGAAGAGGGTGACGATGGCAACATCGGCATCCACGCTATCCAAGACCTTGTCAGCGTCATCGCTGATGACGACTCCCGTCTTGAAGCCAAGCCCTGCGAAATCTCCGACATCCATACCGATGACAGCCGGATTCACATCGATGGCTCCGACGATCTCTGCGCCATGTTCATAAGCATAGCGAATGGTGTACTTTGCCATCTTACCGCATCCATACTGAACAACTCTGATTTTACTCATATTGATTTCAGGTCCTTTCAAAACCTTTTGATGGCTCTATTCTAAACTCTATCGTAAGTTGAGAGTCAACATCAGAGATTGAATTTTACCGGAACCTGCAGACGCAAGAACATTCCTCTTTGATTCTTCTTAAAGACGTTGAATTC
>JBNMLQ010000082.1:0-6155 GCA_050874925.1 Candidatus Enterosoma sp. | reverse complement strand
CCTTGAGAAGGTAAAGGACACCAAACTTCCTGCTGTCATAGAAGGCAAGGCCATCCTTGCTGTCCCTGAAAGGAAGAAACAGGCTCAGATGGGAAAGGGAGTGTTCTTCCTTTTCGACAAGGAAGAGTTTTCCTTCCATACGAAAATGGAAGATGAGCTTATATCCCTTATCCAGATGGATGAGAAGGAACTTTCCTTTTCTTGTGATGTCACTGATGGTAGAACCAGGGATGGTTTCAAGGAAGGTAGAAAGAGGTGTCTTGACAAGTTTTTGAAGATAGAGGACGGGAAAATCGAGGGTCTGATTCAGTATCTTTCCTTTTAGCTCCCTTCTTACGGTCTCGACTTCGGGAAGCTCAGGCATGTCAATGTGCCTCGTACCAGTCATAGGCAGCATTGCCATCGACTTCAAGGGGAATGCTAAGCTCCATGGCGTGGTCCATCGCATTCTTCAACAAGGGAAGGACTGTCTCAAGCTCGTCCTTGGGAACCTTGAAGAGGAGTTCGTCATGGATCTGAAGGACGATCTTCGTCTTGAAGTTCTTGAGAACCTGACTCACCTTGATCATGGATACCTTCATCAGGTCAGCTGCACTTCCCTGGATGACGGCGTTGACGGCTGCACGTTCGGAGAACTTCTTCAAGGCGACATTCTTGGAATTGATGTCCTTGAGATATCTTCTTCTGTTGAGGATGGTCTTGACGTAGCCATTCTCTTCGGCAGAACGGATACATTCCTTCTGGAAGTCGACAAGCCCGTCGAAGGTGGACTTGAACTGGTCGATGAGGAGCTTTGCTTCCTTCGTGTCGATGCCAAGCTGGTTGGCCAGACCGAATGACGTGATTCCATAGACGATGCCGAAGTTGACGGCCTTGGCCTTCCTTCGCATCTCAGGGGTCACTTCGTCAAACGGGACATTGAAGACCTTGCTTGCCGTGGCGGTGTGGATGTCTTTGCCTTCGTTGAAGATTTCAATCAGGGACTTGATCTTGGCGACATGGGCAAGCATCCTCAGTTCAATCTGGGAATAATCCAGGGAGAGAAGATAAAACTCGTGGTCAGGATAGAAGAATGCCTTTCTGATATTCTTTCCTTCTTCGTTTCTTATGGAAATATTCTGAAGGTTTGGCTCTGACATGGATAATCTTCCGGTGGATGTCATGGCCTGGTTATAGATGGCATGGATCTTGCCATCATCTGAAATATGTTCAGGCAAGGCAAGCGTGTATCCGTTGACAAGCTTTGCGTAGAGTCGGAATTCGATGATCTTTGAGACGATGGGATGGTCATGGATGTGAGCCTTGAGGACTTCGATGCCGGTTCCTTTTTCGCCCTTGTTCTTCTCGATTCCCAAATCGGTGAAAAGAACTTGTTCGATCTGCCTTGGGGAATTGATGTTGAATTCCTTTCCTGCCAGCTCATAGATTTCCTTCTGCAGCTTGCTAAGGATATCGGAATATTCCTTGTTGATGAGACCAAGCGTCTTCACATCAAGCGGGAATCCTTCGATTTCCATGCCGGAGAGGATATCCGCCAAGGGAAGCTCGACATCCTTGAAGAGGCTTGTCTCTTCGTTGTTTTGGATCTTCTTTTCGATGTCTTTTCTTAGGTCGAGGGTATGACTTGCTACCTGGATGGCGATGTTCTTCTTTTCGTCAAAGACGATCTGATAGTTCATGAAAAGCTCTTCCCTCTTCTGTCCGGAATCCGGATTGACGAGGTATGTGGCAAGAAGAAGGTCGAAATTGACACCTTCCAGCCTTGGATAATGGTATCTGCTGAGAAGGACCTGGAGTCCCTTGATGTCATAGACGGCAAGATCCTTGTCCTTCCTGGAAAGGAACTGTCTGAAGGCTTCATCATTTCTTGCGTCTTCTTCCTTGAGAAGGTAGGCGTTTTTGTTTCCGGCAAAGGCGAAGGCCTGAAGAAGAGACGTGTTCTCGTTTTCCCCTGTCGAATCATAGGCCATGGAAAGGACTTCTTCCTTGATTTCGGAGAAAGAGGAAACCTTGATCACTTCTCTTTCGTGGTGGTCTTCCTTCTTTTCTTCATCGACGATGCCATCGAAGAGAGAAATCTGTGGATTGGTGTCATCGATGATGCCCGGCATTCTATCGATGGCCTTCAAGAACTGGGAGAGCTGATATTTCAGATAGAACTGACTCAGACTGGATTTGTGATAAGGCTCGTAGAGGGACTTTTCATAGTCTTCCTTCATGTCGAGATTGGTCTCGATGGTGGCAAGCTTCTTGAAGAACTCGGCTTCCTTTGCTCCATCGAGAATCTTCTGACAGGTCTTGTTGTTCGGGGTCTTTTTGCAGTGATCAAGGATTCCTTCCAGATGGCCATATTCGTTGAGAAGCTTCATCGTGGTCTTTTCACCGATACCCTTGATTCCCTTGTAGTTGTCGCTCGGGTCTCCGGCGATTCCCTTGAAGTCGACGATCTGGTCTGGATTGAGACCGAAGAGGTCATGCAGGTTGTTCTTGGTGTAGTCGATGGTTTCACTCATGCCTTTCTTCAAAAAGCAGACATGGACGTTCTCGGAGATATCAAGAAGCTGCAGGAAATCCTTGTCGGATGTAAAAAGGGTGACTTCATCTCCTTTTTGTGCAGCAAACCTTGCCATGCTTCCGGCAAGGTCATCTCCCTCATATCCTTCCATCTCCTTCCAATAGATGTTCATGCTTTTTAAAAGCTCTCGTGCAATCGGCATCTGACAGACGAGTTCCTGGGGGACAGGTGCACGCTGGGCCTTGTATTCTTCGAATTCCTTCTTGCGGAAGGTGGGCTTTCCTGTATCGAAGGTGACATAGAAGTGGTCATCCTTTTTCAGGGGTGTCTTGATCTTCTTGATGAGATTGTGGAAGGCAAAGATGGCATTGGTCGGAATCCCATCCCTGTTCGTCATGAAGTTTCCGGTGTAGCCGGTGGAATAATAGGCACGGAAGAGGAGGGAATTTCCGTCGACGATATAAGTTTTATTCATGTGTTACTACCTTTCTCCCACAGGGGATGATGTCCTGGATCTGTGGATAACTGCTTTTGTATGGGAAGAAGCCCTTCAGGAGGACGAAATCGTATTTCTTGATGGATAGAGGCTTATCCGTCTGGATGATATATCGGTTGCTTTCGTTTTCGACCTGGAAGCGGTGGCTTCTTTCAAGGTTGGATATGTCGCTTACAAGGAACGTCTGATAGCCTTCCTTATGGAAGATTCTATCAAGCGGACAGGAGAGAATCCTTCCGAGAGCCATCTTCTCGAGGTAGAGCATCTCGCCGATGTCTTCGCCGGAGTCAGAGATATGGGGGACCTGGCTGGGATCCATGTCAAAGTGGGCGAAGTTCAGATAGGCCTGAAGCTGATTCTTCATGCCGATTCTTGATTTGGATAGGCAGTTGAAGCAACCTCCTTCAATCATGCCTGTAAGGGTTCTTAGGTCATCGCTTCTGATACCCTCATGGCATCTCAGGATGAAGTCATAGAAGGATTGGAATGGACCTTTCTTCCTTTCTTCGAGAATCTTCTCTAGGAGCGGAGTCCCTACCTTGAAGATATTCAAAGGAAGATAGATGGCGTTACCTTCTTTGACGGGTTCATCCTTCAAGGATCTGTTGATATCCGGATTCTTCAGGCGGATGTCACGTCTCTTGAGTTCCTTGATGATGTCGTTCATCTTGGAAGAGTTCAAAGATTCATGCTTCAGGCATGTGAAATAGAATTCATCCGGGAAGAAAGTCTTGTAATATAAGAGCCTGTAGGTGATGAGTCCATAGCTATAGGCGTGGGATTTGTTGAATCCATATTGGGCAAACCGCTCAATATCCTTGAAGATGCTTTCTGCTTTTTCTTGGGATATTCCGTTTGTATTGCAGCCTGAAATGAACTTATCATGATAAGCTTGGATCTGGATGAGCTTCTTTTTGGAAATCGCACGTCTGAAGAGGTCGGCTTCACCAAGGGAGAAGCCGGCAAGGACCTGTACGGCCTTCATGATCTGCTCCTGATAGACCATGATGCCATAGGTCTCCTTGAGGATCGGTTCCATCCTGGGATCGGAATAGACAATCTTTTCTTTTCCGTGTTTGCGGTTGGCAAAGGTTTCGATATAGTCCATCGGTCCAGGTCTGAACAAGGCAATCGTCGCAGCGAGGTCCGTAAACCTGTTTGGCTTTATGAGGGATATCGTCTTTCTCATGCCGTAGGAAGTATCCAGCTGGAAGATTTCGACAAGGTCGAGATTGTTGAGGGTCTCATAGACTTCGGGATTGTCCAGATCCTCATCGCTGTCCAAAACGGCTTTGTTGTTTTTTTGTATCTCTTCTTCGATGTCCTTGATAAAGGTGAGGTTTCCCAACGAGAGGATATCCACCTTCAGAAAGCCCATGGCTTCCATGTTCGGGTATTCATATTCGACGGTTCCTGTCTTTCCTTCCTTCCTGGGGCAGGTAAGATAGATTGGACTATCCGAGATGATGACGCCAGGGGCATGGATGGAGGTGTTGACAGGAAGGGAGAGCAGACCCTGAGCCTTTACACAGATATCATGATAATAGCTGTCGGCATACATCTTTTTAAAGCTATCTCCCTTGATAGGGTCCTTCAGGGCGGTGCTAAAATCAGCGGCTTTGTCGGAGATGGTCCTGGTAAGAGCCTTCAGGCGGACTTCATTGACCTTGAGAACAGGACCGATGAGGTTGAGGCAGCTTTTTGGCTTGAGCCTGGAGAAGGTGATGATGTCGGAGATTCTTTCTTCTCCGTATTTCTGCTTCAGATAGGTGACGACTTCGTCCCTGCGCCCGTCTTCAAAGTCGATGTCGATATCCGGCATCGTGACACGCTCTGGATTGAGGAATCTTTCAAAGGTCAGATCGAAGCGGATGGGGTCGATTTTGGTGATTCCTAAGCTATAGGCAACAAGGCATCCTCCGGCAGAACCTCTTCCCGGACCACTTTGATGGAGACGGACCTGGCAAAGCGGACATAATCGTCGACGATGAGAAAATAACCGGAAAAATGCATCTTGGCGATGACATCAAGTTCATAGTCCAGGCGTTCTTTGTATTCTTCTTTTATTTCAGTTGTCTTTTGTTTTTCCTTGAGTCCTTCGTAGGCGAGCTTTCTTAGCTGTGTGTCCTCGTCTTCGAATTGAGGTAGCCTTCCTCTTTTTTCAAAGAAATGAAAATTGATTTTGGAGGCTAGCTTTTCTTCTTCTTCGAGTTCCTTCTTCCGGTAGATGAGATTCAGGGCATTTTCGGAAAGCAAAAAGTAAGGTCCTTCCTCTTCTAGGACCGGGGCTTCCATGTCATCACTGAAATGTTCGCTCTTCATCAGGAGATTTGTCTTATAGGCATCGTTTTTCTTAAGATAGCATACTCTTGGAAAGGCGATGGATTGGTATTCCTGTTCATCTATGAATTGATAGAAGACGGAGATGCTCTCCCTTTCTTCCTTGGTGGATAAGACGATACCGAAATAGAAGTCTTCCAGAAAGGCTTTTCGGAATTCAAAGAAATCCTTGCTGTAGAAATCAAGATATTCCCTGTCACAGAAGGATTCAGAACTGGAAAGGACAAGTATCAGTCCTTCCTTGTATTTCGTAAGTGTCTTGATGTCGTATTCCTTTTTCTTCAGGGAATAGAGTAGACAGAGGTTCAGATATCCTTGTTCGTTCTTGATGAAGAGTGTGCAATCAAAATAGCCACCTTTGGAATTGGCTAATCTGATCTGGTATCCGAAGATGGGCTTCAAATCATATTTGTCTGCCTGCCTGGCTAGCTCCGGAAAGCCATAGAGCTTGTCGTCGTTGATGCCGATGCCAAGGTAGCCTAGTTCCTTTGCCCTCTTTGCATATTCCTCGATGAGAAGGCTTGAGTGGTAGAACTGAAAGCCTGTGAAAGTATTGAGTTGGTAATACATGACGTAGTTTTATTTTACTCAAATGGGGCTATTTCTTCAACAATCAGGCTGACATAAGCGTTTTTTTCTTTCCCCCTCTTGCAAAACGGCTTCCCAAGTCCGATATATATAAGTATAAGGTTTGCTTTCAGATAAGGTCATCAACTTAAAAGCCTTATTCATATATAGGAGAATCAGTATGGAAAACACCAACCTCGTCTATGGAAAAATACCCGTGAAGAATGTTCTTCATGG
>JBNMLQ010000081.1:0-6314 GCA_050874925.1 Candidatus Enterosoma sp. | reverse complement strand
TGACAAGAGAGTCTTCCTTGAAATGGGCAAGAGCGATATTCTCTATAAATATGCAAAGCATGTCTTCGGCATCGACGAATTCGGTGAATCTGCTCCTGCCAAGGACGTCATCAGAGACTATGGCTTCACACCGGAAGCCATGGCCGAGAAAATACACACACTTCTCAACGATTAGTTGTATCAAGCCTGCCTATCCCTTCCAGGGGAGCAGGCTTTTTTGCTGTCAAGAGAGGGAATGTTCTTTTCAATGAGACGTTTTTTTGATTGCTTTGCAGAAAACAGAAAAATATTTTTGTTTTTTAATATCAACAAAATAGTGTGAAAATCAGCACTTTTTTGTAAAAATCGATTGAAAGCACATAGTTTTGTTGATATCAGCAATTCGGTTTCAACTTTTTTTTGATTTCATCCGTATGTTTCAGACGTTTCCATGACTATACATTAACGAAAGGCGCAATCTACCTTTCAGAAAGGAAATTCAGACAGATGAATTCAAAAAAGAAAGCCGGAGTACTTACTTGCTCCATGTTCCTTCTTGCTGGCTGTGTGACGACTGCAAGTCTTCTCCAGCTGCAGAAGAAGAACCCACAGGATGTCGGAGAAGTCGAATTGGAGGGCATGAGTGGAATCGAGCTGACCAACAAAAGAACCACACTCAATGCCAACGGAACATCGACCACGACGGTCAACTACGTCATCTCTCCGAAGGAAGCCGAAGACTATACGCTTTATGAAAGCCTTGTCTGGAGCACGACGCAAAAAAGCAGCTATGAAAGTCAGACATGGGGTGAAGGAGAAGACCCTCAGACTTATGTCACTTACGTCAACAATCTGGAAACCAAGGAACTAAGCCTGACCTGCCTGAAACCCTTTGGGAGAACCATCAACTTCACCCTCGGATGCCAGGAAAGACCAAACATCAAAGCTACTCTCAACATCGACTATGTGAGAAAGGAACTTGATCCAGGAAAAGCCTTGATCAAGGATGCGAAATTCACGGACAAGACACCTGTCGAATTTGACATCACCGTTCCGACCTATTCCATCGGTTCGAAAGGTGAGAAACTCGAACCTCTTCCCACCATCTCACAGACGGAATTCCGTTCGGGTTCTTCAGGAAGAGACTGGGATTCCCTCTTCGCCAGCATTAATCTAAGCGGTTATTCCGATACGGAAAGCGTCATCTATGACGACGGCACGGAAAAGAAGAGCATCGGAAGAACCGAAGCACGTGAAAAGATGAAGGTCAGGACCAGAGCCTACCTGGAGGAAGTCGTCAAGAGTTTAGGTCAGAAGCCTTTCTCCAAGGATGAACTTGTCAGCCTCATGACCTTTGAAAAGAAACCGAATCCTTATGTCTCCGCAGTAAAGAACTCAAGCATCGCAACAAGCTTCATCTCCAGTTACAAAGAGGTCTATGCGAGCGGTGGCGGTCTCTTATTCGAAGTCACCTACAATGGCAAAGTCACCGATAGGCAGCGTATGGCCCTAAATTTTAGTGCAGCGGAGATCAACAATATCTCCTTCGAGAATCCCCAGATCGACTTCTGATAAGATAGCCAGGCCTTCGGGCCTGGCTGTTTTCGACATAACATACAAGCAAGACTGCCAAGGCTTGTCTTCTTCAGACAGGATCAGATAGGTTTTGTCAAAAACGCTTTTTTGAAAACCATAAGCCATGGGAATCATCTTTGGATAAGCCGATAAACACCTAGGAAATCAAGTCAAAGATTTCAACACAATATAGGGCATGGAAAAAACGGAGAATTGCATTGAAATAACGTAAAATCAGCCAAAAGATAGAAAAAACAATTGTTTTGATTAAAAATTCATCAAACCAATTATGCCGATGATGAATAAACTCGTTCGAAAAAGTCGATTGTCTTCATAAAAAGTCGTTTGAAAAAGTTATCTAAACCTATCAAAAGTCACTTAAAAAAATATCATTTATTACCAGTTAATGAAATTTTTGATTGACAAATTCTAGCAAACCAAAAATCGTTTTTGATTTTTAGGATTTGGCATCCTCAAAACAGGTTTTTCTGAAAGGAGGCATATAAACGTCATTTCTCGATGCTTTAAAAACAAGTTCCTGATTTCAACATAATATCTTGGCAAGACCGCCAAGGCTTGTTTCCTTCAAGTCGGAAGGAAGCTCGCTTCCGGTTTCCTTCATGGCAAGGACGACATTGTCGAAAGACACTTTGTTCTTCCTGAAACAGGCGATGTCCTTTGCATAAAGATAGCTTGAATAGGCATGGATGGAAGCTATGCCGTTTCTTTCGATGCAGGGAATCTGGACATACCCATCGACGGGATCACAGGTAAGGCCAAGGAAATGTTCCATGGCAACTTCGGCTGCATATTCAATCTGATACAAGGACAGATGATTGAGATAAGCCAGAGATGCACTGGCAAAGCTGGCTGCCGAACCGATTTCCGACTGACAGCCGAGCAAGGCTCCTGCAACTGCGGCATTTTCCTTGATGAAGTCACACACCAATGCTCCAACAAGATAAGCCCTTGTCAGTTCATCCATGTTATGATGGTGATTTTTCCATTCATAGTAAAGACAGGCAGGGACGACACCTGCTGCTCCACAGGTAGGGGCAGTCACAATCAGTTCATTGTCGGCATTCGCCTCGCTTGTCGCATAGGCATAGGAAGTAAGGAAGAGAAGTCTTCTATCCGTCGAATCCAGAGTCTGCTTGGCTCGCAAAAAGACCTCTCTGGCCACACGCTTGAGCTTTAAGGGTCCTGGAAGAATGCCTTCCTTCTTCAAAGATTCGGAGATTGTCCTAAAGGAATGCGACAACATCTTCTTGGCATAGGAAAAACAGTCCTCGTCATCAAAGTGACGGATGACCATATAGATATCCTGAAGATTCTCCTTCTTCATATATTCCTTGAGTCCATCAAACGTATGGAAAGGATAGACATCCTTTCCGATGCAGGGATAGCCTTCTTCCTCATAGGCACCTCCACCGATGGAATGATATCTCTTGTCTATCACCCTTCCATCAGATAAGTAGGCTTTGCATTCCATGGTGTTGGGATGAGACAGACCATCCAGGGTGTTGTCAAAGAAGACCTGGCAAGGATAATCCTTGAAGGCATTGCATATGATTCTATCGGTGGAATGGCCTTTGCCGGTCAAGGCAAGAGAACCATAAAGGGTAACTTCTATCCTGGAAACCTTTTCTTTGGCGATTTCCGAAATGAAGCGTAAAGAGATGCGATATGGACCGATGGTGTGGCTTGAGGAGGGACCAGGTCCTAGAATCAAGAGGTCTTTGAGTGATTTCATGTCTGCAATATTCTACTCTCTGTATGACAAAAAAGGAAAATAAACTTACAAAGAAAAAAGGCAGCAAAAAAGGGAGAATCGCTTCTCCCTTCAAGGTAAACTAATGTTTACGTCTTGCGTTTTCGGACTTCAGCTTTCTCTTGAGACCCTTCTTAAGGAAGAAGTCATGCTTTCTGTAGTCCTGGATGGTACCGGCTTTGTTGACCATACGCTTGAATCTCTTCATGGCGATGTCTAAAGTTTCACCATCTCTGACAGTTGTCTTCGGCAAAGTAACTCACCTCGTTTCTATAATAAGCCGTGGGATATTCTACAATAACGACGTCGATTATGCAACAATCAATACGGGATTTTGACAAGTTTTTCATCAAAAGTCTCTTCGATGATACCACTTCCGATACATCTTTCACCTAGATACAGAACGGCAATCTGTCCTTTGGCAACATAATCATAGCCATCATAATCGAGATAGGCAGATTCCAAGTCCTGATTCAGTGAAAGCCTTACAGGCATATCCTTGCCACGATAACGGAATTTGCAGTTACAGTCAAAGGGTTCCAAAGGAAGATCATCCCCTATCCAATTGAAGTGGGAAAGAAGACAGCGGTAAGATTTCCTATAGTTGTTCCCTTCTTCCTGAGCAACATAGAGGATATTCTTGGAGACATCCTTTCCAACCACGAAATAAGGATCCATGCTCCTGCCCTTGATGCCACCGATGTTCAGTCCCCGATGCTGACCTACCGTATAATAAAGAACACCATCATGCTTCTTGAGAACCTGAGAAGTGGTGATATCGACGATGTCACCCGGCTTGCTGGGAAGATAATTGTTCAAGAACTGCTTGAAGTTTCTTTCTCCGATAAAACAAACACCGGTAGAATCCTTCTTATGCATGACAGCCGAAAGATGGTTCTCCTCAGCCATCTTCCTCACCTGGGGCTTGGTGAAATTGGCAAGAGGGAAGAGGCAATGGGAAAGCTGTTCGCTGCTGATCTGTCCCAAAAAATAAGATTGATCCTTGTTCTTGTCAAAGGCCTTATAGAGGTGCGACTCAAAATCCTCATCGATCCTCATCGCATAATGTCCCATCGCGATGGTATCAAAGCCCATGGATTTGGCAAAGTCATAGAAGTGACCGAACTTAATATATTTGTTGCAGAAGACATCCGGATCAGGAGTGTATCCTTTTTCGTAGGTTTCCAAAAACTGTTGGAACACTTCCTTCCAATATTCATCGATGAAATCCTTGCGGATGATAGGCAAATCCAAATCAAAGGCTGTCTCGACTGCATCATCATAATCAAATTCCTGAGAACATTTGCTTCCCGAAAGAGTCGGGTTTCCTAAAATATCGTTGTTGGTGATACTATCCCAGTTCCTCATGAAGCAGCAAGTGACATCATATCCCTGCTTTTTGAGAAGATAGGCAGAGACAGCACTATCGACTCCACCGGAAAGGCCTAAAAGAACTTTCTTACCGTTCATCTAAAAATCTCCTTCGAATCCAATAAGATGGTAAAAGGTCCATCATTGACAAGTGATACCTTCATATCCGCTCCGAACCTTCCGAACTGCGTATCAGGCATCCTTTCAAGCAACTTTTTGCAGAAATAATCATAAAGCGGCTCTGATAACTTCCCACCAAGAGCGTTTACAAAGCTCGGCCTGTTTCCCTGGCTTAGATCAGCATACAGGGTGAACTGAGAGATACAGAGTATTCTTCCGCCATGTTGTTCAAGATTCAGATTCGTCTTACCCGACTCGTCTTTGAAAATGCGTAACTTAAGCATCTTCTCCAGCATTCTGTCTACGATCTTTTCGTCGTCACCTTGGGTGAAGCCGACGAAGATGACTTCACCATCCTGAATGCTGCCTACCACTTCACCATCGATACTGACACTGCCTTTCAGGCATTCTTGGATTAAAATTCGCATGCCAATATTATAAATGGCCACCTATGGATTTCAATCCAAAATAAGTTTTTTATAAAACATGACGATTTCCGAAGTCAATCTTTCCCTGTCCGTCTTATGGTAGATGAAGAATTCATCCAAAAGACGGATGACACCACCGCAGAAAAAACACATCTGATATATTCTTTCCTCATCCTCCTTATTGATGAACAAGTATTTTTCAAATAATGAAGATACCAAGGAAAAGCCATGGTCTTCCTTGATCTTGTTATAGGCCGTCAGATAATTCCGATGGTCATCCAGATAATCCAGGAAACTGGCAATAAATTCTTTGATGTCATGATGATTGATGTCATAGTGTTCTTCCATGAAACTCTTTTGAGAATCCTGGATAAAATCAATCACTTTCTCATATAAACAGGCAATATTGCCGAAATGGTCATAAAAGGTATGCTTGCTGATCTTCAAATCATTGCAGATTCTGTTGTTATATAGAGAAGCAGCGGAATTTTGATCCAGATAATCGATGGTATAGCAAAGAATCCTTTGCTCTGTCTCATAGTATTTTTTATTCATAATGCTTGGAAACTGCACCAAATATAGAATAAAAGTGCTTTCATTAGTCAATTATAGTCCCTACACTAATATTATTGTCAAACTAATTTTGACAGAAAGGAATGAAGAATATGAAAATCAGATATTTGCTGACCTCCATGCTCCTACCTCTTACCATGATGTCTTCCACTTCCTCAATTCCAACTTCAGAAATTAGAAAGACAAGCTATGATTCAAAGAAGAATCGTTCGTTCTTCTACCAATATTTTTAATATGGGAAACTATATCGATTTACATATCCAATTGAAAAGATACGATGACAGGCCGATATTCCAAAATGAGGAAGTCGGCCTTCCTAATAATGGTCTATTCTTTCTCTTGGGTGAAAACGGATGTGGAAAATCCACGCTTCTCAACATCCTGTCTACAAGAGACAGAAGCTTTGAAGGCACCTATAAAATAGGAAACATCCTCCTAGACAAGAAAAATTGCAGTTCCATATGTGATTCCAAGATCAGCTATGTGCCTCAGGTACC
>JBNMLQ010000080.1:0-6461 GCA_050874925.1 Candidatus Enterosoma sp. | reverse complement strand
GCTGGAATCCTCGAAGGTTCCTTCAAGTTCGGCCTTGGGAATCAAGGCTGCGACGGAATCGACGATGATGAGGTCGATGGCGTTGCTCTTGGCAAGCATGTCGACGATCTCCATGGCCTGTTCGCCATAGTCAGGCTGGGAAAGGATCAAGTCGGCGATGTTGACGCCGAGGTGTTTGGCATAGTCTGGATCGATGGCGTGTTCGGCATCGATGTAGGCTGCTCTTCCACCCTGCTTCTGGACTTCGGCGATGGCTTCTAAGGCAAGAGTCGTCTTACCGGAAGACTCCGGTCCATAGATTTCGATGATTCTTCCTTTCGGATAGCCTCCGACACCCAGTGCGGCATCGATAAGCATGCTTCCGCTTGGGATGACACCGACATCGACGGTGGTCTTGTCGCCCATCTTCATGACGATACCCTTGTCATTGAAATAGTTGCGGATATCCTTCATGGTGGCATCGATGATGCTGTCCTTCTCTGCTTCGACGGGATTGACGTTTGCTGTCGTTTGTTTTTTTGGCATATTATGCTCCTCCACTTATATATTGTCTTCGGAATGAGGAAAATGACGCCGAAGCTCAAATATTTTTCAGTTTTTCCGACATCGTGGCAAAGGCAAAGTCCACACACTGCTTGCGGATGTCGTTTCTTTCGCCTGTCAGCTTCAGCTCATAGAGGAAGAGCTGATCCTTGATCTTGATGCCGATGAAGACCATTCCGACCGGCTTTCCTTCGCTTTCGCCAGGTCCGGCATTGCCGGTGAAGGATACGGCGCAGTCGCTCTGGAAGAAGTCTGCACATCTCAGGACCATCTCACGGGCACATTCCTTGCTTACGGCACCATACTTTTCGATGGTGGAGGCATTGACACGGAAACGCTTCTTGATTTCATCCGTGTAGGTGACGGCTCCGCCTTTGAATACCTGGCTTGCACCGGGGATGGAGGTGAAGGTGGAGGCAAACATGCCGCCTGTCAGAGACTCCATGCAGGATAGAGTCAGCTTATGCTGTAAAAGGGAATCGAGCAGTTCTTTGTAATCCGTCATTTCTTTTCCTCCTTGAAGATATGGCTGTTCTGTCTGAAATAGATGACCATGGAAAGAAGAGAGAAGAAGAGGGAGATGCCGACAAGGACGTTGGTGATGATGTAGGTGTATTCGAATCTGGTGTTCATCCAGGTATCCAGGTTACCGAAGTTGAACATGGAGAACGGGAATCCGTTCAAGAAGAGGACGGGAATGAGTCCCATCTGGATGGCCGTCTTTACTTTTCCATACTTGTTGGCTGCCAAGACGACACCACGGTTTGCAGCCAGTAGCCTGAGTCCGTCCATGGCAAAGTCTCTTCCGATGAACAAGACCGTAAAGAAGGGAAGGACCTGGAAGTGGCCGGCGAAGTCCAATCTGCTGCAAAGAAGGATGAAGGCAGAATCGACAAGGAACTTGTCTGCCAAGGGATCCATGAACTTGCCCAGGTTGGTGATCAGGTTCCTGCTTCTTGCGATATGTCCGTCCATGGCATCCGTGATGGAGCCGATAACAAAAAGAATACAGCAGACCAGGTCGATCCAGTTGAAGCCGAGATGGAAGCCTGCCAAGACGAATTCTTTGGCAAAAGTCTCACTTGCTCCAGGGATGTAGGAGAGGGAGAAGATGGCGATAATCAAAATAGCCATCACCAATCGTACTGTCGTGATCTTGTTTGGTGTATTCATACGTTTTTTCCTTTTCAGAGTTCCGACCCTGTAAGCCATGTTTTGTCGAGGATGACAATTTATCTAGGTCAATGACCTGTCCGTCTCGGTTCGGTTCCCGATTCAGACTTCCCTTACCAAAATTTAGGTTTCTCGCTTGCGGGGCTTTCCAATCGTTGCATTCCTGAGGTTTCCCTCAGGTTCGTCACTGTGGAGCTTTCAAGAACCGACACCATGGTTGCCTTTAGGTTCGGTTCTGCCGTATGGGACTCCTCCCACCCCAGGCTTATTGATTGGCCTGGCACAGACACTGCCGCCATCACAGACGGCGCGAGCATGGACTTTCCTCTGGCATTGCTGCCAGCAGTCATCTAGGTCGGATGTTTGTCTAATCTTTGATTGTGTTGGGATTGATACCTAGCTTCGTCAAAGCCTTCTCATATTTTGCAATCTTCTTGAGAAGCTCGAGATTGCTCAAAGAGACGCCTTCATTTTCGGAAACGTTTCCGAATTTGGCCTTCAGGCTTGCGTTTTCCGCTTCGACCTGGCTGAGCTGCTCGTTGAGCATCCTGACTTTGTTCTTCAGTTCCGAGAGTTCCGTCTCCGTGTTGGAAATGTATCCGGCGAAGGTGTCGTAATCCTTGATGACGAGATCGAGGAAGGAATCCACCTGCAATGCATCGTATCCGGGCTTGGTGCCTTCGAATACTTTGTGATAGATCTTGTTGGAATCGAGTAACAGTTTGACGCCCATAGGTATTTCTCCTGTGGATTATTATAGCAATTAGAATTCCTTTTCACTATGAAAAAATGAGTATTGGATGCATTTATGTCTATTTTAGAAGAATTTATATCTATAAAACCTACTTCATGGGAATATTGTCTGGAGGAGAAAGACTTTGTTTTTGCTTTTGATGGATGGTTCTTCTCACTTGAATGCATGATAGAAGAAAAGAAAAAGAAAAGTGCGCAATTTTCACGCATAAAGGGCTTACTTTTTAAAATCTGCTTAAAAAGTTATGGAAAACGAGTTTCATGTCAACTAGAATATGTAGGATATATTGGAGGAAGAATATCATATGTTCAAAATTGTGAAGAAGGATGTCCTCAATCCGACCATCACCAGATTGGTCATTGATGCACCCTTTGTCGCCAAGAAGGCTCAGCCGGGACAGTTCATCATTTTGAGAACGAACAAAGACAGTGAACGTATTCCGTTCACCATCGCCGGCGAAGACCCGGAAAAAGGTACCGTCACCATCATTTTCCAGGTCGTCGGTGCTTCTACGGTCGAACTCAACCGTCTTGAAGAAGGCGATGAGCTTGCCGATTTCGTCGGTCCTTTGGGTAAGCCGAGTGAATTGGAAGGCCTGAAGCATGTCGCCATCGTCGGTGGTGGTGCAGGATGCGCCATCGCCTATCCTCTTGCCTTCAAGCTTCATGAGCTTGGTGCCGATGTCTGCTCCGTCGCCGGTTTCCGCAACCAGGATCTCGTCATCCTTGAGAAGGAATTCGAGGAAGCTTCCAAGACCTTCATCAAGATGTCTGATGATGGAACCTGGGGTGAGAAGGGATTTGTCACCAACGGCCTTGAGAAGGAAATCCTTCGCCGTCAGGGTACCGATGAGGAATTCGATGAAGTCATCGCCATCGGACCTATCGTCATGATGAAGAACATCTGCATCCTGACCAAGAAATATGGTATCAAGACGGTCGTCTCCATGAACCCCATCATGATCGATGGAACCGGCATGTGCGGATGCTGCCGTGTCATGGTCGGCGGAAAGATGAAGTTTGCCTGTGTCGACGGACCTGACTTCGATGGTTGGGAAGTCGACTTTGATTCTGCTGCTGAAAGAAACACCATGTATCGTGCATGGGAAAGAACCAAGTATGAAGAAGAGTGCAATCTTCTCAAGGAGGGCAAATAATCATTATGCCGTTTAATATGAGAGCTACCAAGAATCCGATGCCGACCCAGAAGCCTGAGGTCAGAAGACATAACTTCGACGAAGTTGCCATCGGATACACCGAAGAGATGGCTATCGACGAGGCCAAGCGCTGCATGCAGTGCAAGAACCCTGGTTGCGTTCCTGGCTGTCCTGTCCACATCCACATCCCTGAATTCATCGCCGAGGTCGCCAAGGGTGACTTCGAAGCTGCCTATCAGATCATCTCCGAGTCCTCTTCCCTTCCGGCTGTCTGCGGCCGTGTCTGCCCGCAGGAGAGCCAGTGCGAGAAGAACTGCCTCAGAGCCAAGATGCCTGTCCGTGAGAAGGACGAGAACGGCAAACTCGTCGTCAAGGGCATGGGTGAAGCCGTCGGTATCGGAAGACTGGAACGTTTCGTTGCCGACTATCATCGTGAACATGCCGCTTTGACCACTCCTGAAATCAAGAAGAACGGCCATAAGGTTGCCGTCATCGGCTCTGGCCCTTCTGGCCTTGCCTGCGCCTATGACCTTGCCAAGGATGGCTATGATGTCACCATCTTCGAAGCCCTCCATGTCGCCGGCGGTGTCTTGATGTATGGTATTCCGGAATTCCGTCTTCCCAAGGCCATCGTCCAGAACGAAGTCGAAGGATTGAAGAGAATGGGTGTCAAAATCGACACCGACATGGTCGTCGGCCGTGTCATCTCCATCGATGAACTGATGAAGGAACAGGGCTTTGAAGCCTGCTTCGTCGGAACCGGTGCCGGTCTTCCGAGATTCCTCGGCATCCCTGGAGAGAATGCCAAGGGTGTCTACTCTGCCAATGAATTCCTCACCAGAGTCAACCTCATGAAGGCTTACAAGGATGATTCCACCACACCGATCCAGCATGCCAAGAATGTCGTCGTCGTCGGTGGCGGAAACGTCGCCATGGATGCTCTCCGTACTCCGCTCAGACTCGGTGCCGAGCATGTCACCTGCGTCTATCGTAGAAGCAAGAGCGAACTTCCTGCCAGAAAGGAAGAGGTCGAGCATGCCGAGGAAGAAGGCGTCATCTTCGACCTTCTCAGAAACCCGGTCGAGATTCTGGAAGACAGGACTGGTTCTCCTTCTCCGAGAGCTGCCGACTACAACCCGAACTATGGATGTGTCACCGGCATCAAGGTCCAGAAGCAGAAGCTCGGTGAACCGGATGCCTCCGGAAGAAGAAGACCGGTTCCGGTCACTGTCGAAGAAGATCCGGAAGCCATCTACACCATCCCCTGCGATTGTGTCATCATCGCCATCGGTACTTCTCCAAACCCACTCATCAAGGCTACCACTCCTGGTATCGAGACGAATCCGCATGGCTGCCTCATCGTCAACGAAGAGACCAATGAGACGACCAAGGACGGTGTCTTTGCCGGAGGTGATGCCGTCACCGGTGCCGCTACCGTCATCCTTGCCATGGGTGCCGGACGCAAGGGTGCCAAGTACATCGACGAATACATCAAGAACAAGAAGTAGTCTTCTTATCGCTGCCGATTCTCTTTTCCGGAGGTCGGCAGTTTTTCTTTTGAAAAATTCTTCTTTTGAACTGTTTCCATGCTTTAAAACTATTATGTGATATAATGGTTTCAAGGAGGATACACCATGAAAGAAGAATTTACCCCTGAAGAACTGAAGAAGTACATCGACCAATTGCTGAGCTATGTTTCTATCGTCCGCAAGAATGGCGGGCTTGATATTTTTTCGACGCTGTTTCAGTTGGACTATCGTATCATGACCTATCTTGCATCCCATCCGGATGCCCATCCTTCGGACCTTGCCAACGGACTTAACGTCACCAGGCCGAACATCGCTGCCAACCTAAGGACGCTTGAACAGAAGAAGTACATCATCCGTACCATCGATGAGGACAACAGAAGACAGGTCTATGTCAATATGACGGAAACGGGAAGGAAGTTCCTGGATAAGTGTGATTCCCAGCTTCATTTCCTGTTTTCCGGATGGTTCCAGCTTCTTGGCAAGGAAGAGACCATGCATCTTTTGAAGATCCTGGAAATCTCTTCCTCACCGAATGTCATCACGGATGAAATCAAGCAGTTCGTCATCGGAGACTGAGATGGCTTTCCAGCTTTCACAAAAGCTTGCCAAGGCTGACCTGCTTGTCTTCTTTGACATCGAAGGAACACAGTTCACCCATAAGATGATCGCTTTTGGCATGGTCTGTTATCCCAAAAAGAAGGATGGAGTCTCTTTTGACAGGGATGGTTCCTTTTCTTATCACAGCTATGTCAAGACAAAGGATGATATCGGACCTGTCGTCAAGGAGATGACAGGCATCTCCAAGACTACCCTTGTCAACGAAGGCAAGGATATCCGTAACGTCATCCTTGAAGTCGATAAGCTTCTAAGACCATATCATCCTGTCTTTATCTCTTATGGAACATCCGATGTCCTGATGCTGAAGAGAACCTTGGATAGGACGGATGTCACTCAGGAGAACTTCTTTCGCTATGTCATGAAGAACTATCTTGATTTTCATCGCTATGTCAGCAAACGGATCTGTGATGAAAACGGGCAGTCTCTCTCCATATCCAAGCTGATGGATCTCTACAAGCTTCCTAAGACAGGTCCTGACCATGATCCTCTGTGTGATGCCAAGAATCTTTCCTCGATTTATGATGCCTATGTAAATAGGGTCGAGGATGATGTCTCCTTCTTCTATCAGAGCCTCATCCATAACAGGGAAGCTAAGGATGTCTTTAGACAGGTGACACTTCTTCTGATAAGAAACAAGACAGTAAAAGAAGAAGAGCTTCTTTCTCTTCTTAGGAAGCATCTATGAAGG
>JBNMLQ010000079.1:0-6536 GCA_050874925.1 Candidatus Enterosoma sp. | reverse complement strand
TATAGTATAGAGTTTTCCTTCCGAAAATCAAGATTCCCTGCTTTATTTTACAAAAGTTTTACTTTTTATATCATCAAGAAAGTCAGAAAAATCCCTTAAACTTCCATCTTCCGTGGACATTTTCAATCCAAAGCCATGTTTTTCATCGGTTTTTTCACACAACTCGACAAAACCAGTATTTTTTATGATATACTAATCCACGCGAAAATCAGTCTTTGAAAAGGAGAATATAGCAATGCCGGAAATCCATGAACTGACCCAGGAAAGTTATGATAAATGCCTTGCCGAACTCAAGGAACTCGTCGAAGTCCTTCAGCCGAAGGCCAACGAAGAGCTTGAATTTGCAAGATCCCAGGGCGACTTGTCCGAAAACGCCGATTATGATGCTGCCAGAGAAAGGTACGAGAGCAACAAGAGAAGAATCGCAGAGCTTCAGGACATCCGCGACCATCACAGAATCATCGTCAATACCGGTTCTTCCATCATCGGAAACGGATCCAAGGTCAAGCTTGAGAACTTATCCACCCATGCCGTCTATGAATTCACCATCACCGGCGAATTCGAAAGTGACATCAGAGAAAACAAGCTTTCCAACAACTCTCCTGTCGGAAAAGCCATCCATGGCAAGACCATCGGGGACATCGTCGAAATCCCCGTCAAGAAGCCTTATCAGATGAAGATCATCGACGTCAAATAAAATTTTTTTGAAAAATTCAGACCGACACCGTACTTTCGACCATCTCAATGACAATATATAGTAGGAGGCATAGAATATGCTGAAAACTATTATCATTGGTATCGTCGTCACGGTCGTCGGTCTTTTTGTTTTGGCAGGAGTCAACAAGGCTGTCACGGACAGCCCGACTTCATCCAGCGTCAACGGGTACAAGACAAGCGAGAAGCTTGACAAGAACACCGTCAGCGTCTCGATTTCCGGAGAAATCAACCATCCTGGCTCCTATTACGTCAAGACCGAGCAGACACTCGGAGATCTCATCAGCCTTGCCGGAGGTGTCACCACCAGCGCCGACACTTCCGCCTACAACACTTCCCTTGTCATCAACAACAGGACTTCCTTCTACATCGCCCCTCTTCTTGCCACGGAGGATGTATGCGTCGGCACCAACGCCAAGAAGATCAACATCAACATCGCCACCCAGGAAGAACTCGTCGGCACCGGATTCACCAACTCCCAGGCTGAAAGCCTCATCAACTACCGGAATGAAAACGGCCCCTTCCAGGCTTTGGAAGACATTCTCAATGTCAGCGGCATCGGTGCAGGAACCTTCAGCAAGGTCAAGAACAAGATTGCCCTTTCCTGATGGCTTTCTTTGCCTTTCTTTTCTTCATCGTAGGAATCCTGTCAGGGATTTATTCTCCCTTTCTTCTCCTTCTTGGCATCCCGCTGTTTCTTTTTCTCTTTTTCTACCAGAAAAAGAAGAATGCCTATCTCCTCTTTCTTTTTTCCCTCCTGGGCTTCCTTCTCATCTTCCTCTTTCCCAAGGGAGAGGAAGGGTTAGAGGAGATTCATGGCATCGTCATCCAGAAGAAGGACACATACTTCCTTCTTCTCACATGGAAGGGAAAATACTATATCCGAAGCAAGGATTCCTCGATCACTTTGTTTTCCATCCTGAAGGCACAAGGATATTCCAAGAAGCTATCCTTCACCCACTATGAATCCGTCTTTGACTTCAAAGGCTATCTGAAGGCAAAGGGCGTATTTCATGAGTTCTCTTATAGTTCATACACCTTTCTGTTTCATAACCCGATCAGCGAGAAGCCTATCAAGAAGTACATGTTCTCCTATCTTCAAGAGAAACCCAGGGCGGTGATATCCTCTCTCCTGACAGGGGAGTCCATCCTTTCTTATGATGGAATGGACGCTCTTGACAAGCTCGGCCTTCTTTCCTCCTTTTCCCTTTCAGGCTTCCATATCTCCTTTCTTCTACGATGCCTGGAAGGACTGTTTCAAGGAAAAGGGAAGAAGTATATTCCTTATTTTGAATTGATCCTTCTATCCTTTTTCCTCTTTCTCAGCCAGATGAGATATTCGATCCTTAGAATCTTCCTTTATCATCTCCTCAGCCTCATCCTGAAGAAAGCCGGAAAAAAGGTATCCTATCTGGACAGGGTCTCGATAGTCGGCCTATCTCTTCTCATCCTAAGTCCCTATTCCATCCTTTCGGGTTCCTTTTATTATCCCTTTCCTCTTCTTCTCACCCTGGGACTCTTCCAGAAAAGAAGAAGCAAGGACAGAAAAGCCGGGATCCTCTTTTTCCTTTTCATCTTCACCTTCTATCTTCCCTATCGCATGATTCAATATGGAAGGCTTTCCCTTCTCCTTCCTTTTCTGCAGTTCCTTCTGCTTCCTGTCACCCACATCCTGTTCCTGTCTTCCTTCCTTCTGCTTCTCTTTCCCGCACTTGGTGTGTTCCTTTCTTATGTCGTCAACCTATTGCTTTATCTCCTTGAAAAGACAGCCGAGGTTCCTTTTTTCCTGAATGTCGGAAGTCCCGGCATCCTTTTTATCATCCTTTACTACATATTGCTGTTCTTCCTTCTTCTTTTTAGAACCTACTCCTTCCAAAAGCTGTCAAAACAGGTTGCCATAGGGATGTCCGTCCTTTTTTTGACTGCATCGGTTCCGGATTTAAGAAATCATCATGAAGTCACCTTCATCGATGTCGGTCAGGGAGACTGCACCCTCTTACGGTATGAAAGGATGAATATCCTCATCGATACGGGAGGAAACAAAAGCCTCGACATCGCAAAGGAATGTCTCATTCCCTATTTCATCAAGCAGAAGATCACAAGCCTGGATGCTATCATCATCACCCATCCGGACTATGACCACAATGGTGCTTTGTCCTCCCTGGAAGCTTCTTTTTCCGTAAAGAACACCTATACCGCCGATGATTTCAGGAATCATGGCAACACCTATTCCTTTGGAAGCCTGACCATAGAAAACCTCAACGAAGACCCATCCACGGGGAAAGACAACAACGATGCCTCCGGAGTCTATCTTTTTCAGGTGAGGAAGACAAAAGTCCTGATCATGGGAGATGCTCCAAAGGAGATCGAATATAAGATCCTTCAAAGACATGTCGATCTGAAAGTCGACATCATCAAGCTTGGCCACCACGGCTCAAAGACTTCTTCCTCCGAAGAATTCCTAAGACAGATAAAACCGAGATTGGCCATCATATCCTGTGGAGAAAACAACTCCTATGGTCATCCTCATAAAGAGACCATCACGACTTTGGAAAGCCTTGGTATACCCTACCGGAGAACCGATGAGGAATCCACCATCAGCATTCCATTGACCTAATGAAGGACTTTTGCCTTTTTTGAATCCGGATTGTCATTTCAGGACGATATCCATACCATTTGTACCACGTGAATTGTAATTAAAATGTTCAAAATATATAATAATTGCCATGATGAAAGACAGATATCTCCTTGCCGATATCGGCAATACTTCCATCGATGTCGCCGTGTTCCAAAAGGAACTCGAGGATGTTTCCAAATTCACGTCAGAGGAAGAAGAAAAGCTGGAAAACTACCTTTCTCTTCATAAAGATCTCAAAGGAGTCCTCATCTCCAGCGTCAACCACAAGAACCTTGACTTCCTTCTCTCCCATCTGAAGAAAGAAGGCATCCCCTTCCACGTCATCACACCTTCCGACATGGAAAAATACGCTTTGAAGCATGGCTACACCATCAAAAACACCGCCTATCTCGGATGCGATCTCTTCTGTGACGTCATCGCCATGGAAACAAGGGAAAACATCACCATCGACCTTGGAACCGTCGGAAAGATTCTTTACCTTGACAGACAGAAAGTCTTTTATGGAGCGAGTATCTTTCCTGACATCAGCCAGTTTCCGAAGATGATGGATGTTTCCACCGACCTTCTCAAGGGACTTTCCCTAAAAGACAATCCTCCGGTCGTCTCCTTAAAGACGGAGGAATGTATCTCCTCGGGAGCAGTCTATGGCATTCTCGGAACCATCCATGAAGTCGTTTCGAAGATCAAGGAAATCTATTCCCCTGAGAATCCAAAGGTATATCTGACAGGAGGCAACGCCTCTCGCATCAAGGAACTGCTTCTCAAGGAAGATCCGAGCATCGAATATGTTCCGGACCTACCTTTGAAAGGCGTGGCAAGAATACTTTCCGACTTTGACAATCATTTCGACGAATAGAAACAAAGAGGTAATCAAAATGAAAGAAAATGCAGAACCGATAAAGATGAAGAATACGGACTTCAAGAAGCTCGTCGCTCCCTATAAGAAGGAAGCTTTCGAGACTCTGAAGGAATACATCGCCATCGACTCCGTCCTGGATCCAAAGACCCAATCCAAGGAGAAGCCCTTCGGAGAAGGTGTCGACAAGGCTCTCGCCTTTGTCGCAGAGCTTGGACAGAAAATGGGTTTCCACGTCGACCGCTGTGACAACTATGTCACCGAGCTCACCTATGGAGAAGGAGACAAGATTCTGGACATCTATGCCCACAGCGATGTCGTCCCGGTCAAGAAGGAAAACTGGACAGCCGATCCTTTCACCCTTCGTCTTGAAGAAGGAAACATCATGTATGCCAGAGGTTCTTCCGATGACAAAGGTCCTGGCCTTGCCTGTCTTTTCGCCGTCAAGGCCTTGATGGACAAGGGGGCTTTGGGCGGATACAAGATGAGATTCCTCTTCGGTGGAAACGAAGAGAACGACTCTCTCTGCCTGAAGCATTACTTCGAAGAGATGAAGAAACCCTACCCGACGCTCGGCTTCTCTCCTGATGCCGAATATCCTTTGATTTATGCCGAAAAATCCATCTATGCCTATACAGCCGAATATCCTGTGACCGTCTTAGGCATCGAAAACTTCAGCCTCGGCGAAGCCCTCAACATCGTCCTTGCCGAAGCAAGCTGCGACATCACCCTTCATCAGGATGATGTAAAAAGAGAACTTCCTTCCTATCTTGAAAGACATAAGCGCATCAAGGCAACCTTCGACGGAAAGACATTGAAGTTCTTCGGAAAACCATATCATGGCTCCATGCCATGGAATGGCGTCAATGCAGGTCTTTACATGCTTCACTTCCTTGGTGAAGTCTTCGGAAACAAGACATTCAAGGATGTCTTCTTCCAGTACCATGACGGCATGGGCGAACACTTCAAAGGAAACTTCAAGGACGAATACTTCAGCGAATCCTCCTACAATGTCGGAAGGATTTCCTATGACGGAAGCAAGCTCACCATCGCCGTCAACGTCCGCTTCCCTGCCGGCATGGACATCCATGATGTCCTGAACAACGTCAGCACGAAGACGGGCGCCAAGGTCACTCTTCTTGGTGGAAGCGACGGCTTTGTCGCCGATCCAAAATCCGATTTCATCAACATCCTTCTTGGTGCCTATCAAAAGGAGACCGGAGACATGAAATCCCTGCCTCTTGCCATCGGTGGCGGCACCTATGCCAGGGAAAGCAAGAATTCCGTCGCCTTCGGCGCCCAGTTCCCAGGCAGGGATTACCGCATGCACGGAGATGATGAATTCTTCCCGCTCTCCGATTTCTATGACAACATGCAGATCTATGCCCATGCCATCTATGACCTGAGCGAATACCTCAGAACAGGAAAGAAACCCGAATAATGAGACTGCGCCACCGTAAATGGGCGGATGACGTCCTCCTGGAGAACAAAGACATCGCCAGAAACCTGTCCGACTTCGATCCGGAATCCATCAAGAGCTTCCAGAACCTTGAAATCGGCTCCGGACAGGGTGGCTTCCTTCTTGAAGTATGCAAGAGGTGTCCGGATGAAAGATACCTCGGCGTGGAAATCAATCGAAACGCCTTCGCCCTAGCCGTAAAACATGCCGCACAGGTCAAGGAAGAAAGGCATAATTTCCTCCTTCTGAATGCACCGATCGAACGTATTTTTCCTCTTCTTTCCGATGGTCAGCTAAACTGCATCTATCTGAATTTTTCTGACCCCTGGCCGAAGAAGAAACAGCATCACAGGAGACTGACCTATCCGACGCTTCAGAAGGAATATCACCGCATCCTGAAGGATGACGGAACCCTCTATTTCAGGACGGATAATGTCGGACTTTTTGAAGATTCTGTCGAATATTTCAAGGAAACAGGCCTTTTTGACATTGAAATCATCGAGCCCTTCTATTCCGAAAAAGTCGACTATCTGCCACCGACGGAATACGAAAGGAAATTCCGTGCCCAGGGGACAGAAATCCACGTTCTCATCGCACATAAAAAGAAATGACGACAACCATGCAAGGGACTCCTACGGAGTTCCTTGTTTTTGCTTCCAGAAAGAAATTTAGCACTCTAGTATTGCAATTGCTAATTTTTTGCCTATAATACTATTTAGCATTCGGGAAAGACGAGTGCTAGGAGGGCGGTATGAAATTGAATAGAAAAGACGAAATACTCAAGTGCATCGTCGAAGAATTCATCAAGACCGCTCAGCCGGTCGGAAGCAATGCCCTGCTAGACAAGTATCATCTCAAGTGTTCCAGCG
>JBNMLQ010000078.1:0-6575 GCA_050874925.1 Candidatus Enterosoma sp. | reverse complement strand
TGTCTGATTTCCCTGTTCGGGATATAGCATTCATGTCTGTCAGGATCATATCCCAAGTATCCCAGATGAACAAGGATGGTGAGGGCTGCATCCTGACTGTCGATGGTGCTCAGATCATTCTTGAACCTGTCCGGATTGAACTTCACCCTGTCCCCGGACATCATCCTGACAATCGACTCCTTGAGGATGCCACCATCATAGTTCATATACTCCATAACGGATTCTACGGAAACAGTGTTGGTCCAATAATCTCGGAAGCATCGATCCTCGATGGAATTGATGACCGAGTACGGACTATACAGGCTCATACCTCCATAATGATATCCGTCGTACCACTTTCTCATCTGTTCTTTGTCGATATCATTCCTTTCGCAAAGGACATCGACTTCCTGTTGCGTAAAGCCGAAGAATTCCGTCAGTCTTCCAGGATAAATCATGTTAAATTCCTTGAACATGTTCAGCGTAGATTCCGTATTGTATCTGGTGATAGGGAAGATGCCCGTCATATAGACCAGCTCAAAGCTCTGGCTGACGTTGATGTCCTTGAAGAGGCTTCGAAGGAATTCCATGTAGCTGTCACATATCCTCTTGTTGTCCTTCCTGTCCCTGAAGACGGCATCCCATTCATCAATCAGGATGATGAACCTTATGCCCTTCCTGGCATAGATTTCCTTGAAAAGCTGGGAAAGAGTCGTAGCCGAGGACGCCATTTCAAAGTCTTCCTTGAGTGCTTCGACCATGGATTTCTCATAGACACGGATAGGATCCTTTTCAAAGCGCAGGCTCATGATGATGCCGGCTATGTCCAATACGATGACATAGTGCCTGTTAAGATGCTTCTCAAAGGAAGGATCCTTTTCAATCCTCAGTCCATGGAAGAGCTGACCGCTCTTGCATCCCATGGAGTAATAGGATGAGAGCATATTGACGGCAACGGTCTTGCCAAACCTTCTTGGACGGGTCACGCACAGAAAACGGGAAGAGGTGTTCAGCCTGGCATTGGTGAACTGGATGAGCATCGATTTATCGACAAAGTTCGGGCTGTTGACATCCATCTGCATGCCGATGTTATCGGGGTTGAGATAAATGCTCATATCAAATCCTCCTTCCTGGCTTCTGGTTTCTTCCATTATACCTTTTCCAGGATTGTCCATCAACGGATGATGATTCTTGGTTCCTGACATATTGACTGCCTCCCAAGATATATTGTCAGGAAAGAAGACCAAAAGAACGGATTCATCAAAAAAATTCGGTGCCGTTTCATAATTGGTCCATAACATCGTCGGTGTCAGCATCAATTATCCCATCTATAAGAAGATGCTCAAAGCCGGAAAGAGCCGATATCCTTTCCCTGGCCAAGGAAATTGCCGAAGAGGAAGACTGATCACCATAAGGCTGTTTCATCTACAATCAAAAACTCCGAAGGTTATCCATACGGGACTTCCTTCGGAGATTTTTATTTTCCTTCTTCCATCTGGGTATTATGAAGCTGATAAAGCTGATCGAGAGGAGCAATCTTATCAATCAGGAGTTTGGCAATCCTATCGATCTGAGAGCCATCGGAATAATCTGCTTCACAGACAAAGTCGACTCTTCCATTGGTAAGAAGGTTCTTGGCAGGCTTCTTGTTCTTGTCAAAAACAGCGATGGCCGTTCCTCCATTAGCCCTGACGAGCTTCATACACGGTACATCCGTAAGGCCATCGGCGATATAGATCATGTTCTGGAAAGGAACAGGCTTCTTCTCATCCGGCATAGATGCATTGACCTTGTCATTCTCGGAAATATCAAGCACACCCTTGTTGATGCGGTATATGAACTGTGTCTTCGTCGTATAATTGATGACCGACTTCGGCCAGATGGCCTCACCCTGTTCATCGTAAAGGTATTCGCATGCATAGATTTTCTTGAAAGAAGATGCAATTTCGCTCCCTTCGATGATTTCCTTGTTTCCAGAGGAAATGACATAGTGCTGAACCTCGATGCCTTTGCTTTTTCCATACCGGTTGATTCTATCAAACCAACCCTTCACACCGCTGAAAAGCTGGATATCCTTTCCCAGATTGACAAAGGCCTCCCTGGTGACAGGAAGCCCCTTCTCTCTCGATTTTGTGATCATGAGATACATATAGGCAAGAAGAGCATCCATATGTTCTTTCTTGGTAAGCCTGTTGGCTTCCTCCCAGAATTCCTTGGGTTCGATTTCCAAAGACGGAATGAAAGAATAGTTCTGCATATCTGTCGTGCAGAGCGTATGATCAAAATCATAAATAAAAGCGACGATGGTCTTTCTGTTCATGGGAGTTCCTTCCTTTCCATCATTATATTAAGATATCGATGGAAAAACAAAGTTTTTCCACCTTTTTGAAGCAAGTACTATAATATTCAAAGAAATCGAGGCCACCTTTATGAGAATCTGTCCATTCTGCAATCAAGAAATACCGGAATTCACCTTCACCTGCCCACATTGTAAAAAAAGACTTCCAAGGTCGGGCAAACCCATCACAGGTCATGCCAGCCTTGGAAATCTTGACGAATACAACAATAAGAACACCATCGTTTCCATTGAAGACAGAAACATGATCCGGGACAAAAACCACATGTCGGATTCCAAAGACGATGCCGACGACATGGATTGTGCCCAACCCTACGATTACGTCACCAGAGAAAACGGCGACCGCAATTAGATGGTAGGAACATGAAGGGTGCCATCCGCGTCCGGATGTTCCTTCATATAGTTGATGATCGGATCATAGTTCTTGGCTTTGTTGCCAGGTTTGCAGGCGGAAAGCTGCTTCTGTTCACCTTTGACGATGGCTTCGGCCATATCATGGCAACCTGCATGACCGCAGGCACCGCAATTGAAGTTCGGAAGCATCTTTTCAACATCGGCAATACGGGAATCCTCCTCGACATGGAGGAATTTTTCAGCGACAACGATAAGTATACCTAAGACGAGACCGATGGCAAGAAGAATACCTCCTGCAATCAGCATGACAATCCATAGATTCATTTTTCCTGATTCTCCTTTCCATTCTCGGAGGAATGAATTTCTTTTTCCATCTCTTCTTTCACCTGGGTTTCGATGTCATTGTAATAGAGATTGAAATGACATCCGGTTTCCTTGCATCCATGGCATTTCGCTTCGCTTGGCTTTTCGAATTCCTCGCATCCCCTCGGAGCCGGTGTCTTCCGATAAAGGACAAAAGACACGACGAAGATGATGACCAATACGACAAGGATGCCAACGGCAAGGACCCATCTTAACCAAATAGGCATGGATTAAGCCTGGGAAACCATTCCACTGAAGCCCATGAAGGCGATAGCCATCAAGGCAGCGGTGATAAGAGCAATGGCAACACCTTTGAAGGCCTTGGGAGTCTTGTATTCTTCAAGACGGACACGGATGAAGGAGAACAAGACGATGACGATGACAAAGCCCAGAGAAGTACCGATGGCATTGGCCATGGACATTCCGAAGCTGAGTCCGGAATCCGTGTTTCCCTGAACGACACCAAGGACTGCACAGTTGGTCGTAATCAAAGGAAGATAGATACCAAAGGATTTATACAGGGTAGGAGAATACTTCTTGATGAAAAGACCGACAACCTGAACCAAGGATGCGATGACAAGAATGTAAGTCAAAGTATCCATGAAGGGGATTTCAAGAGGAGTGAGGATGTAAGTATAGATAGGCCAGCAGACCAAGGCAGCCATGACGGTGACGAAGGTGACGGCAACACCCATGGAAAAAGCTGACTTCGGCTTGTTACCGACACCGATGAAGGAGCAGATTCCATAGAAGCGGGACAGAACGACGTTATCGATCAACATGGAAGAGACGATGGCCAGAAGGAACGAAACGATATATGGCGTGGTAGACATGGTTACTTTGCCTCCTTAGCCATAGCAGGTTTGACGCTGTTAGAAGCGGCAGCCTTCTTGGCTGCAAGTTCTTTCTGCATGGCAATTCTTGCATCGACTTTCTTCTTATTGTTCTTACGGTTCTCGATGGCAGCGATGATGGCCATGACGATACCCATGACGATGAAGCCACCGGCAGAGTTCTGGAAGATACTCATAGACAGATTCCAATCACCGGCACGGTTTGCCAGGATGTTGATGTCATACTGCGGAAGGAAGGTAAAGATCTTTCCGACAGAGAAATATCCGACACCGAGAAGTTCACGGATAAAGCCGATGATGGAGATGGCGATGGTATAGCCGATGCCGTTTCCTAGTGCATCCAAAGCAGAATCCAGAACGCCATTCTTGCTGGCAAAGGCCTCAGCTCTTCCCAAGACGATGCAGTTGACGACAAGAAGACTTAAGAAGACACCCAAGGAAGTGTAAAGTTCCGGAAGGTAGGCCTGGGTGATCATCTTCGTGATGGTGACGAAGGCTGCGATGACGACGATATAGGCAGGAGTCTGGATGACTTCAGGAATCAGCTTGCGAAGCAAAGAGATGATGACGTTGGAGCAAAGAAGGACGAAAGTAAAGAGAAGACCCATACCGAAGGCAGACTCAAAAGAGGTGGTGACAGCCAAAGCAGGGCAGGTTCCCAATACGGCGACAAACAGAGGATTGTTCTTGATGATACCAGAGACAAAGCTTTCTTTATGCTTATTTTCAGTCATTTCCTTTATCTCCTTTCTTCAAATGAATAAGTCATATCATAGGACATGGAATGGACATCGGTGTCAAATCCAGGAAGATAGGACAGTGAAGCGACCTTCTTCTGCTTGACAAGGTCAAGGGCCTCCTTGACCATATCCTTGATGGCACTGTTGGAATATGTGGACGAAGTCTTGACCTCATCATCCAATGCAGCTTCCTTATTGTCAGCCTTGTTGACATGGTCGACATAAGTCTGTGGATTTCCATAGGTATTGCCTGCTCCTGCGGAAGGAAGAACGATGGAATGAAGTGTGCCATCCTTGTTGACGGCAATATAGATATTCATGCTGCTTGAACCGAAATCACCTTTGACATCAGCATAGGAATTGAAGACATAACCCTGGGCACAGCCGAACACACTCTTGACATATTTGGCATCGGCAGGAATCGTAAGCTCGGTATAGTCGCTGCGGCTTCCGCCGAAAATCATTGCTTCTTCATCGACACCGGCAACGATTTCCTTGAGGCATGCCTTCTTGGCTTCTTCGACGCCATTCTTGACAAGCGTAGCTGCAAAGGTGGCACCGCACTTGACGTTGCCAAGAGCAGTTTCCTTGTTCTTGTCAGAAGCGTTGTTGTAAGGATCAAGATAATCAGATTCAAGCTTTGACTTATAAGACATGCTATCGGTGATGATGGCAATCTTGGAATACGTGCCATTTAGATTGATGCCGACAAGAAGATCGACGGCACCATAGCCATTCTTTCCGTAGATTCTGGCAACATATCCGACAGCCTTGTCGGAATCCGTAGCCTTGTCCGGATCACCGGAAGTCTTTCTGGCCGTCCAGATTTTCTGTACATAGTTCAGCTTTTTGCTGATTTCCGAAAGATAGGTTCCACCCTCATGTTCTTCAGCCTTGTCCTTCTGGTCTTCTTCGGAATCATAGGACTTCCATTCGACGAAGGCATTGGCCTTGTCGCCAAAGACCTGGCTCAGCTGCTGTCTTTCTTTCTCTGCCTCGTTCTTGGCGATGACAGGAGCCGTAAGGGCATTGGTAGCACCGACAAGTACGGCAGCACCGCCGGCAATGATCATCAAGGTAGCAGAAGTCTTGATGAGATTCTTTTTGAATTCATCCATTATCCAAGCACCTCCACACATAAGGCCCAGACCATGATCAGGGCAAAGACGACAAAGACGATGACAGGAATCAGAACATTCTTCAAAGTGAACTTATTGGTAGACCACTTCGGGTAATCGATGACGGAAGTCATCATGTTGCCGATAAGAATGGAATATCCTGTTCCTTCAGGAAGAGAGGCAAACAGACGGATGAAGGCTGTAGAGATGGCAAGGATGACACCATAAAGGATTCTTCCTGGTTGCGTGATCGGTGAAGTCACCGGATCCGTAGCCATATAGACGGCACCGAAGAGAAGACCGCCGGAAAGGAGCTGATAGGTGGCAAAATACCATGGATTGAGCCCATTGGCATTCTTGCTGTTGGAAACGATGGCACCGGCAATCAGCATCAAGACAAAGAAGCTGCCGACATAGGAGAGAGTGATTCTCCAGTCGATGGCATGACGGATGGCCATATAGACAAAGCCAATCAGGATGGCAAGCTTGCAAACCTCGCCAAACAGGCCCGGAATTCTTCCTAAGAACAGGTCAAGCAGCGAATAGGACTTATCCAAGGCAAAGCTGTTGTTGGCCGTATCGATGAAGCTGGAAGAAAGGCTGGTAGCACCGGCAGAGACAAGTTCACCATTTCCCTTGAAGGCGTCCCAATAGGCATAATGGGAGCCGAAGCAGATTTTAGAGAAAATCATGCCGACCAAGGCAGGATTGAAGATGTTCGTTCCGGTCCCGCCGAAGACAAGCTTACCGATGACAAGTCCGAAGACGGCACCGGTGATGAGAGCAGGATACATCAGATAGAAGTATCCCT
>JBNMLQ010000077.1:0-6599 GCA_050874925.1 Candidatus Enterosoma sp. | reverse complement strand
TCCTTGACTATTGTATAAGTTTAATAAAAAAAAAAAAACAAGGGTTATCTGACAATTCTTTGATAATAATAAGATTGTTTATGTTATTATATTTTTATAGTAACTCAAATTTATATTTATAATATTGCCTTATTTAAATCATAATTCAACTGCACTTTTCAATATTTCTTATCTCATTCTTTCATCATATATCATATTGATATGATTCGTTTCCTTGAGTGCTTTCTTTTTGATAGCCTCCTCTCTTCTTTACTCTCTCTTTCCCAGGTCTTAAAATATAGGTGTCTTTTTATTGGAGGTAGAGAATGCTTGATTTATTGGATTTACATAAATACTTCATTTTGAAACATCTGAAGGAAGGGGATATCGCCATCGATTTTACGATGGGAAACGGACATGATACGGAGTTTCTTTCCAAGACAGTCGGAGAGAAGGGTCATGTTTATGCCTTTGATATCCAACAGCAGGCTATCGATTCTACATCAAAGCATTTGAAAGAAGCAGGATGTCCTATGAACTACACCCTCATCCATGATTCCCACCATAAGGTCAAGGAATATGTCCATGAGAAGTTCAAGGCAGGGATGTTCAACCTTGGTTGGCTTCCGGGAGGAGACAAGTCTATCTATACCTTGAGAAAGACTACCCTTCCTGCCATCGAAGCAGCCCTGGATCTGATGGACAAGGATGCCATAGTCAACATCGCCATCTATCCCGGACATGAAGAAGGGGACTTGGAAGGAAAGATGGTCGTCGACTATCTTTCCGGACTCAGCCGTTTCAAGTTTGCATGCACCAGAGTCAACATCCTCAATTCCCCATCCAGTCCGTATTTCATCGTCGTCGAAAGTCATGAATAAAAAGGAGAAATACCATGAGAATCGCATTGATCAATGAAAACAGCCAGGCCGACAAGAATCCCATCATCTTCAAGGAACTCGAAGAGGTCTCCAAAACCTATTCCTATGAAGCCGTCAACATCGGTATGTTCAACAAGGAAGACAAGCCTCTTACCTATGTACAGAACGGTATCCTTGCTGCCATCTTACTCAACACAAAGGCAGTCGACTTCGTCATCACCGGATGTGGAACAGGAGAAGGAGCACTTCTGGCCATGAATTCCTTCCCTGGTGTCCTATGCGGATATGTCACCGAACCATCCGATGCCTATCTCTTCCGTCAGGTCAATGACGGAAATGCCATCAGCATGCCTTTTGCCAAAGGTTTCGGTTGGGGTGCAGAACTCAATCTCAGATACACCTTTGAAAAGCTATTCTCCACCAAGGGAGGAGAAGGATATCCTAAGGAGAGAGTCATACCTGAACAGAGGAACAAGAAGATCCTGGACAAGGTCAAGCTCTCTTCCTATCGTAACCTCATCGACATCCTTAAGGACATCGATAAGGATTTGCTTCTAACAGCCATCAACAGGGATTCCTTCCTTGACGTCCTGAAGAAATATGGTGAAGAAGGAGAACTGAAGGACTACGTCCTTTCCCTTGTAAAATAAGCCATGAAGGAATCCTTCTATCAGTTCTCTGCAAAAGATATCCATGGAGAGAACATCTCCATGGAACAATACAAAGGAAAGATCCTCCTTGTCGTCAATTCAGCCATACGATGTTCCTTTGCCAGGGATAGCTATCGGGATTTGGAACACCTTCAGAGAAGATTCCATGAGGAAGGCTTTGAGGTCCTGGATTTTCCCTGCAATCAGTTCCATGAGGAATGTCCGGAAGATGATTCCTATATCGATGAATACTGTAAGAAGAACTTCAATACCACCTTTCCCAGGTTCCAGAAGATAGATGTCAACGGAGAAAATGCCCTTCCTCTCTTCTCCTATCTTACAAGAAGGAAGAAGTTCGTCTCTTTTGACAAAGGCAATCCTCTAAGCGGTGTCTTATCCTCCATCTATATCAAGAAGGGACCCCTGGAACTGGAGAAGAACGAAATCAAATGGAACTTCACCAAGTTCCTCATCGACAGGAACGGACTTGTCAAAAGAAGGTTCGAATGTACGTCAGATCCAAGGGAGGTGGAAGCATGCATCCTCAGGCTTGCTGACAGACAGGAATATCATGAAAAACAATAAACCCTATCATCGATTCTTTGCTTCTATCGCAGCAGGTATCGCACGCATGCAGTGCACCATCCATGACCATCAAAGGATGAAGAAGCAGCATGATGATGCTTTGGATCTGAATATCCAGAAGGATATCTGCTACAGCAAGGATAAGAAAGACAGATATCATCTTCTGGACATCTATCAGAGAAAGGATGCTGACAGGATGGAACCTGTCATCTTTGTCACCCATGGAGGTGGTGGAGTATACGGAACAAAGGATCTCAACCGTTATTCCGACATGGTGATGGCAAGGCTAGGATACACTCTCATAGCCATCTCCTATCCGCTCTCTCCGAAGGCCGGCTTCTACAACCAACTGGAATCCATCCTGGAAGCGATGGAATTCTGTAGAAGGAACCAGGAGACCTATCACTTCTCCTTCCAGAGAATCTATATGGTCGGAGATTCGGCAGGTGGTCTTCTCTCCCTCACTTTTTCCTTGATCAATGCTTCCAAAAAGAACAGGGATCTCTTTGAGATGGAATTTGATCCTTTCCCGATTCATGCACTAGGCTTGATTTCCTCTGCCTCCCATCTGAAGAGAGGAGAGGAATCCACCTTCATGTTCTCTACCGGAATCCATAGAAACGACATCTATCTAGACTGCTATAAGGAGCTTCTTGATCCGACTTTGATGATCAAGAAAGATATCATGCCACCTTGTGTCCACATCACCAGCGACCATGACTTCTTAAAGAAGGACAGCTATGACTTATATGATTGCATGAGGAAGAACGATGTAGAAGTCGAATTCAGGGAATACAAGAGTGAAGACTTCAGACTGGAACATGTCTTTCCTGTTGCCTATCCCGAGAGGAAGGAAAGCAAGGATGCCTTCTTCCTCTTTGACAGTTTCTTTCAGTCCTGCTAAGACAGGTTTTTCTTGTCAGGAAACGTCACTATCTAAAAAGCCTGTATCCATCAAGGCAGGCTTTTTTAGTTCATTCTTTTAGACGTCTATTCTTGTCATCGATTCGTTTCCTACATTATCTTCTCATGGATTCTTTGAATGAATATAGATTCATCCCGTGGTATCAGAAGAAAGTTTGCTCTTTCTTTCAATCCGTCTGGCATAGCTGACCTTTAGAGGGATGATAGAATAAATGATAGAATAAATGATAGAATAAATGATAGAATAAATGATAGAATAAATGATAAAATAAATGATAGAAATGAGGTGTTCCTATGTATCAAGAAAGTGAAACAGTCGAATTGAAGAAATCCTTGGCGCAGCTGAAAGAAGGAATCATCTCAATGTGTTCCATGCTGAACAAAGGGAACAAGGGAACCGTTTATTTTGGAATCAATGATGATGGCAAAATAACCGGCGTTGATATCGGGAAGAGAACAAAGGCTGATATCGCTCATGATATCCAGAACAATCTCAAGCCCCTTCCCTTCAAGGTTGATATCAGCATAATAAGAGAGCAAGATAAGAACATCATAGCTGTTTCCGTGGAAGGAACTGATACGCCTTATTCCGCCTATGGTCGGTACTATATAAGGGTAAATGACGCAGATATAGTCATGCATTCATCCCAATTGGAACGTTTCTTTGAATCCAAAAAAGAAACATATTCCAAATGGGAAAAAGAAGAAACCGAATACGGAGTAAATGATATCGATGAAGAATCGCTTCTGAATTGCATAAGGCAGGCAAATGAAAAAGGAAGATTGAATTACGTCTATAACAATGCCATGACGGCATTAGTCAAGCTTGGATTGGCAACAAAGGATGGATACTTGAATAATGCGGGGTATTATCTATTTTCCAAAGACAAGCCTTTGACTTTGAAAGAAGCCGTTTACCCGACAGACCAAAGAACCGAATTCGGCGAAATCAAGGAATTTAAAGGGAATATATTCGAATGTATCCAAGAAGCCGTATCGTATATTCAAAATCATTTAAGCTTCAAATCTGACATCGTGAATTTTCAGCGGGAAGAAGTCTGCGAGATACCTCTGAGGGCAATCAGGGAAATCGTTTTGAATTCCTTCGCCCATAGGTCTTATGCCAGCGAAGAATTCAATTCCATAATCATATACAAGTCATCGGTAAGGATTTATAATCCAGGAGGGATATTCAAGGATATCGATCCTAAGCAGTTCGCTTCCGGAAATATCGGAAGCAAACTGAGGAATCCTCTGATTTCTTCTGTCCTTTATAAATGTGGATATATAGACGCTTTTGGAACTGGTTTCGACAGGACATTCACTCTCTGCGCCCAAAACGATGTCGAATACTCCTACCACAATGACGACTTTGGATTCACCTTCATTTTTGAAAGAAAGACTGATTTTTTGAATGATAGAATAAATGATAGAATAAATGATAGAATAAATGATAGAATAAATGATAGAATAAATGATAGAATGAATCCGTTGGATTCAGAAATAATCAAAGCCATCAAAAGCAATAAATACATAACAACCATTCAATTGTCTAAAGATTTGAATAAGTCTCAAAGTACCATCCAAAGACATTTGGATTCTTTGTCCAAAGGCCAGAAGATAAAAAGAACCGGATCAAGGAAAACCGGTTATTGGGAATTGATTTGAATCTCTTTGTTTATCATTGAAGGCCTTCGATACATATTTTGAAAAGCGCAGCCTCCCTTTCAGTCATTAGGATGCTGTTCTTTTCACTTTTTTGTTCTCCTATATCATTCCGGCTATTGTTCTTCCTATTGTTCCGATAATCAAGTATAATATTCCGAAAGAGGAGGCATCATGAAAAAGACAATGAGTACAGTGGAGGCTTCTAAGAAATGGGGAGTCACACCTAGACGAGTCACAAAATTATGCTTGGAAGGAATCATCGAAGGCGCATTCAAGAACGAGGGAAGATGGGAATTGCCCTCCGATGCAAAAAAGCCAATCGACGGAAGAACCTTCAAAGCTAGTGGATCAAACAAGCCAACTCTTCCTCTACCCATCGGCATTTCCGACTACCGTCTTGCTTCAAGCGAATATTTCTATATTGACAAAACGATGATGATCAAGGATTTTCTTGATGAACGTCCGACCGTCTCTCTTTTCACCAGGCCCAGAAGATTCGGCAAAACCTTGAACATGGATATGCTCCGTACCTTCTTCGAAAAGACCAAACAGGATACTTCCATCTATTTCAAAGACAAGAAGATCTGGAGCTGTGGGGAAAAATATAGACAATATCAAGGAAAATACCCGGTCATCTTTCTGTCATTCAAGGACGTCAAGTGTGATACATGGGAAGAAACCTTGGAAAATCTTACGAATCTCTTTTGTCTGGAAGCATCCAGACACAGGGAACTCGTTGAGGACAACAATCTGAGCTCTTATGAAAAAAGCTTCCTATCCAAACTGATTTCGGGAAAGATTTCCAGCGTGGAACTGTCTATGGCACTGGCAAATCTATCCATGATGCTTCACGAACACTTTCAAGTCAAGCCGATAATCATCATCGACGAGTATGACACACCGATTCAGCAAGGCCATGTAAAGGGGTTCTATGACGAAGTCATCTCCTTCATGAGGAATCTCTTTTCCGGAGGATTCAAAGACAACCCCCATCTATCCTTTGGTTTCCTTACCGGAATACTAAAAGTAGCAGAAGGAAGCATCTTCAGTGGATTGAACAATCTGGCCGTCAATTCCATCATGGACGGAAAATACAGCCAATACTTCGGTTTTACCAAAGACGAAGTATTGGGAATGGCTGAATATTACCATGTCGAAGACAAATACGATGAAATCTGCTCATGGTATGATGGATATCTTTTTGGAAACACGGAGATATTCAACCCCTGGTCTGTCGTCAACTATTTCAGAAACAACTGTGAGCCTCTCGCCTATTGGCAGTCTACAGGAAGCAACGAAATCATTCAGGAGGTCCTATCCGAATCAGATGAAGACATCTACGAAAAGATGGCAAGACTTCTGGAAGGCAAGTCCATAAGGACCTATATCGATACCAGTGTCATCTATCCCCAAATCAAGAACAATCCTTCTTCCATCTTCAGTTTCCTTTTGATTGCCGGGTATCTGGAGGTCGTATCCAAACAGCCTTCCTTTACCGGGGATTATCTTTGCGAAGTAGCTCTTCCGAACAAGGAAATCGTATTCGTATATAACAAAGAAATATTGGAAAAATTCCAGCCCATGATTCCACAATCCACAGCCATCTCCATCCAGGAGGCTCTCTATTCCAAAGACACAGAAGCTCTTCAGAGAAACCTGGAAAAGCTGCTCTCGGAGTCCGTAAGTTATTACGATACCAACAAGGAAAACTTCTATCAAGGACTGATGCTTGGCCTATGTGCCACCTTGGATAACAGATTTCAGCTCACATCAAACAAAGAATCCGGAGATGGAAGATATGATATCTCTCTTTGTCCCAAACAAAAAGAAATGCCTGGAATTCTTATCGAACTCAAGGCAAGGAATCATCTAGACGATGAACAGCTGAACAAACTGGCTGATGAAGCAGTAC
>JBNMLQ010000076.1:0-6654 GCA_050874925.1 Candidatus Enterosoma sp. | reverse complement strand
TCAATACTCTTGGATTGACGTATTACCTTGTTTCGAATTTATTCTTTTCTATGTATGTACTGGTCATCCCGTTCAGTTTTCAAAGAGCGATCGTATCTGCGCCTCATTTTTGGCGCTTGTTAATGATACTACTTCCTCGCTGCGATAGCAAGTGTTTTTTGAAGAATATTTCATTTTGGCTTTTTCACAATCATATAGCCATGACTTTATCAAATATGTATCTCATAAATTTCACTTCGTATTTCACGCCAGTCTTTTGTCCAATAGCATTGGTTATCAATTAAGCAAAGTTCGAAGAACTCATTTATCAAATTAGAAAAAAGGCGCCCGGCAAAGGACACCCTTTAGAAGTGATAGCCACATATTTATAGATACCACTTGTGAATCTTACTGGTGGAGATGATGGGAGTCGAACCCACGTCCAAACAAGAATCTCTAACGAGGAACCACAGTTTCTTCCACGTCTGATATTAGAAAGAAGCAAGACATGGACGAAGATTGCATCTTTCGATCCTTCCTTGTGTCACATGGTCAGGGAAAGGAAGCCCGACCATGAAGTAAGTTCTAAAGTATCAGACGGATGAGCTTACTAGATCCAATCTGATTCGTGCAAAGGGACTATGTCCCAAAAAGGCGCAAAAGTCTAGTTAAACTAGGCAGCGCAGGCCATCATGGCCGGAGCACGGAACATAACAGGTTTATTGGCACTTGTAATTGTGTCGGCTTTTAAGGAAGCCACTCCACTGCCCTCGGAAGTCGTCCCCGCCTGTCGAAACCGGAACATCCCCAGGTATGACTTATTATAAGAGGTCGAGGAAAAATATCAATCATTTTTTAACAAATGGCAGCCCTTTGGATGACCAAGGAGCTGCCATTATATCAAAATCAGATAACCTTATACTGCTTCAAAAGCAATTCGACATCCGTTCCTTTTATCATCTTGAGAGCTTTCTTAAAAGCAACTTTCTCCACAAGATTCATGTCCATATCAGTAACCGGTTTTCCATCTCTAAGCATCACCGTAGCTTTGAGAAGGTCGCGGACATCATAGGTGCTTCCCCAAACTTCAGGGACTCCACGGTCGATGTTGCAAAGCGTATAGACTGCTTCCATACCGGTACGCATAGAATATTCAGTAGTAAAAATGGTATCTCTTGCAGTCTCTGCAAACTGACCCAAGAAGGCAAAGTTGACAGCCTTATCCGGAACGACGTTCGGCCTATCTTCCTTCTTTCTCGGCATGAAAAACGCATCGATATAAGGCATCATGACGGGGATTGTATTGGCATGCTTGTCAGCCAATTCTTCGATCTTGGAAGGCTCGACGCCAAGATGATAAAGCCATTCCTCACAAATTTCCTTTCCAGTGCATTCTCTCATCGGCTTCTTGATATAGTCACCCGGCCTGTCATTGAAAAGTGCATAGACCCAGACAAGACAATGTCCTTTCGGTTGAGACTTGAACTGTGGCTGTCTGTTGATCGTCCAGCTCAGCAACCAGGAAGAATCTTTGACCGTGACGATGCCACCAGTGACAACATGACCGGTAAAAGGATCTCTCTTGCAGATGTTCGTGATATAAGGAATGATTTCCTGGTCAAGAGTCTCGACCGTTGCAGACATCCAGCAAGTCTTATCCGGTTCAGAGCAGAACTTTTCCGGATGACCGAAGCTCGGATCCTGGGCGGCAATCTTTTTCCAGAGAGACCAGCCTCCGTCATCAGTCAGTTCCGTCTTATATCCAGCAATATGATTCTGATCTCCGTAGGTCGAATTCTCAACACAACCGCCATTGGTAATAAAGACAAGATCATCTTCCGTCAGATCGATGCTGCTCTTCTCGCCTTTCTTATCGATATCAATTCTCTTGGCAACCTTTTTGTCTGCTGAAATATCAAATTCGACATTGGTCACCTTCGTATTGAAATGGAATTCAACTCCATGGCTTTCCAAATACTTCTGCATCGGAAGAATCATAGATTCATATTGATTGTATCTGGTAAAACGAAGGGCAGTGAAATCCGGAAGCCCGCCGATATGATGGACATATCTTTGAAGATATCTCTTCATTTCCAAAGCGGAATGCCAGTTTTCAAAGGCAAACATGGTTCTCCAATACATCCAGAAGTTGGAATTGAGCACCTCATCATCGAAATAATCCGTGATTTTCTTATCTTCAAGATCTTTTTCCGGAGTAAGATACAGCTTCATGATTTCCATGCAAGCCTTGTCGCTCAATCCGAATTTCTTATCCGTATGTGCATCCTGTCCACATTTTTCCGTTGCACGGCACTTGGAATAGTTTGGATCTTCTTTATTAAGATAATAGTATTCGTCAAGAACACTGAGTCCTTCGGTTTCGATAGACGGAATGGAACGGAACAGATCCCACATGACTTCGAAATGATTGTCCATCTCTCTTCCACCACGCATCACATATCCACCAGGAGTAAGTCTTCCATCACAGGCGCCACCAGCAATATCGCCCATTTCCAGAATATGGATATGACTTCCCTCCATTCTTGCATCACGGACGAGGTAGCAGGCAGCGCTTAAGGCAGCCAGACCAGTGCCGACGATGTAGGCTGATTTCTTTTCGATTCCCTCTGGTTTCTTGGGAGTAACGAACGCTTCATAATTTCCACTTGAATAATACATTTTTATTTCCTCCTATCAAGGTACCATAAGTATAGAAAAAATAGACAAATATAAAAATAGACAGTTTTGCCCTCGTGATTAACTTTTTATCACCGGAGCAAAACTGCCTATTTTTTTATCATTTTTTAACTTTTGATGTACTACGAATCGACCCTGAACCGATTCAAGGCCGTTTTGGTCTCACCGTTAAGTATCGTCTCAAATCGTTTTAGAAGAATGCGATAATCTTCCATCATACTATTCTTGACCCAATCCAGGACGAGGCCTATCAAAGCATACTTATAGAATTCAGCGATGAATTTCTTATCGTCTTCAGAAACGCTCATCCCTTTGCTTTCCTCATCAACAACGGAATACGTCAATGAAAAGACAACATCGGAAAGATACTTCTCAACCTTTTCTCTTCCAAGAGAATGATATGCATTAGTGACAAAATCCTTATTGTCAAGGGCGGTAAGAAGAATATTTCCGAGGCCCTGCTGCCATGTGCTGGCCGTCTTGTTTCCGGCAAGAGTCTTGGAAAACTCAGACATGATGGCATATTCCAAAAGGGCGTAAATATCTTGGAAATGATAGTAAAACGTCATGCGGTTCATTCCACATGCATTTGTGATGTCACTGACAGTCACCTTATTGAAAGGTTTTGTCTTAAGGACATCCTTCAAGGCATAGACCATCGCTTTCTTTGTTACTTCAGACATAAGACCTCCTGAATACAATTGTATCAAAAAAGAGCCACACTTTTACATGCGGTTCTTTCTATTTGATCAATTCGAACGTTCCGGAAGATTGAGGTCGCTTTTCATCGTCCTAGCCTTTTGATAGGCAGATTCGAAGAGCGCTTTTTCCTTCTTTACACGATAAGAATCAGCCAAGGTAAGCGACTGAAGCTTCTTCTCATAAGACTTGGTAAGGCTGTCTATGGCCTCCTTATCAGAATGAATGTTTGCCAGAACAAGCACAGCTGTACGGAAGCCGGCCAAATCGCTTGGATTTGTGACATTCTTTCTCTCATCCTTCTTGATGGAAAGGAATACCTTATTGGCTCCTGGCTCGTCGTCGACAAGGAACTTCAGATAGACGGTTTCAGCCAAAGGAAGATATCTTTCGTCTTCTAAATAAAATTTGGAAAAATACTTCATCCTGTCAAGTGCTTCCGAAGCCTTTGTCAACTTAGACTCATAAAGATCCTGCAGATAAAGATAATATAAAGTATGAAGCTTATAGAAAGAATTGTATTCTTCGAATGAAGGAACAATGAAGTCTTCTCCTGTCATTTCTCTCTTCTTATTAATCTGGAAAATATTAAAGGCAATACGATCCTCTTCTTTCCTCGTCATCATGCAATTATACATGTCCGTCGGATAATCCTGACGGAAGGGAAGCATTTCATAAAGAGGAGTAAGGAAGCCATAGCATGCAGCAAAGAGGAATGTCCAACCAAAGTTTGCGACAAGGCTTCTCTGATTCATAGAAAAGACGAAGAAGAAGACGAATGCCAGAATCAAGATAACTGCTTCAAAGATGATGCCACCGAAGAAAATCAATGTTGGATTTTTCTTGGTATCATCATCTTCCGGAACAAATTGCATTCCGATGGTAAAAAAATCCATGATGTCATAACTGACTTTGGTCTTCTTTCCATCCGCCTTATCCAAGGTAAGACCGAGAAGCTTGATATAAAGAATGCGATATCCACAGATTTTGGCAAAAACGATTTTGCCTAGGTTGTAGATCAAGAAGGTTCCGATGACACCACCGATGATAGATATGAAGTAATAGGCATATCCATTCCAGTCGGAAATGAATTTCATGGAATACTGCTGGGCAAAATAAATACCGATCAGAAAACCGAGATAAACCAATGTCAAAGGCCACGATGCATTATAGTCAAGAAATGACTTGGGGGCTTCTTTCAAATTATTATTCTCCGTCATGGGAAAATCCTCCTTGTTCGAATAACACACATCAGACAATCCACATTATACGCCCCCAGGGCATATAATGCTCATAAATTATTTCAGTTTCAGTACTTTCTCCGCCTTACGGATGTCTTCCTCTTTCATCTCAAACGGCAGGTCGGAGTAACAATGAGCGATGGGAAGAGTATCCAACCACTTTTCAAGTTCTTCGATGACTTCAGCAGCAGACGATGATTCCTTCCGGAAGACGATGCGTCCGAATTCCATGATTTTATCATGAAGCCTATCTGCATTTGCCTTAAGAAATCCAGTCATGAGAAGTGCTATTCCCTGTCCATGAGTCAATTGAGGATAAAGTCCGCTGAGAATATGCTCCGCCTTATGAACGATGAACACCTTTCCTTTTCCATAGTTCGTGAATCCGTTATGTGAAAGAGTTCCCTCAATCATCATTGCCCTCCTTGCCGAGATATCATCTGGGTTCTTCAATACGGCATAAGAAGTCCTGACGATGTCATGCATGATCGACAAAGCAAAGCCATCACATGGTTCGATAGAAGATGACGGAGAAAAATACCGTTCAAAGGAATGGCAGAACATATCCGCAAAGCCACATCCGAGCTGATAGGCAGGAACGCTGAGAGTAAGACTTGGATCAAGCAAAGAAAACAGCGGATAATTCGTCACGGAATTGAAGCCGGCTTTGAAATGATGCCGTCTGTCGCTTACAACGCAGGAATCCGACATCTCGGAACCCGAAGCAACCAAAGTCAAAATCGTTGCCACAGGAAGAGCATGCAAAGGTTTGACCAGGTGTTTATTGAAATCCAAAGGATCACCATCAAAATAATAGCCATGAGCCACGCTCTTTGCCGAGTCGATGACGCTTCCACCTCCACAGGCAAGGATGAGATCCGGTTGCATCATTTTCACTTCTTCGACCATTGTACGTATTTCTTCTATATCAGGATTTGCTTTGATTCCAGAATGTTCTTTATAAGCAACCTTTGATTCTTTTAAAGAATCGATGATTTTCTCATAGGTTCCGTTTTTCTTTATGGAATTTCCACCATAGATAAAGTAGACCTTATTGAAATGATAATCCTCAGCGATGATGCGGCCAATTTGAGAAACGCCTTCATTGCGGAAATATATCTTGGTCGGGCATTGAAAATCAAAATCCATATTTTATCTCCCTGATTGAAATCATAAAAAGGAAACCATCAACGATTGAATCTAAGAATCGCTTCCTTGGTCGTTTCGGCAGAACCGAATATAGCTTTGCAATAATCGATGCACTTTTCCTTGGAAGGCAGATAATTGTTCTGAACATACATTCTCACGACTTCCAACAGACCTGCAATATAGAAAGAAATCAAGGCATCCTTCTGTTCTGTATACAAAGTCAGATATTCCATGATGTTCCTCGAAAAGATAAGGTCCAATATCTTCTTGGTGAAATCATAAATGCAATCCCAAAGAATGGCCCTGGATTCATCGTCGCTGTTGCAAAGAGCTATAAAGGAAGCATTGTTGTCAAAATAATTGAAGACATCTGAAATCAAATAATCTTCGCGGATCTGGGTTTTCAAGGAATCCCTGACAAAATAAGCCAGGCAATCGTGAAGCGTGTTGAAATAATAGTAAAAACTCTGACGAGAGCATCTCATACTCTCACAGATGTCAGAAATCGAAACTTTTGAAAAACCTTTTTTCTTCATCTGACGATTCAATTCCTGAGCAAATTCATACTTTCTCTTATTCATGGACAAGGCTCCTTTGAATACTGAAACAACAGGCAACTTGTAATAGGCAAAATGTTATTTTTTACTAATACAAAAATAATACTTTGTAATAATATTTTAACTGAGCAAAAGCCAAATAGCAAGAGAAATGTAAGCGGTACGAATCCATTGCGGAGTCATTTCGAAAACACCGTTTCCAATTCAAATCCACAGGTCTTGAAAGCTATCCAAAAAAGTCGAAAATCGGCTTAGTTATCGGCAAAACTTGTATACAAGAAACAAGTGACTTCAATTCTATTTCTTTCATTATTTTTTTATGCTAGAATACC
>JBNMLQ010000075.1:0-6672 GCA_050874925.1 Candidatus Enterosoma sp. | reverse complement strand
GGTGCTCCGGAAGGCATCATCGGATGGATTGAAAAGCCGTCCATCCAGGCTTCCGGCCTTTTGATGAAGTCCTGCGACTGCATCTTGGCTACCGGTGGTCCGGGTATGGTCACCGCTGCCTATTCTTCCGGCAAGCCGGCTATCGGTGTCGGCCCAGGAAATGCTCCGGTCATCATCGATGATTCTGCCGACATCAAGATGGCTGTCTCTTCCATCATCCATGGAAAGACTTTCGACAATGGTATGATCTGCGCTTCCGAGAACTCCGTCATCGCCCTTGACGGAATCTATGAAGAAGTCAAGAAAGAACTCATCTACCGTGGTTGCTACTTCCTGAACAAGGAAGAGCTTGAAAAGGTCAGGAAGACCATCATCGTCCATGGTGCTTCCAATGCCAAGGTCGTCGGCAAGAGTGCTGCCTTCATCGCTGAGATGGCTGGCTTCAAGGTCCCCGAAGAGACCAAGATTCTCGTCGGCGAAGTCGAGAAGACCGATCCGAGCGAAGAATTTGCCCATGAGAAGCTTTGCCCTGTCCTTGCCATGTATCATGCTGCTGATTTCGATGATGCCATGGCCAAGGCCAAGGTTCTTCTGAAGTCCGGCTGGGGCCATACGGCTGACTTATATTGCGATGTCCTCAATCATTCCGATCTCATCGACCGTTTCAAGAATGAGATGCAGGCCTGCCGTCTTTTGGTCAATACACCTTCTTCCTTGGGTGGTATCGGTGACATCTATAACTTCCGCATCAAGCCGTCCCTTACCTTGGGTTGCGGTTCCTGGGGTGGAAACTCCGTTTCCGGACAGGTCGGTATCGAAAATCTTTTGAATATCAAGACGTTAGCAATAAGGAGAGAAAATATGCTTTGGTTCAGAGCTCCGAGCAAGATCTTCTTCAAGCCTGGCTGCTTGAATAAGGCTCTTGAAGAGTTGAAATATGTCTATGACAAGAAGAGAGTCCTCATCGTCACCGATAAGTTCCTCTTCACTTCCGGCATGGCTGACAAGATTGTCAAGCCGCTTCAGAGACTTGGCATCCAGACTGAAATCTATTCCAATGTCGCACCTGATCCGACCCTTGCCTGTGCCGAAGAGATCGTCTCCGTCTGCAAGTTCTTCATGCCGGATACCATCATCGCCCTCGGCGGCGGTTCCCCGATGGATGCTGCCAAGATTGCCTGGGTCATGTATGAACATCCGGAAGTCAGCTTTGAAGACATGGCCATGGACTTCATGGATATCAGAAAGAGAGTCATCTCCTTCCCGAAGATGGGTGACAAGGCGATGCTTGTCTGCGTTCCGACGACTGCCGGTACCGGTTCTGAAGTCACTCCGTTTGCCATCATCACCGATCAGAGAGACGGAACCAAGTATCCTATCACCGATTATGAATTGATGCCGAATATGGCCATCATCGATTCTGACCTCATGCTCAACATCCCTAAGGGACTCACCAGAGCATCCGGTATCGATGCTTTGACCCACTGCATGGAAGCCTATGCTTCTATGTATGCCACGCCTTTCAGCGATGCTCTTGCCAAGGAAGGCATCGAGGAGATTTTCAAATATCTTCCGAGAGCCTATCACAATGGTGCCACCGATCCCGAAGCCAGAGAGCATATGGCCCATGCTGCCACTTTGGCCGGTATGTCCTTTGCCAATGCCTTCTTGGGTATCGACCACTCCTGCGGTCATAAGCTTGGCGCCTATCATCATCTCCCCCATGGTGTCTGCGTCTCTTTGATGCTTGACGAAGTCATGAAGTTCAATGCTGGCGAACAGCCTACCAAGATGGGTACCTTCCCGCAGTACAAGTATCCTCATACGCTCAGAAGATATTGTGAGATCGCCGAAATGCTCGGCATCACCGGAAAGGATGACGAGACTAAGTTCAAGAAGCTTCTCCAGAAGATCGATGACCTCAAGAGGGATATCGAACTTCCGATGACCATCAAGGAAGCCGGCATCGACGAGACCAAGTTCCTTGCCACTCTCGATGAGATGAGCGAAGCTGCCTTCAACGACCAGTGCACCGGTGCCAACCCGCGTTATCCTTTGATTTCTGAAATCAAGACGTTATATCTTCAGGCATATTACGGCGAAGAAGAGTATAATAAGAGCAAGAAAGCGAAAAAGGAGAACTAATCCATGGCTACAAAAGATTTAGGCGAAGTCATTTCCGAACACAATCACAAGAAGATCTACCTCAAGGACGGTGTCATCACCAAGGTCTTTGATCATAAGTTCTTCGATGGTTCCTTCGCTATGAAGGAAGCAATGTATCAGCAGTATGCCTTCGAGAGCAAGATTTCCGTTCCGGAGGTCTATGAAATCTTCAAGGTCGGCGATGACTGGGCCTTCTCTTCCCAGCAGATCAAGGGAAAGACCCTTGCCCAGATGATTGAAGAAGACCCGGAGAACAAGAAGAAGTACATCGTGGAACTTGTCAAGATCCACATCCAGCTTCTTTCCCGTCTCTCCAGCAACCTCATGCTTCCCAAGCTCAAGGACAAGCTCAATGCCTATATCAACGATTCCAGCCTTCCTTCTGCCACAAGATATGATTTGCAGAGCAAGCTTGAAAGGATGCCGAACCACTATAAGTTCTGCCATGGCGACTTCTTCCCGCAGAACGTCATCTTTGACGAAGAAGGCAAATACTACATCCTTGACTGGGCTCATGTCACCAGAGGCAATGCCTCTGCCGATGCTGCCATGACTTATCTTCTCTTCCTTCTGGAAGGCGATGACAAGGCTGCCAACATCTATCTCAAGGAATTCTGCAAGAAGACATACACCGATCCTAGCTATGTCCAGCATTGGATTTCCGTCTGCTCTGCAGCCAAGCTGAAGTCTGTCAGCGATGAAGCTCAGAAGAAGCTTCTCCTTGACAACATCGACGTCGTCGAATACTGATATCATCTTTGGATTTGTTGCGGCACCCTGAAAAGGGTGCCTTTTGTGTGATAGGCATGTCACGTGCCTGCGGTGAAAGTCCGTCGCTGGGTGAACCCACATGAAAACCCAGCATATACAGCCGAATCCAACCTTACTCGGGCGACCGAGGCGGGGAAAGAAGGAAGAGGCGAAACCGAGACCTTACGAACAGAAACCTGTTATCAGGCTTCGTGGGTGGGAAAGGTGGCAAAAGGCACCACATCCCATTGGGAAGACCGCACGGAGTAAAGCAGGGAGGCACTTGGGGAAAGGAACGTGACTTACCCTATGAGGCCTCGGCGGGGGAACCCTCCGAGGAGTCAGCAGAGGCCATAGTACCCGAAAGGGGAAGGGCTGAACCAAACAACCGCCGAAGTACGAATGGCAGTCGGAAGCCACATCCCGATGGAAAGCGTAGGGAAATTGGAATCCGAGCGGAAAGGAGGAAAAGACAAACGCATGAGCCTTCTCGAAGAAGTCCTAAACGAAGCGAACATCGAAAGAGCCATCAAGGCCGTCATGGCCAACAAGGGCGCCCCCGGAGTGGACGGAATGAAAACCGGACAGCTCCCGGAGCTTTTCGCGACGCATGGAAATGAAATCAGGGAGGCAATCCGGAACCGGACCTACGAACCCACACCGGTCAGGCGGAGGGAAATACCCAAGCCCAGCGGTGGAGTGAGGAAGCTCGGAATCCCGACGGCAAGGGACAGGGTGATACAGCAGGCGATAGCGCAGGCAATGTCCCCCAAGGCCGATATTTTCTTCTCGGAATACTCGTATGGGTTCAGGCCAAACCGCAGTGCCCGAATGGCAATTGTGAGATGTCTTGAGCTCTTCAACGACGGATATGAGTGGATAGTCGATATAGACCTTGCCAAATTCTTCGACAACGTACCTCATGACAGACTCATGTCCAAGGTGCACCTCGTGGCCAATGACGGAACCATCGAATCACTGATTCGGAAGTTCCTGAAGGCCGGATGTGTAACCTCGGAAGGACTTGAGGAGACGGAAGTGGGAACCCCGCAGGGAGGACCGCTGTCTCCTCTTCTTTCCAACATCTACCTTGACGAGCTCGACAAAGAGCTTGAGGCGAGGGGGCTGAGGTTCTGCAGGTATGCCGACGACGTCGTCATCCTCGTCAAGAGCCACATAGCGGCAAGGAGGGTGATGAAGTCGGTGGTATCTTTCATAGAAAGAAGAATGAAGCTCAGGGTCAACGCGGAGAAGACGAAAATCGTCCCTCCCAACGGACTGACCTATCTAGGATATTCCTTCTACAAGGACAAGGAGAGATGGAGGGCACGCGTCTCGGAAGAGAAGTTCTCCTCCCTCAAGTCAAAGGTCCGAATGCTAACCAAAAGGAGTGACCCCACGACGACTCAGGAGATGTGCAGACGTCTCACCCGATTGTTCAGAGGCTGGATAAACTACTTCCAGCTTGCGGACATGAAGGGCTACATGGGAAAACTCTGGCAGTGGGTCAAGGGAAGGATAAGGGTAATCATCTACAAGAAATGGAAGAAACCGAAGAAGCGGGAAGAGGCACTGCTAAAGTGCTGGGAAATCCGAAAAAGGATGGAGAACCTGCAGGGATGGAAGATATCCGAATGGAGAATGAGAAGCGATGCGAGGGGCATGGCCAACCAAGGCAACCATTATGCCAAAATTGCAAGGAGCTCGACTTTCGCCCATTTCGTATCGGACTTCCTGCTGGAGAAGAAAGGACTTCTCAACCCACTGAAGTATTACCTCGAACGGAGGAAATCGTTGTGTTGATTGGAACCGCCGTATGCGGAAAACCGCACGTACGGTGGTGTGAGAGGGTGGATGGAGTTAAAAGGCCATCACTCTACTTTAATTTCAGCAAAAAAACGATATTTCCAGATGGTTTTGCGCCTAAGGAAATATCGTTTTTAAATATAGGATATCTTGTTACTCCAGGTAATTGTCCTGCAGTCCCTTCTGGTCTTCCTTGGTGAAGTGAAGCTTTTCAAGGATGAAGTTTTCGATGCTTCCGGATTGTTTTTCCATCTCATCGAAGGCGGCTTCCAGCCAGTTTCTCCTGACACCGGCAACCATCTTGATGGAACTGATGACAATCTCGTCCTTGACATGACAGATGTCTCTTAGATAATGTTCTCTGTATTCAGCTTTGGCCTTGGTGTTCTCGTTGGTCCTGAGGTAGTCCTGGATGACACTTTCCCTATCGACGCCAAGCGTCAGAAGAAGAATGGCTGCAGCAAGTCCGGAACGGTCTTTTCCGTCAGCACAGTGGAAGAGGATGGCTCCTTCTTTGTTTTTCATGCAGAGGCGGAGGAATGCTTCGTAATGCCTTGCTCCGAACGGCTTAAGCATGTCACGATATACTTTCTCGAAGGAGTGAGACATGTCTCCGTTCTTGTCCATGCGGAACAGATAGTCGATGGTGCCTTTGATGTCCTTGTCTTCGACGTCGAAGTTGGTATGGGGATTCATCTCATAGCCTTTGTTGAGTTCTTCCTGGATGGGCATGTGGAGAAAAGTAACTCCGGGGATGGTCCTGTTGGGCTCTCTTTGGATTTCATCATATCCTCGCATGTCGACTTCATAGCGGGCGTGGAGAACGTCTGTAAGATATTGGATATCCTTATCCGTGATATGGCTTAGACAGTCCGTCCTGATGAGACGCCGATATCGTATCGTCCTACCATCTTTGGTCTGATAGCCTCCGAGATCCCTGGTGTTGATGGTTCCTTCCAGGGGGATGCGGGTTCCTGGTTTGATGTTGTTCATATATATCCAATTATAGCAAAGGAAACATGGGAAGCGAACCTAAAAGCTTCCAAACAGGTTGGAAAGTCATTTCTTTTCCACTCATTTCTACGTATAATCTACGTATAGCGAGGTGCTTTATGAGAGATTTAGACTACCTGAGACTGCTTTCCAAATCTTTCCCCGATATCAAGTCGGCTGGTACGGAAATCATCAACCTTTCTGCCATCTGCGAGCTTCCCAAGGGGACCGAGTTCTTTTTGAGCGATGTCCATGGAGAATATGAGAGCTTTTCCTATCTGATGCGTTCCTGTTCCGGTGTCATCATGACAAAGATGAAGAAGGCGCTTGGAAACAGCCTGAGTGCCGAGGAATACGAGGAACTGTCCAAAATCACCTATTATCCGGAAGAAGTGATTCCGATGATGTTCCGCTATCAGAAACCGTCCATAGAATGGCAGAAGAAGACGATTGAGAACCTTATTCTGGTCGCAAGGTTCGTCTCCAGCAAATATACCCGTAGCAAGGTCCGCAAGCGTATGCCGAAGGCTTATGGCTATACCATGGATGAACTCATCAATACGAACTCGGATGATCTCAATACCCAGAACTATCATGAGGCTGTCGTCAACAACATCATCGAAATTGGCTTTGCCGACAAATATATCATCGAACTGGCCAAGCTGATCCAGACTCTTTGCATCGACCATCTTCATATCGTAGGCGATATCTTTGACAGAGGGCCTAGAGCAGATAAGATCATGGATGAACTGATGATGTTTCCGGAAATCGACATTCAATGGGGAAACCATGATGCCACATGGATCGGTGCTGCAAACGGAAACATGGCCTGTATTGCCAATGTCCTTCATATCGCGACACTCTATAATTCCTTCGACGTCCTTGAATCCGGATACGGCATCAACCTCAGGCCTCTTTCGATGTATGCGGAAGAACTATATAAGGATGACCCATGTC
>JBNMLQ010000074.1:0-6725 GCA_050874925.1 Candidatus Enterosoma sp. | reverse complement strand
TCCATGCTCTTCGGCATAATCACATATCTCCTTCTGCCTTTGGGTCAATTCCATTATCATATAAAAAGTCTTCCTCCGTTTGACTGGAGGAAGTATAAACCATGATGGGGTAAATATCCAAAGACCCTAATTGACGCTTACCACATAAGGCCGAATTGCTTTTACGTTCCCTTGCTAGAAATGAGGCTACCACGGTATCGGATCTATCACTTCTGAAAAATATTGTTCTCGACAACGACACCCTAAGCAGAATCACGCTAAATAAATACCTTCAGGCTTTAAACAGGCTCTTCCTATTCAACAATCAATTGCCTTTTTCTACCAACCTCCGTTCCTCCCTACGTGTGAAACAGGCTGAAAAAAGACATTTTTCAGATCCGGCCATGGCATGTGCATTGTTGAACATCACACCAAAGAAGCTATTAAGTGATCTGAATACCTTCGGTTCCCTTTTTGAGGCACTGGTCGAACATGACTTATCTATCTACGCCCAGGCATTTCATGCAAACCTGTTCCATTACCAGGATTACAAAGGCAATGAGATCGATGCCGTGATCGAGCTTGAAAACGGAGACTGGTGCGCCTTTGAAATCAAGCTTGGCGGAAACAGGATCGAAGAAGCAGCAGACAATCTGAACAAGGCTTCTGAAACCATCGTCAGGAATGGAGGAAAAGCTCCGAACATCAAATGTGTCATATGCGGATTCTATAATGCCGCATATCAAAGAGAGGATGGCGTATTTGTCATTCCGATCACGGCATTGAAGGACTGATCTTCTTTTATCCCTGTCCTTCCTCTTTGGAAGGAATACGGAAGAGAAGATCAAGAGAGAAGACACCATCCTTTTTGATCAGCTTATATTTGCCGTCATACTGGTTCATGATCATGAAGATGGATTTCAAGCCAAAGCCATGGTTGACCTTGTCTTGTTTTGTCGTCTCAAGAGAATCCAGGGGTGTATCATCACTGCAATAGTTTTCCATATGGATGGTGAAATAATCTTTGAAGTTGCTTCCGATGACAGAGATGACTCTCTTTTCTACAGGAAGAGGTCTTACAGCCTCAATGGCATTGCTTAAGGCATTCTCAAAAAGAGAATACAGGCTTTCCTTTGGAATGTAATTGAGCATGGAAGCATCTAAGAAGCAGGTGAAACGGATTCCTTCATTGGCTAAGACGATACTCTTTTCCTGAAGGACCAAATCAAAGGCAGGACAATTGGTATTGGCAATCTGGACATATCCTTCCATATCCGTCTTCAGTTCCTTGATTTCACCTTCGTCAAGGCGATTGGAAAGGTTGTCAATCTTATGCCTCAAATCATGCATCTTGATGTTGACCATCTCGATGTTGTCCTTGGCCTGTTTGAAGCTTTCCTTATCCTTCTGGTACATCGTCTTGATTCTCGTGGCTTCCTTCAGGCTTCTTCTTGAAGTGAGAAGCTCAAGTTCGGAGGTGACGGAAATGACACCGATAGCGATGTTGGCTAAATAGACATAGAGCCATATATCGATAAGACCTGTCACATTGGCACTTTTCATGCCAAGACAGGATAGGACGCTTAGGGCACTGGCAGAGACAAAGGTGATGATGATCTGTCTTTTTTCTTTGACCTGATGAATTCCTTTTCTTCTGCTTGGATCTCTAAGATAGAGCGTATAAAGGATGAGGTAATAGGAGAAAAAGATGACAAGAAGGATAGGAAGCATGAAGTACCATTTCTCATCCGCATCAAATCCGATGGCAAGCCTGATCAAAGATGCCAGGCAATAGGAAGGATTCTGCATCGAATATCCGATGGTGGCAGCCATCAGATAACTAGGAAGGCTTGCCTTGAAGGAAAAGACGAGCCCGAGAAGAGAAAGAAGAAAGACGATCAAAGGTTCAATCAGAACGACAGGTGTGCTATAGAAGCCATCTATCTTATTGATAAAATATGTCGACAGATTGAATCCACAGACCAAGATGACAGATAGAATGCAACGCAAAGGGAAATAACGTCTCTTGGGGAAGAACTGGGCAACCAGTCCTTCTCCTAATAACAATAGAATCGGAAAATCCAATTTTCCGTAAATATCGGAAACAGTCATAAGATACCTCCGTTGTCAGACAGGATGGAGAAGAATGCATCGACGAATTCCTTCTTCCTGGTCCTTGCGATAGGAAGCCTTTCATCGTTCTGAAGGACAACTTCGTTTCCATCGATTTCACTCAAATAGGCAAGGTTGACCAGATACGAGACATTGCATCTCACGAAAGAATAGGAAGAAAGCTTGCTCTCCAGATTCTTCATATTGGCCTTGTCCCTGACCTTGAAGTTTCCTTCCGTCGTATGGTAGATGATGGTATGGCCATAGGACTCGACATAGATGAGCTTATAGATATTCAGAATCTTGATACCGCTCCTTCCTTCCAAAGGAATGGCTAAGGATATATTCTTCGGTCTTTCTTTCTGAAGCAGCTTCTTCATACGAATGGAGATGTCTTCATATCTTATCGGCTTCAGCATATAATCCATGGCATGGAACCGATAACCTTCGATGGCAAGGGATGCCACATGGGTGGTAAAGATGAGAGCTACGTTCTCATCTAGCTTCCTCAGCCTTTCAGCCGTCGTTATCCCGTTGATTCCAGGTAGCTCGACATCCAACAGAACAAGCTGGTACTGAGGGTGGTAGTCATCCAGGAAGGCTTCACCGGAAATGAAGCGGCTGACCTGGAAGAAGACATGGTTTTCCTTCTCATATCGTCTTAGGATGGCTTGGATATTCTCATAATCCTTGTCATCATCTTCCACCACAGCTATGGAAAAGCTCATTTCAAGAACCTCCTCAGTCTATAAAGCGAATTCTCAGCTTCTTTCTCTCTCTTTTTCAAAGCATAGAGGAAGCCTTCCAAGGTGCAGTCTTCCTCTTTATTCAAGAATTCAAAGAGGACATCCAAAAGCAGGCCGTCATTCTCTTCAAAGCATTCCTTGGCTCTCTCTTTCAGATAGAAGAGAGACATCTCCTTATCTTCATATGCATTCAAAAGAGCATGGAAGTCACTCTTGTGGCAGTTCATAAAGGCAAAGAGGGATGGATTCTTAAAAAAAGACTCCTCATAGTTCTTCACCTGAATGGATAGTTCTTTGAAAAAGCGCAGGCAAAGGAAACGGAAGATATCTTCCTTGTCTTTGAAGTACTTGTAGAACGTACCCTTGGAGATAAGGCTTCTTTCGATGATATCGATGCAGGAAACCTCTTTCAGATCGTAATCCTTCAGAAGTTCCAGAAGAGCATCGGCAATCGTGGTCTTGGTGATGTTTTCAGACATGTTTCTTTACCGTCATGATTTACTCGGCACTCCTAATATATCGTTTTCAAATTGAACTGAAAAGAAGAATTTAACATTTTATGAACCAATCATCATGGTTTTTCTACCGTTTAGACTATTTTGAAGAAAAGTTCATTTCAGATACTTTTGCCGTTTTGTCTTCCATTACAAAGAAACGGATGTCGATTTACAATCAAAGGGCTTTCAGGAAGTACTCCTTACGAGATTGCCTGAAGCAGAAAGGAGTCATTATCTATCAGTAGGGAAGATACGTCTAAAGAAAGGAAAACAAAATGAAAAAAACATTCAAGTTGGTCGCCTTGGCCGCTCTCTCGGCCATGATGTTCTCCTGCAAGAGCACAGACAGTTCCGTGTCTGTTCCTTCTTCAGAACAGGGTGTCGTCTCATCCAATCCGGATGAAACAAACTCTTCGACAAGCAGTTCATCCAGTCAAGGTGACACCGAAGAAGGTGTCGTTGAGACGGAAGTCAAGGCTACCGGAGGTAAGACCGGCGACCTGAACAAGAAAGGCAAGTTCTACACCGATTATTCTTCCCTTGCCATCGAGCAGGAAGAAGCCAAGGACACGGCGATCGAAATCGCCAGTGAAGGCGATGTCCTTCTCAAGAACGAGAATGGTGCCTTGCCTCTTGCCAATTATGAAAAGAAGGTCACCTGCTTTGGTATCGCGACCTGTGACTTAGTCACGGCTGGCGGAGGATCCGGAGCCGGTACGACCGGAAACAACGGCATCCAGTTCACCGACATCCAGGCGTCCTTGGAAGATGCCGGCATGAAGGTCAACCCTTCCACCATCGACTTATACAAGACCTACAAGACCCTCTCCGGAGCCACCAAGACGGCTGACAACAACCTAGAAGAGATTCCGCTTTCGGAATACACCTCTTCCACCATCGCTTCCTATTATGGATATAGCGATGCCGCCATCATCACCCTCCACAGGACAGGTGCCGAAAACAAGGACTTGGCAACCTGCCAGGTTTCTGGTCACGCCAACGAAGATGATCATTATCTGATGCTGGATGACAACGAGAAAGACCTCGTCAAGCATGTCAAACAGTATTTCAAGAAGGTCATCGTCGTCATCAACTCCTCCAACATCATGGAAGTTCCGCAGCTAGCTCAAGAGAAGACGGACGACAACCTCGGTGTCGATGCCATCCTCTGGGTAGGCGGTGTCGGAAACAACGGCGCCATGGCCATCGGAAAGATCCTCACCGGTGAAGTCAACCCGAGCGGACATACTTCCGACATCTGGACCAAGGACTTCAAGAAGGATCCTTCCTTCACGAACTTCGGCTGGCAGAACCAGAACAAGAATGCCGACGGAAGCAGGATGAACGCCACCTTGTATGACAAGAACGGCAATGCGACGGACTATACCGAAACCGAATACCGTGAAGGTATCTACAACGGCTATCGTTTCTATGAAACAAAGGCGAATGACATGGGCAAGGATGGGGAATCCTGGTACAAGGAAAACGTCCTCTATCCCTTCGGCTTCGGACTCAGCTACACCAACTTCGAGTGGCAGTGGCAGGGCGTGAAGAAGGAAGCGAAGATCAACTCCGCTACCGAAACCATCACCGCCAAGGTCAAGGTCACAAACACCGGTGAAGTCGCCGGCAAGGATGTCGTCGAGCTCTACTATTCCGCCCCATACACCAAGGGTGGCATCGAAAAGGCTTCGACCAACCTCGTCAACTTTGCCAAAACCAAGCTCCTTAAGCCAGGAGAATCCGATGTCGTCACCATCACCTTCGTCGCCCAGGATATGGCTTCCTTCGACTACAACGACAAGAACAACAACAACTTCGATGGCTATGAACTCGAAAGCGGTGACTACACCATCACGGCAAACAGAGACTCCCATACGCCTGTCCTCTCCATGAAGAGAACCCTCGACAAGGATATCCAGATCAGCAAGGACTACACCACCGGAAAGGAAATCAAGCCGATTTTCTCCGATAGCGATGACCAGTATTATTCCACCAAGGAAGCTTTGGAAGAAAACACCCTTTCCAGAAGCCAGGATGGCGGACTCAGCCAGCCTAAGCCGGCAAGTGTCCAGGATAGAACCTTGACGGACGAAGAGAAGGAAACTCTTGACGATCAGGACGTCTACAACCACTGGGAACTCCAGGAATCCGATCCGTGGTATGTCTCCTCTGTCCCGAGTGACTGGAACCAGGACGTCAAGACTACCGGCAATGACCATCTCAACCTTTCCGACATGTCCGGCGTCGATTATCAGGACCTGACCATCAACGACGATGGCAGTGTCAAGGAAGGAACGGATGAAGGAAGCAAGAAATGGACCAAGTTCATGAACCAGCTCAGCTGGGATGAAATGGCCACCATCGTCTCCGGTGACAACAAGAGCGGCCCTGGCATCGGTGCCATGACAGACATCGGCAAGGACGAAGACAACTACAAGGACGGTCCGGTTCAGATCAGCGGTGGAACCCTCTTCCCCAGCGCCCCGATCCTCTCTGCAACCTACAACGTCACCTTGGGTGAGAAGATGGGAAGACTTGTCGGCAACGAAGCCATCTTTCTTAATCTCTCCCAGTGGGCAGGCCCGGCCATGGACACCCATCGTTCTCCATTCTCCGGACGTAACTTCGAATACTATTCCCAGGACGGCTATCATGCAGCAAGGTTTGCCCAGGCCGTCGTCAGCGGTGCCGTCAGCAAGGGTCTCATCAGCTATGTCAAGCACTTCTTCCTCAACGATCAGGAATCCTATCGTGCCGACTACGGCGGAGTATTGACCTTTGCCAACGAGCAGGTCATCCGTGAGCAGTATCTCAAGCCTTTCGAATATGCCGTCAAGTTCGGACATTCGATGGGTATGATGTCCTCCTTCAACAGGATCGGCTTTGCCGTCACAGCCGAATCCTATGCCGTCCATCAGTATCTTCTCAGAGACGAATGGGATTCCAAGGCTGACGTCTGCACCGACGCCTGGGCCAAGGACTATGTCCCGGTCAACCTCATGGCCTATGCCGGATCCGATCAGCTTTTGGGCTCTTCCAAGGGCTATGCCAAGAACGCCTTTGACAAAGGTACCTGGGATAGCAGCAAGAAGATGGTCATGACCAAGAGCGGTGAAACTGCCACTGAGGACAACACTCAGAATCCTTCCCTCTACTTCGGTGTCAGAAGAAAGGCGATGCGTGCCTTATACACCAGAGCCAACTCTACCACCGTCAAGAACGGTGCCACGGCCGGACAGAAGTTCTCCGTCATCGTCGAAAAGGGTGTCGGCAACAACGTCCGTGTCAGCAATGAAGACATCAACTTCGAAGTCGATGAAGAATCCTTGGCCGCCCTCAAGGAATATGGTCTCAGCTTTGTCAACAACAAGGTCGTCTCCGGAACTCC
>JBNMLQ010000073.1:0-6841 GCA_050874925.1 Candidatus Enterosoma sp. | reverse complement strand
ATATTAGGTTTTTCGTTCTTATCATTGATAAAATATTTCAGTTATTTTTGAAATAGGAGATTTTTTATATGAAACTGAAAAAACTATTCATCAGCATTCTCTCCCTGGTAACACTCGCTTCCTGCAACAGAGGAACCTCTGCGGACAATTCCGTGACTTCTGCTCCGGCATCCGACGAGACAAGCACTTCCTCCACGGCAACCAAAAGCAACCAGCTGACCAAGGAAATGTTTGCTGAACTTGCCCAAGGGTATTCCATCGAAGAGACCGTCAGCGGATATAGTTTCTTGACCGTAAACGGAGAAGACTATGAAACCGACTATCTCTCCTACATCCAATACATCGATTCCAATGATGACGTCCTTCATATGAAGGCAGGCAAGAACAACGATGATACCAAGAAGGATCCTGTCAAGCCAGAGTCTTTCGAAACGACAAATTACGACCTCTATTATGTTTCAGAGGAGAACAATGACGGAAAGATTTATGCCGATAGCGCAACCCTCAGCCTGAACAACGAGCCGCGATTTGCAAAACTCTACAACAGCTCGACGACAGACCCGACCACCGGAGAGACCATCTACTCCGACAGAGTTGAATGGTACACCCTCTTCTCACCTGCCTTCAGCCAGTTCAGCGTCAGCGACTTCACCAAGATTACCGATTCCGTCCGTACCTTCCGCTTCACTGCGCCGGAAGAAAAAGATGAAGACCTCAGCCATGCACTGGAAGTCTTCAGCTATCAGATTTTCGGTATGGGTGATTCTTTGAATATCGACACCATCACGCTTCATACGGATGGCTATCACATCATCGATTTCCAGGCCACTGCAAGCTATTCAACGTCCCAGGAAATCAAAGATGAACAAACCAGCACGACTGTCACAGTCGAACAGGAAATCGAACTGACCGCCAAAGGAAACTTCACATCCGTAGGCGGAGCCAAGATTGAAACATTCTCCCCTGCCGTGGGAACTCCAGATTCCACCTTCAATGATGCAATGAATGCTCTTAGACAGGATAACTTCAAATTCACTGAAGCCCATTATGTCTCTAGCAAGGCTGACGGAAGCTTCAGCAACAAGCCGACTGACAAATATAGCGGTGTCATGGATGGAAACAGCTTCATCTATTATGATTCTTCCAGTATCACTTCCGAAGACCAGGCAACCGATAAAGAAGGTCTCTTCCAAGTCGATGACAATCATTACGCCATTGCCATGGAACTGAAAGAAGGCAGCGAAGACAATCCGACCACTTCCTGGTACAGAACCTCTGCTGCCATGGAAGGAAAGGTTACCGACGTCATTCCTTCCTACGAAATCAGTCCTCTCCTCTTCGATGATGAAGATGGCATCAAGATTTTCCGTCTGAAAAAGGAATATATGAAGATTGTCAATTTCACCTCCGGTGCCTTTGACATCCTCAAGCCGAACAACGGTTCTTCCATCTCCGGAACTAATTCCAGCACCGGACAGAGCACGACCTATGACCTGACCGACTTCTCCATCGACCTTTCCTCCTATGATGCAGAAGGTATCATCGTCTTCACCTATGTCTATGATTCCGAAAAGTATGTCATCACCTATACCGACATCAACAAGGTCACCAAAGGAACCATTCCAACTCTCAAATGGGCAAATATCCATGACAATGTCACCTTCTCTGACGAAGGCAAGGCGGCCGTCTATGAGATGTGGGGTTTATCAGATAACAGTGATCTGACTGACAAGCTTCTCGAACAGCTTCCTATCATTCCTGGAAACGCCGGACTTGCCATCTCTTCTGAATTCAAGATGATTGGCTATGTCATCCAAGTCAACGATTTCAGCGATATGTCCAGTGCACAGTCTGCTCTCAGCCAGTTCGTCTCCCTCTTTGAAGGAATGGGATTCACCGGAGACAGGGTCAACCATGTCACTTCGGAGGATGCTGAAACTACCGGAAAACTTGCTGATTATATCTATAATAAGGATTACAAGCATACCGATGGAAAAACCTACACATTGACCTCCCATATCATGGCTTACATGGTTGAATATGAAGGTTCATACGTCATCCTTGTCGGTTATTCCTTCTCATACGCTCTTAAGTAAAATGCATCCATAAGAAAAGGCGGCCGAAGTCGCCTTTTCTTGTGTCGATAAATTCTAAGATTAAGGACGAAGACCCATACCGCCTTCAAGAGTCAAGGTTTCACCCGTAAGATATTTGAAGTCCGGTGTGGCAAGCATCAATACGACACGTCCGATTTCCGTCTCAGGATCGCCGAAATGTCCCATCGGAGGCATATGGACGTTGGCCTTGAAGGCCTCTGGATAATTCTTCTCGAACTGTTCAAGCTGGCTGGTCCAGGCAAGAGGACAGACGACATTGACATTGATTCCGTCAGCTGCCCATTCATTGGCAGCAACCCTTGAAAGACCACGGATGCCTTCCTTTGCAGCAGCATAGGCACATTGTCCATAGTTGCCAAAGAGGCCGGCACCGGAAGCGAAGTTGATGACGCTTCCCTTGCTCTCCTTGAGAAGTGGATAGGCATGCTTCATATAATAGAATGTCGCATAGAGACCTGAATACAAGGCAAGGTTGAACTGTTCTGTCGTATTATCCTTGAGCGGTATTCCGCTTGCGCTCGCCTGGGCATTGTTGACAAGGACATCAAGCCTGCCGAAGGTCTCCCTGATTTTATCGATGACACCAGAGACGACAGCTTCGTTGTCATTCTTGTCGCTGACATCAGCCTGCATGACAAGGACATTGATGCCATATTTCTCTTCAAGTTCCTTCTTGGCATCTTCCAGCTTCTTCACATTTCTTCCCGTAATGGCAAGGTTGGCACCTTCCTTGGCAAAGGCGGTAGCGATGCCATAGCCGATGGAACCACATCTCATATCGCTTAAGACAGCACGGCCGGCACCGGTGATCAGCACCGTCTTCCCTTCAAATAAACCCATGTATCGGTATTCTCCTTTTCAAGGGATTATAGCGCTTTCATTTGTTTCGATTCAATCTTTTTTTACATCGAAAAAGGGAGCCTATGACAGCCCCCTTTTTCTTTGCTTACTTGATAAGGGAATTATGGCACTTGCCGGTGGCAAGGTATTCTTCCATGTTCTTGAGAGAAATCTCAATCATGTCGACCAAGGCAAGGTCAGTAGCCGAACCGATATGAGGAGTGATGAGGACCTTCGGATAAAGGTCGACGATATCCTGATGGAGCTTAGTATCCATATGCTTTGGATCGAATTCATGGTTGAAGAGTTTGGCTTCATCGGAGATGACATCAAGTCCAAGACCGGCAAGTCTTCCTTCCTTGACTGCTTCTACGGCAGCCTCCGTATCCATGACCTGTCCTCTTGCAACATTGATAAGAATAGCATCCTTCTTCATCTTTCCAATCATTTCCTTGGAGATGAAGTTGTCATTTTTGCCTTTGATATAGGCCATGTGACAGATGATGATATCTGCTTCCTTGACAAAATCATCCAGATTCTTAAATTCAAGGATGCTCTTGGCATGCTCGGACTGATAGACATCATAGCCGATGACCTTGGCACCGAGTCCCTTGAAAAGAGAGGCAGTAGTGCAACCGATTCTTCCGCATCCCATGATACCGACGGTGCAGCCTCTGACTTCCCTGGAGAACATCTGGTTGGTTACCTTGAATTTTCCGTTGTGGGTCAAGTCAGTCGTGTAGACGATGTTGCGAAGCAATGCCATGGCAAGAGACAAGGCAAGCTCAGAGATGGCATTCGGGCTATAGCCAGGAACGAAGGCAGTCTCGATGCCAAGTTCCTTGCAGGCAGCGACATCGACATGGTTATATCCGGCCGTCCTGGTCAGATAATACTTCAAGCCGTGCTCCTTGAGCATCTTCATATGGGCTGCATCGACATTGCAGTTTCCTCTGACCATGACCATTTCATAGCCATAGGCAAGTTCGACGCAGTCATTGTTGAGATAGACCGGTGAAAGGACAAGATCATATCCATATTTCCTTCCGAGGGATTCGAAATATGGCTTTTCATAGTCACGGACACCGAAACAGATCATTTTCTTTTCCATAATATCCTATTTTCCTTTCTAGAATCAGTGAGCAGCGGCAAAGAAACCGGTAGAAGAGATGGTGGTGAGCAGGATGACCCAGATGACGATGCCGATGACAGAGCAGAACGTACCGATCAAGGAGATGTGAGAAGCCATTTCCTTCTCCTGATCGAAGTTGATGCAATATCCGACAGCGACGGTTGCCGGCGGAACCATCCAAGTGATGATAGAAGAGTTGACGGTGTTCATAGACACAAGGGAAGAGACAGTGCTTCCATCTAAGACAAGCCAGCCAGCGGCATTGCCGATAGCCTGCAAGGCAAAGAGGATGAGAAGGACGATGGAAGGTGCGACGATGACTTTGAGACCTGCCCAGATCCAAGCATATTTATCGGTGAAGGCTTCCTTGAGATTGGTCCCACCGAGAGTGCAGCCGATAGCAAAGAGAATGATGGTGGAAGAAAGGCTTCCGAGCGTCTTGGCAGCAGAGAAGATCCACGGAAGAAGGACGTCAAGTCTCCATGGAGCGACATAGACAACCTTATTGGCAGCGATAGACTTATCAACCCAGTTGTTGGGAAGGACAGCCGTTCCCGGAATGGCCTGAAGAAGCCATAAGATAAGACCGGCAAAGGTAGCGATGACGATAGGATTGAGGAAGACCTTCTTCATCAAGGATTTGAAGTCCGTCTTCTTCTTGGAAGAATCCTCGGAAGAAACGGAACCTGCTTCAGCAACAGGATCTTCCTTCAGATTGGCAATGGCGACATAGGCATAGGAATACAAGAAGACACGATACGCAACGTTCATGATGTTGAAGTTGTTGCCGGCTCCGCTTCCATAAAGGGCAGAGACGAGCGGATAACCGAAGAAAGTCGTCGAGCCAAAAGCAAAGAGGACACAGAGGACGGTTCTCTTCTTCTTATCCTTGACCCAGATGAACAGAAGCTGGGACAAGAAGATGAACAAGATGTAGAAGACGAATCCAAGGATGAAGTTGACAACGGCATCGATGGCACCTTTGACGGTGAAATCCGACATGAATGAACAGAAGGCAAGACATGGCAGACAGACCGTCATGACGAACTTGGTGAGAACTTTGCCGGTGTTCTCAGGAAGGAGCTTCTTTTTCGTGAAGAAGAAACCAAGAACGATGAAGATGATCGTGGCAGCGATGTTGGTCCACAGCTTGGTGCTGGACAAAGCCGTGCCAAGATTGTCTCCGATACTGGCACTGGCCAATACGAATGTAGGCATTGGATATATTCCTCCTTTGAAAAATCCGGAAGAAATTATAGAAATGTCATTTTTTCATTGCAACAAAAATCAAAGAACCAAAAAAGATTCAAAAAAACAGGATTTTATTTACAAAGTAGCTGTTTTTCTTATTTTTTGTGCTGATAGCATAAAAAATAAAAAGGTGGGCAGTTTGCAATACCGCTTCCAATGTTTGCAATTTAATTTGTCAAATTCAAAAATATGTTTAAAACAAAAAATATTTTATCTTAATTCATCCGTCCATTGTTTTAAGAAAAATACGGATTAGAAAGGTAAAGAAAAAACTCACCGACGAAGGTGAGTCTATGAATCGAAGTGGTGACCTGGACGGGGTTTGAACCCGTGAATGCATCCTTGAAAGGGATGTGAGTTAACCACTTCTCCACCAGGCCAATGAAGAATGGCGCCTACTGTAGGACTTGAACCTACGACCTACCGGTTAACGGCCGGTTGCTCTACCGACTGAGCTAAGTAGGCAGCGAATAAGAATATACCAAATCAGAAGAGACTTTGCAACACTTATCGAAAATTTTTATTGTCTTTTTCTTTCGATGAGATTCTTGACATCCTCAACCGTCTTGATTTCAAGCATCTCATCCTGAGAAACTTCAGGAAGGTTGAATTCCTCTTCGATGTTGATGATGAGTTCGGCCGTGTCCAAAGAATCGAGGCCGAGAGAATCAAGCTGCGTATCCGGGGTCAGAGAATCAATGTCAAAGCTTCTCTTTTTGACCTGCTTGGAAAGTAATTCCTTTAATTTTGTATAGATTTCATCCATGATCGGTTGTCTCCTTGTTTTTCCTTGATATTATATATCCCCCAAAAAAATAGTTCAATTGCCAATACATGAATAAATGTTTATAATGTTTCCGGTCTTATATTTATGATAAATACCAACTTCTTTTTCCTTATCTCCGAAGCACAGCAAAGAACCTTTTCAGCCAAAATAGGATGGATTCTATGGTTCATCCTTTTTGCGATTCTGGTCTTTGTCTCTGCTCTCTTTGCCTTTATCTTCACAGGAGAAAAAGGCAGGAAGAAAAGGCGCAACGAGTTTTTGGATTCCAACGTCCGTATCTATAGCTATAATTTTGCCAGGCAGACCTTCTACAGCTTTGACAAGGTCGACTTGAAGAACACAAAAACCTATACCTGCGAACAGTTCTATTCCCAGTTCACCCCACAGGACAAGTATCTGGTCGAAGACTGGCTCAGGAACATCGCCCACAACCAGTCCCACCCGGACTACCTGCAAGCCGATGTCATCATCAGCAAGAACAAGAAACGCATCAACAGCATGCTTGAATTCGTATCCATCAACAATGAGAAGAACATCATTCATTTCACCTCTCACCTGATGCCAAACGCCTACAGGGTCAACAGCCGTTCCATCAAATCCCAGAAGAACGCACTGCCACAGAAGTATATCCTGAAGAACTTCGAAGACGCCCAGAAATTCATCAACAAAGGTTCTCTCGGTTCCGTCGGTGCCGTCTTCTGCTTCAAAGTATAT
>JBNMLQ010000072.1:0-6927 GCA_050874925.1 Candidatus Enterosoma sp. | reverse complement strand
TTCCGCCTTCTTGTTTCCATAGGTCTTTATCACCTCTTCATCCGAACAGGCAAAAAGACGATAGGAGACGATGACATCCTTCTTTTCTTCCCTTTTCCTCTTCCATTTCATGGAGACATTGTAATGGAAGGAAGGAAAGAATCCTTCCGGTGCAGGGACACTCACCTCTTCCTCACGATAGGAGTGAACCAAAGGAATCGAAACGCATGCACCGACAAGACATATAGCCAAGGAAGAGAAGAGGATGATGACAAGCTTCTTTTTCATGTTCAGAGTCCTCCAAAAAGCCGCCTAAAAGGCGGCAATTCACTTCATGGTAAGCGATGAGGCATCGGGAATGCGCATCTGCGTTCCCTCTTCCTTGGTAGACTTCGTCGAGACATCCTTTCTCTTGTCCTGATAGACATCGATATAGGAACGTTTTCTCTTGTCGTCATGGATGGTGACAAGGATCAGGTCGACATAGCTGACAAGGTCACGGAGCTTTTCACTCGGAGTCGACAGGATGCACTGCAATCCGAACTGTCTTAACAGGTCGGTCGACTTCATGATACGGGCGGAGTCCATCTTGGAGAAGGCTTCGTCGAAGATGACAAGTCTGAGCGTATTGCTGTCAGCAGCATTGTTGACACGGCACAACTGGGCAAAGGAAGCAAGGATGGCGATGTAGAACGGTGTCTGGGTCTCACCTCCGGACTGGGAGTTGAAGGAACGGCCCAAAGAGATGTTCTTCTCTCTGGTTTCACCGCTTCCCCTGTCGACAAGAAGGTCGAAGAGGATATAGGTCGTATAGGTCGTGAAGGTCTCGATGTTCCTAAGGACCTGTTCCCTCTGCTCACCGCTGGCGGAAGTAGAAGAGGAAATCAGTCCGAAGAGGTTATCCATGGTTCCCTTGTACTTCTCCATGAAAAGGTTCTCGGCATCGCCGGCCTTCAGAAGAAGCGGATCCATGATCATGTCATAGTATTCCTTGTAATCCTTGTTGGGAGAGACCTTGAACTGATAGGTATCCCTTCCGAAATGGCTGTCCAGGAGTGCCTTGTTGAGTTCATCGATCTGGGTATAGACAGTCTCAATGGCCGTCCTCAGCTTATAGATGAAGTCATCCTTGAACTCACGGATGGATTCCTCGTGGGCCTTGGAAATCTTGTCCTCGTAATCCGGAAGGGTGACCTTGGAGATATTTTCAAGTTCACGGTCGAATTCATCATTGGACTTGTCGTTCTGGACATCATAGTTCATATGATAGTTCGAACAATATTCGCTTCTGAGCTTGAGCAAGGCGCTGCGGTCACGGGCCGTCTTGTTCTGGGCCTGGATGGATTCCCTGTAGGCTTCCTGACGGATCTGAGGAAGAGTGAGTCCCTGTTCATCAAGAAGTTTGTTGAAGAAAGGCTCATACTCCTGGTTGACGACATCCTCATGGAAGCTCTCCAATGTCTTCTTGTCGTTGTTCATCACGGCCTTGGCAGAAGGAAGCTCCTCTGAATTGATGCGGTTGGTCTCGGCCAGGATCTGACCTCTTTCGGTGAGAAGGTCGTTTCTCCTGTTGCTGAGCTGACGGATATCATCCTTGAGTTGGGCAATCTTCTGATCGACAAGGCTCATGTCGCCTTTGACGACACTCTTCATCTCCTCATCGACTTCTGCGATCTGTTCCTGCAAGGCAGGGATGTTGTGGCTTCTCTTGACATCGCTCTCATAGGAGGCACATTCGTTTTCGGACATGACTTCCAGAGAAAGGAGCGTCTGGACGTGGTTCAAAGTATCTCCGAGAAGAGAATACTTCTGGTTGGTCTTCTGATAATCGGCACTGGAAATAGCCTTGGTGTCGTTGGAGACCTGGGTTCCAAGGAAGAAGACCCTGGCCCTGTCCTTGTTGAGATACCATGTGGCAAAAGCCCTGTATCCGGTGCAGTCGGAAAGAAGGCCAGATCCGGACTGCCTGGCTTCCTCGAAAGTAGAACACTTCCTGATTCTACCGAGAAGATAGTCGGCATAGGCTCTTGCACCCTCGTCCTTGGTGTCGATGAGTTCGGCGATGGAGCCTTCATCGGCGACGATGTCGCTCTCAAGAAGTCTCTTGGTATCGACAAGGGAGACGGAATAGAAGTGATTGTCGCTGCAGAGCTGCTTGAGGATGCGGTTTGCTTCTTCGTAATATCGCGGATTGACGAAGAAGTTGAACTTTTGGTTGTAGAGGACAGCCTCCAAGGCCATCGTCCATTCCGGATCGTTGCAGTCGACAAGGTCGCAGAAGACATGGACATAGGCATCGCTGTGCCTGGCCTGAAGGGCCGTAGTGAGGGCCTTCTTGATGTTCATATAGACAGGACCGAGCTTGTCGAAAGGCTTCTTTCCCTGATTGACGGCGGAAAGGTCGGACTGGAGAGACTGAAGCTGGCCGCTTACGGCATAGAACTCGTTGTTGAGAAGAGACTTGAGGCTGATGGCCTGGCTCTTCATGGCATTCATGTCATTGCGGAAGGAGCGAAGGCTGTCAAAGTCAAGATTGTTGTCATCGATTCCCTGAAGGATAGCCTGGGACTGGCTGGAGATGTCCTGGCAAAGTTCAAAGAGGGCATCGAAAGGTTCCTTGATGCCTTCGCCAAGCCTTTCGGCATCGAAGTCCTGGTAGTATCTTGTATATTCCTGGCAGATGCGGTCATAGGTCTGGCAGTATTTTTTGATAGAGGAGATGACATTGGCCATTTGCATCTCGATAGCCGAAATTTGGCGTAAGATGGCATCCTTCTTCATGGACAGCTTTTCCGTCAGAGAATAGTTGTCGCTTTGAAGTCTCTTGGCATTGTAGGAATTGAGGTCGGAATTGAGGTCATCCAGCTGAGATTCAATCCTTGCGATCTCATCTCCGATATAGGTGAGGCGGTCATTGCCCTTCTTGAGCTTTTCGCTTAAGACGTCAATCTTCTTTTTGGACTCTTCATAGGAAACGCGGGCATTGACATAGTTGAGCATGTCGATTCTCCTGTCAAAGGAGCGCAGCTCGACAAAGGTGTCATGGATCTGCTGAAGGCTATCCACCTTGAGGCGGAGCGTCTTTGCCTGGGCCTCGAGGATCTTATACTGCTCGATGTTCTTCTGCATCGGGGTGATGTCGACATTCAAGTCGGCATCACAGATGTATTCCGTGATGAAGGAAGAGATGTTGGAAATCGGTGCGAAGGAAACAGCCTTCTTGAACAAGGCAAAATACTTATCCGGAAGGTTTCCAAAGGCTTCCTTGGCAAATTCCTGGTAATCCGCATCCGTATTGAAGAAGCGGAAATGGTTGACCTTGTAATTGACCCTGACATACTCGGAAAGTTCGGCAAACATCATCGGACGGACCTTGTTCCTGTCCTTCTCGGTATCGGAGTTGGAGAAGCCGTTCTCCGGGAAGCCGCTGTCAAGCCAGAAATAATGCTTGTCGGGAGAATCGGCATTCTTCACATCGAAGCAGACACCCATGGTGAAGGTCCTGTCTTCGACATCGTCATAGATTTCGATGGCGATATAGGAGGTGAAGATACCTGACCTCAGGTTGATGACGCTTCCGTCATCCCTGACACCGGTCTGTCCTCTCAAGTAGGACATGAGGTTTCTTCCGCTTCTTCCTTTTTCATTGGCAGCCTTGTTGAAATTGTCCGGTCTTGTCGTTCCCAGGATCAAGATCTGCAAAGCATCGATGATGGTGGACTTGCCGGTACCGTTTGGACCGGTGAGGAAGGTGATGTTCTTGATATCCGTCGTGGTATTGGAAAAATAATGCCAATTGATCAGACGGAGACGCTTGATGTTCTTCATCTATTTATTCTCCTTGGTTCATCTTCACCGGAATGTCCTTGCCCATCTCCGGTTTGGTTTCGATGGAAAAGAGGTCGTCTTCCTTTTCTTCTTCCGGCTGTGTCAGGAAGGAGTATAAGGAATTGATCTTCTCGGCAGAGAGGACATAGCGGATGGTCGGCATGACAAAGAAGGTATAGGTCGGATCCCCGTAATTGTTGGTCGCCCTGCTGACGACGTTGAATCCGTCCAATGTGCGCAAGATGCTGGCGATCGTAGAAAAACTGATCCTCTTGCTGATGGTGGAGAGACCGAGTTCCTGGACAAGGGACATCATCTGGCCGGAAGTCATCAGCACTTCGGTTCCTTCCGGTGCCTTTTCAATCTGTCCTTCATAGAAGGAACGAAGGGCAAAGACGATCAGAGTCGTCGTCGGATCCATACGGAAATGGTTCCTGTCGGCTCCGGAGGTGACGAAGATGACACCGTCATCATCGTTCTTCGACAGCGTCATATCCATATAGGAAAGATAGTCCTCGAAGGTAGAATAATAGCGTTCGATGAAATGATATCCCGGATCCATACGGAACATCTTGCTCTTTCTGTCATAGCTTCTTCTGACCAGGAAGCACTGGTAGAGAAGGTCGTTGACCGTCTCGGCAAAGAGAGCACGGTCATTGCGGCTCATTTTTTCATAATCTTCCTGAAACATGATTATCTAGCTCCCCTTTTCTTATCTTTCGTGAATCTGTACAGTGGCATATAGTATCCGGCATATTCGACCCTGTCGGCAATCTTCTCGGCATGATAGGGAATCAACCCGAGCATGGCCTTGAGCGTACCTAGGATCATAAGCACCATGTCATCCATGTTGCCGATCGGAATATCGGTCGTCTCCATCTCCTTCTTGTCCCCCATGCTTCGGTCCATGAATTCAGCGATGGAACGGTCGGAGAAGCGATTGAGTTCGTCATCGAGGATATCCGTCATGAAGCTTGCCGCCTCATCCGGGAAGAAATCATCTGCCAAAGGCAAGGGTGCCTCTTCCAGAGTTTCCGTCTTCCTCTTGAAGGGAAGCGTCATGGACGCGGAATCCAGGCAGCCCTGTCTGAAAAAGGAAAGGCAGTTCTCGGCCTTCTTCAGGACAGGAAGTTCCTCATACCGAAGGGCAGGATTCATCTTGATTTCCTCAGCCAGGGCCAGGATGATGCGGTCGATCTTACCCTTGATGGTCTTGTCGGTGCTGGAGAGGTAGTTGACCTTCTTCTGGACGGCCTCGGTATAGTTGGCATTCGCCCTGTCGATTTCATTGAAGTTCGAAGCAAGGCGGGAGAAGACATCGATGATGCCGGAGATGAGCTTGATGACATAGGCTGTCACCTCACTGGCACTCTTGCCCCTGTTTGCCACCTCATTCCTGGCCTCTTTGGAAATGAGGGTGATGATTCTCTCGCTTGAGAGCCATTTCCTGAGAATGGAAATCGTCGGCTGGGCATATAGGCCCAGGGAGTCGAACGTCTTCATCGGATGATAATATTTTTCCGAGACGTCGACACGGTATTCGTCAAAATGCTGCTTCAAAGCGACATTGGGATCAAGGACGTTTGTCAGCCTGTTTCCAAAGACGCAGATCTGCTGCCTGAGCAAGGTGACGTTCATCTCAAGCTCATCGGCGTTGCTCTTGGCATTGAGAAGGGCACGATACATGTAATCGTCTTCCTTCTCATCTTCCATCTTCAGTTCGGCATATGTCTGATGGACGAGCGGAAGATAGCTTCCGGCATCGCTGGTAAGGTCATCAAGAAGTTTCAGGAACTGGATGGCATAGGCCGGGATGTAGATGTACTCCACCTTGGTCTTCGGATCCCTGGAAATGATATACCAGCCACATTTGGCCAGTTTCCTGACGATGTAGTTCACCTTCAGGAAAAGAAGGCTCGATCCGTCTTCCGGATTGAGCAGTGTCTCTACGTCGATCTTCTCGTCATCGTCTTTGTCGTCGAGCCTGTCGGTCTCGACATTGAACAGTTCCAGGATCTCCTCACCCTGGCTTCTTAGGAATTGGATATAGTCAGCCTTGCGGATGTCCGTCTTGACGGATTTCAGCATGTGATATAAAGAAACAAGCGAAAAGGCATAGATGGCCTTGTACTTTCTCGACAGCGGTGAAAAGAGGTCTTCAGGAACTTTGTCAAATAATCTATTCAAGTCTTTGCCCACCTTTATGAACTAGTAAAATTATAATGAATCGAAGAGGTCAATACAACAAAAAACAACTGCGAATCGGCGCAAAGCTACGATTCCAATCGAAAAGAAACAACTTTTTGTATATAACCCGTGTACATATCTTCGCCCATCTCTTTCTCCTTTTCTTTTTTCTTTTATATATAGGATTCACAAGTGTATAATGTAATCCGTGAACAGAAAAAGAATATTGACAAAGTCCTTGGATAAAAAGCAGAGGATTTCAGAAATCGACCTGTTGCGTGGTATCCCGATTTTTCTCGTGGTGCTCTATCATTTCTGTTGGTCCTTCACAGAGGTCCTGTCCATATTCTCAAATACTTCGGAGATGTTCTTGAAATATCCGAATCTCAGGGACTTCGACATCTTCCTGAACCACGACATCCTGTCAAACAACCTCATCCACACCTTCATCATCCCGGCTATCGGCGGTCTCTTCATCTTCGTCTCAGGAATGTCGAGCATCTTTACAAGGAGCAACAAAAGGAGAGCTTTGCTTCTCTGGGCTACAGCCATAGCGATATCTCTTGGAACGCTTGCGGTAACCTACATCGCCAAGGATGACTGTTATATCGACTGGGGCGTCATCCACCTGATAGCCTTCAGCGTCACTCTGTATGCCATCATCGATTTCTTCTTCCACCACAACACACCGATATGGCTCTGTCTCCTTGTGGCAGGCTGCATCTTCCTTGTCTCCATCTGCACCAGTGCTGGCTTCAACCCGTTCACCTTCAAGGAGTTCACTCCCTGGGGAACGACCTTCGTGGATGCATCCTTGCTTCCCATCGAACGATATAAGGCAGACCCTTGGACCTTCTTCCTGGAGGCACTTGGAAAATACGGCGGTTGGATCGACTGGTGGGGAATCTTCCCCTTCACCGGCGTCTTCTTCAT
>JBNMLQ010000071.1:0-7165 GCA_050874925.1 Candidatus Enterosoma sp. | reverse complement strand
GAAAAAGAAGATTCTTGAAAAGCTCGATAAGCTAGGCTACCTGGATGAAAAGAGGAAAAGAAAACTGCCTAGCTATTGTAAGAAAATCGCCATATTGACGGCAGAGGACTCTGCTGCCTATCAGGATATTTTAAAGACCCTGCATGACAGGTTTCCTTTGGATACCGTCTTATTTCCCTGTACGGTCCAGGGAGACGGAGCTGCTAAAAGCATCGTGTCTGCTTTATTGAAGGCTCAGAAAGGTGACTTTGACTGCATCCTTCTTGGAAGAGGAGGAGGATCGAAGACGGACTTATCCTGCTTTGACGACGAGCTCCTTGCCTTGACCATCGCCGAATCAAAGATTCCGGTCATCACCTGTATCGGTCATACCATCGATACGGCCATCGCTGACCGTGTCAGCGACCTGAAGGCCATCACACCCACGGAAGGAGCAAGCCTCATCAATCCATCCCTAAGTGAGACCATCGAAAGAAGGGAGACCTTCTATAGCAAGCTTACGGAGAGGATGAGACACATTCTGGAAAACGAGAACTACACCCTGGATATCTATCTTGAAAGGCTGGAATCCTTGTCGATGGATGCAAGGCTGAAAAAGAAGAAGACGGAGACAGAGGACTATGGAAAGAACCTGGATTCTCTTTTCAAGAAGCATGTCACCTCTTCTCAGAACAGACTGAATCTTGTCTTGAAAGATTATGATGCTTCCTTCATGAACATTCTTCATAAGAAGGAAGTGTATCTGACCTATCTTTCTTCCTCTCTTGACGGATATGACCCAGAGAAGATATCCAGGAAAGGCTATGCCCTTGTCTATAAGGATGGAAGGAAAGTGACATCCAGCAGGGAACTTTGCCCGGATGACAAGGTTCTCATCACCTATCCGGATGGAAGAAAAGAAGCCCTCATCAAAGGAGAATGAATATGCCAACGAAGAAAAGCAGTGAAAAGAAAATGGAAGATATGAGCTATGACGAGCTTGAAAAGGAAGCGGCTTCCGTCTTGGAAAAACTCAGTGACGACAACCTGCCTCTTGATGAAGCCAGCAAGCTCTATCAGCAGGGAAAACAGCTTTATGGTGAGATGAAGGGACGTCTTGAGAAGCTTGAGAAGGAAGTCAGCGACAGCGTAGACAGGAAGTGACATGGAAACCAAGGGAAAGACATTCTATCTGAAGAACTTCACCAAGGACCAGCTCAGGGTCCTTGCCAGTGACATCAGGGCAGACATATTGTCTGTCTGTCTTTCCAATGGCGGACATCTATCCAGCAACCTCGGTGTCGTCGAACTGACGATATCCTTGCTGAGAAACTTCTCTCCGGATAGAAACGACATCCTCTTTGATGTCGGCCACCAGTCCTACACCTATAAGATCCTTACCGGAAGAGACATCACCTCGATAAGAAAGACCGATGGTATCGCTCCCTTCAATCTGAGGGAGGAATCCGACTTTGACAGGTATTCCAACGGGCACAGCGGAGATTGCATTTCCTCGGCCATCGGCATGGCGATAGCCAAGAATGCCGATAGGAAGGACGATAGCTTCACCATCGCTTTTGTCGGGGATGCCTCGATTGAAAACGGGATCTCCTATGAGGCCATCGATTATCTTTCCTGTCATAAGGATATCAGAAACCTCATCATCGTCCTGAATGACAATGGCATGGCCATCAGCAAGAACAAAGGCCCGATTTCCTCGAAGTTTGCCCATCTCAGGAATTCCCGCTTCTATTTCAGGACCTCCTCCAGGCTTGGAAGGAAGATGGAAAAGCATAAGCTGACATGGAAGATGTTCCTTCAGATGCGAGCCTTGAAGGACCATCTCAAGGGGATGGTCATCTCTCCGACCGTCTATGAGTCCTTGGGGCTGAAATATATCGGTCCTTATGACGGACATGACTTCGATAGCCTTGACCTCGCCTTTGAAAAGGCAAGGCTCTTATCCAGAAAACAGCCTGTCCTTCTCCATGTCCAGACGAAGAAGGGCTTTGGCTATCCTTTGGCAAGCAAGGACGAAAGCGGCAACTTCCATGGCGTCAAGAAGGCCTTCGATGAACCCGATTCCACGCCTAACCAGCAGTTTACCTCCATCAAGGAATCTCTTCTCTATGGGCCGATGAAGAAAGACAAGAGAATCTATGTCATCACCCCGGCCATGGAAAAGGGATCGGGGCTGGAAAGGATCTTTGCCGATTTTCCAGACCGCTCCATCGATACCGGAATCAGCGAGGAACATGCTCTCGTATTGGCCAGTGGTCTGGCCTTGAAAGGGAAGATTCCCATCCTTGACATCTATTCCACCTTCCTTCAGAGATGCTATGACGAACTCTTGGAGAACGTCTCCAGGAACCATGTACCGCTTCTTCTTCTTGTCGAACGGTGCGGACTGGTCGGAGAAGACGGTTCCAGCCACCACGGCATCTATGATGTGGCGATGGTAAAAGGGATTCCCTATCGAAGGGTCCTGATGCCTTTTGACGTGAATTCCATCCAGTACTGCTTCCATGAATATCAAAAGCAGAAGGAAGGACCTTTCCTGATTCGCTTCCCGAAAGGAAATCCGGTCTTCAACGTCCCACCCTGTGAAATCGAAAACGGAATCTGTTTTTTTGAAAGGAAACAGAATAAGAAGCTATGCCTTGGTGTATCCTGTCTTGGATACGAGCTTATCAGCAAGCTGGATGACAGCTTCGACAAGGGAATCCTCATCGACCTTCTCATGGAGGATGCCATCCTGGATGGAATCGGCTTTGAAAACTATGAGGATGTCTATCTATATGATGCCTATTCGACTTTGGATGGGACGACAAGCCATATCGCCGAGTATCTTCTAAGACGTGGCTTCCAAGGAAGATTCCATCCCTTTAGCTTCCCCAGGGACTTCATCACCTTTGGAAGCAACGATGACTTACTTAAGAAGACCCATATGGATGTAGCTAGCGTCATAACGAGCATCACGGAGGAAAAAGAATGATCGAAGAACTTCATATTGCCAATCTTGCCGTCATACAGGATACGACGCTTCACTTTGAAGAGAGGAACACCTGCCTTCTTGGAGAGACGGGTGCCGGAAAATCCCTGATCGTCAATTCCCTAGGACTCCTTGTCGGAGAAAGATGTGATTTCTCTCTTCTCAGGGACAAGGAGAAGAAGGCCGTGGTCAGCGCTCTTTTTACTCTTGATGATGGATTCAAGGAGAAGCATCCGGAAGTCAGGGATTATGTCTTAGAAGATGACACCCTGATCGTCAAAAGGATTCTCAATCCAGACAAGAGCACGCGCTGCTATCTCAATGACGAGGTTGTCTCCCTCAATGAGTTCAAAAGGGTCACGTCCCATCTTATCGACATCCATTCCCAGAATGCCAAGTCTGACTTGCTTCTGGAAGATAGACAACTTGCCTATCTTGACTACTATGCCAAAGGCGAGCTTGCAAAACCTAAGAAGGAATATGATAAGGCCTATCAGGAACTTCTCAGGATGAAGAAGGAATATGAATCCTTCCTCAATGACAACGGCATGAAGGATATGGATTATCTCAACTTCCAGATTGCCGAGATTGAGAAATACCATCTCAAGGAGAATGAGATCGAAGACCTCAATGCGGAGTTTGAAGAACTCCATGCCAAGGAAAAGACCAAGGATGCCTTTGAGGAATATCTCCGCGTCAGTCAGGGAGAGATGTCTTTCGACGATATGCTAGGAAGGCTTTCTACGGCTTTGAGAGGCTTTTCTTCTACCGCCCTGGATGAATCCTCAAAAAAGGCGTTGGAGAAGCTTATAGAGCTTAAAAACAGCCTTGTTGAGCTTCAGGATGATTATGTAAGCCTCAGGATTGACAGCCACAGGATCGATGAAATCAATGCAAGGCTCTTCTCCCTGAAGTCCTTGATGAGGAAATATGGTAGGAGCACATCCTCCATTCTTTCCAAATACGAGGAATTCAAGAAGGAAAGAGACCAGATATTGAATTTCGATGGCGAAAAGCAGGACTATGAAGAAAAGCTGAAGAAGAAGGAAGAGGAACTAAGGAAGCTTGCTATCGAAATGTCTTCGATAAGAAAGAAGAATGCTCTTCTTCTAAGCAGGGAAATCAATGAGGAGATGTCTAGCCTTGGCCTGAGGAAGAATGGTTTCAGCATCTCCTTTGAAGAGGTTCCTCTCTACAAGGAAGGAATCGACAGGATTGAGTTTGATGTCTCCTTCAATGAAGGAATCGAGAAGTCTCCTTTGAAGAAGGCTGCCTCCGGCGGTGAGGCAAGCAGGCTCATGCTGGCCCTGAAGATCGTCCTGAATGCCTTAGACCCCTATGAGGTCCTTGTCTTGGATGAGATCGATACCGGAGTCAGCGGAAAGGCCGGAAACCTGATGGCTAAAAAGATGCAGAAGCTGGATGCTTCCTCTCTCATCGTCATCTCCCACCTTCCCCAGGTCATCGCTTCCTGCAAGGGACATATCGAGATCAGGAAGAAGACCCTGGAGGGACATACCTTTACCTCGGCAGAAAGCTTGGACAGGGATAAGACGATAGAGCGTATCGCCGTCATGCTCTCCGGAGACAAGGTCACCAAGGAAGCCTTGATGCAGGCTGATAGGCTTCTTAGCGAATACCAGGGATGAAGACCATCGTCCATATCGACCTGAACTGTTTCTTTGCCCAGGTCGAGATGCTATCGGATCCAAGCCTTGTCGGAAAGCCTGTCGCCATCGGAAACGATTCCAAGAGGGGTGTCATCTCCACCTCAAGCTATGAGGCCAGGAAATGTAACGTCCATTCCGGCATGCCCGTATCCATGGCAAAGCACAACTGCCCTTCTCTCATCCTTGTCCCACCCCATTATTCCCTCTATGTCCAGTATAGCAACCGCTTCTTTGGCTTCCTGAAGAAGGAATATCCAATCTTGGAGAAGGCAAGCATCGATGAATGCTATATCGATATGACTGACAAGGTCAGCCTGGATGACTGCTATGACTATCTTTTTGACTTGCAGATGAAGCTCTATGCAAAGACGCAGCTGAAATGCTCCATCGGTGTCTCGGATAACAAGTTCTTGGCCAAGATGGCTTCCGATATGAAGAAGCCTTTGGGACTGACGAAGCTGACAAGAGAGAACGTCCCTTCTCTTCTCTGGCCTTTGAAGATCGATAGCTTCTTCGGAATCGGAAAGAAGACGGCTCCAAAGCTCTATGAGCTTGGAATCCATACGATCGGTGACCTGGCTTTGACCAGTTCAAAGAAGGTCAAGGCACTGTTGGGAAACCTCTTTGACTATTTCCAGAGCGAGGCGAGAGGCTATGGGAGTGACTTTGTCGATGCAAGCTCCTTCGATCCCAAGAGCATCTCTGCCGAAAGGACCTTCTCTGACGATGTGACCTCCTTTGACGAGCTCTCGGAGATGATTCTTTCCTGTCTGAAGGATGTCTGTGACGAACTTCACAGATACCACAAGAAGGCAACCTGTGTCGGAATCAAGATTAGGACACCGGATTTCAATACGAGAAGCAAAAGGGTGAGCCTTTCATCTCCCACGGATGAGATCGACAAGCTCTATGCAGCTTCCGTCTCGATCCTTGATTCGGCCTATCAGGGTCAGCCGGTAAGACTCTTAGGTGTCTTTGTCGACCGCGTTGTCATAGAAGAGAAGAAGGAAGACAGCCGTAAGCTGGTTGAGAAGCTTAACAAGGCCATGGACGGAAAAGCGAATCTGATGACGTTTGAGGACCTGATGCATGAAAAAGGAAATTGAAGAATATCTGACCTATCTTGTCAGCGAGAAGCAGGACGGTCTCAAGACCCTGGAATGCTATAAGAGAGACCTTTATGAATTTGCTACCTTCCTGGAGGACAAGGAAGCAAAGGATCTGAGCCTGGATGATTTCAATGACTTTCTCTTCCACCTTCATGAACTCAAGAGGAAGGATAGCACCGTCATCCGCAAATCGATGGCTGTCAAGGGATTCTATCGCTATCTCAAGGAAGAAGATGTCATCGACCTCGTCCTTTCGGACCTTTCGACGCTCAAGAAGGAAGAACATCTTCCTGACATCCTCAGCTTTGATGAAATCAAGAGGATACTTCAAGTGATCGACCTATCTTCCGATAAAGGATATCTGGATTATGCATTGACCTTCGTCTGCTTTTCGACTGGACTCAGGGTCAGCGAACTTGTCCATCTCAAAAAGGACCAGATCAATTTCAGGAACGGGTATCTCAAGGTGACCGGAAAAAGGAATGTCCAGAGGATCATCCCGATAGGAAGAGAACCTCTTCTTGCCATCGAAAGATATATCCAGATATTGAAGGAACATGGAATCTCAAAGGATGATGTCTTCCTTCATCTGGATGGGACTCAGGTATCCAGGCAGTATTTCTTCCTGAAGCTGAAGAAGTATGTCAAGGAAGCCGGGATAGACAAGAAGATATCTCCGCACAGCCTTCGCCACAGCTTTGCCACATTGATGATGGAAAACGGGGCAGGCTTAAAGGACGTACAGAACCTGCTCGGACACCAGAATATCGAGACGACGCAGATCTATACCCATCTCTCCAAGAAGAAGGAAGAAGAGGAATATCGTCTCTCCATGAGGCGAAAATAGACAAAGTAGGATCCAAACGGGGTATAATGGAAGTATCAGAAGGAGGATTCAGCAATGAAATTCAAACGTATCTTTGCCATCGTCATGGACTCTGTCGGAATCGGAAGCGAACCGGATGCCGACAAGTTCTATAACGGAGGCCATAACGATGTCGGAAGCAACACCTGGCTTCACATCTCGGAGAAGATGGACGGACTCCATGTGCCTGTCATCAACAGTCTAGGCATCCATGATCTTTGCCCCGTATGGGGAACAGAGGAAGTCAGGCATCCTCATAGCTATGTGCTCACCATGAGGGAACAGTCCATGGGAAAGGATACCCTGACCGGACACTGGGAGATGATGGGAATCGAGACGAAGAATCCCCTTGTCACCTTCACGGAACACGGATTTCCAAAGGAGCTTGTCGATGAGCTTGAAAAGAAAAGCGGTGTCTGCTTCTTAGGAAACTATTCAAGCTCCGGCACGGTCATCCTTGACCAGCTTGGCGAAGAAGCCATCAAGGAACACAAGATGATCCTCTATACCTCTGCCGACAGCGTCCTTCAGATCGCTGCCAGCGTGGAAG
>JBNMLQ010000070.1:0-7181 GCA_050874925.1 Candidatus Enterosoma sp. | reverse complement strand
CACACGGCATGCATGCCGATATCACATCCTTCGGCCTGAAATGGGCTTTATGGTACTCCGACCTGAAGAGAATCAAGGAAGAATTCGCTCTTGCCAGAAAGAATGTCGAAGTCGGCAAGCTTTCCGGAGCAGTCGGTAACTTCGCCAACATTCCTCCCTGCATCGAGGAATCCGTCTGCAGTGACTTAGGCCTTGACTATGCCCGCATTTCCACCCAGGTCATCCAAAGAGACAGGCATGCCTATTACCTCTCCGTCCTTGCCTTGATAGCCAGCGAGCTTGAGAAGATGGCCTTGGAAGTACGCCATCTTTCAAGACAGGAAGTCAAGGAAGTAGAAGAAGCTTTCACCAAGGGTCAGAAAGGTTCTTCGGCCATGCCTCACAAAAGAAATCCGATTTCCAGCGAGAACATCTGCGGATGTGCAAGAGTCATGCGAGGATATATGCTCACAAGCTATGAGAACATCCCCTTATGGCACGAAAGAGATATCTCCCATTCTTCCACGGAACGTATCATCTTCCCGGATGCGACGGAGCTTCTCGACTACATGCTTGTCCGCTTCAAAGGCATCTTGGAGCATCTCGTCGTCTATCCCGAGAAGATGTTGGAAGACATCTACCTTACCAAGGGTGTCATCTTCGCCCAGAGAGTCCTCTATGCCCTCATGGAAAAAGGCCTTGTCAGGGAAGAAGCCTATGACATGGTCCAACCCATCGCCATGAAGGCCCTTGATGAGAACAAAGACTACAAAGTTCTCCTCAAAGAAGACAAGAAGGTTTCTTCACTCCTTTCCGAAGAAGAAATCGATTCCTGCTTCACACTGGATTACTACATGAAGAATGTCGATACCATCTTCAAGAGGGTAGGAATCCGATAGTTTTTCGTACCACAAGAGGCTAAAAACAAAAAATAACAGAAAAAAGCCAGTGTTTCCAAAAGTTCTGGAATTCACTGGCTTTTTCATTTCATATATTTTTTACAGCAAAGGACTTATAGAAAAATCAAAAGTCTTTTAGCCATCGGCTTTTTACTATTCCATGGATTTTGCTTTGTAGAGGAAAATGATGTTTTTGTTCTGTTTTTTTAAGTGACTTCATGGTAATAATTTAGACTTTTTGAAGTGTTTCCTTTCAAAAGGATAGTTTTCGAATTGACTATTTGTCAAATGAAAAAGATACTGCTTTGATTGATGTGAGAAATCTTATACGTTTCTAAGGCTTTATCAGTTTATTACGAAATGAAAGGAAAGCAATTATCTAGCCTATAACTTGATATGCCACGGTGTACCGGCAACAAAAAGGGGAGTGAGTTCAGCCTGAATCAATGGTGAAGCATATTCGATGAATTCCTTTTTCATCTGCATATGATCCTCTGTAATCCAGTCCAAAGGAACTTTCTTTTCAAGATTTGCAACTTTTGCGATATCGACAAGCTTGGTCGTCGTTTGATATGGTGCATCCGAAATACGGCAAATGGCAACGAACTTGCCGCTTTCACCTTCAAAAGCAGCCTTGACGGCTGCGCCACCGACCTGATAGGCCTCTGTGATGTCCGTACGGCTGGTTAGATGACCTGCACATCTTTGAAGGATGGAAAGCTCGACAGACCTCGTCTTGGTATCGTTGTTCCTTCTGACGAGATTGCTAAGATATCTCGCTGTTCCTGTCAGCTGTTTATGCCCGAAGGCATCCTCCTCATGTCCGTCGTCATTCAGTTCACAGACATACCTTCCATCAGGAAGCTTTACACCCTCCGAGACAGCGATGACGATGCTCTTCTTCTTTTCCTTGAGCATCTTCACCTTTTGTAAGAAGCCTTCGCAGGTAAAGGGAATCTCCGGAAGACATACCATGTCGACTCCTTCGCAATCGTCTCCCTTGGCAAGGCTTGCTGCAGCCGTAAGCCATCCGGCATTTCTTCCCATGACTTCGACGATGGTGACATAGTCGACTCCATACACCGTCGCATCACGGATGATCTCCTTCATGGTCACAGCGATATATTTGGCAGCCGATCCATATCCAGGCGTATGATCCGTCTCGACAAGATCATTGTCGATGGTCTTTGGAACACCGATGAAGCGGATATCGGAATGAATTTCTTTTCCATATCGGGAAAGTTTTTCGATGGTATCCATCGAATCATTTCCGCCGATATAGAAGAAATACTTGATATCCAGTTCATCGAGATAGGCAAACAAGAATGCAAAGAGTTTCTTGCTTTCTTCTTCGTCCGGGTCAGGGAGCTTGTATCGGCAAGACCCCAAAAAGGAACTCGGCGTACGCTTGAGTGCTTCGATATCCAAGGCGTTCCTGAAATAATCCGACAGATTGACGACCTTCTTCGACAGAAGTCCCTGGATGCCGTTGACCATACCATAGACGATTCCGGCTCCACGCTCCTTGGCAGACTCATAGACTCCTGCAAGAGAAGAATTGATGACGGATGTAGGACCACCGGACTGACCGACAATGACATTTGACATAACAGGTTTCCTCCTTAGATTCAAACTTGTATACAAGTTTTGCATCTCTATTGTAGCCCTTTCAACATTGGAAGGCAACCTGGAAAACAAGCCTCTTACTCAGACACTCCCTTGAAGTCTTATACCGGCAGCATCGTCATCAAGAGAAGAGCCTTCGATGGAAGAAGAAAGAGTCAGTTTCTTTCCGATGAGAGAGAGCGTATCAAGATAGGTCTTCAGGCATCCTTCGAAATTGATGATAAACGTCCCTTTACCATCGAAAGTCATGAAATCATTGTCCGGAAGATTGTTTTGGATCAAGGCATACAGCTGTTCCTTCAATTCATCATTCACAGGTTTGTTTCCAAAATAGACATTTTCATTTTTCAGCTTCATTCCATAAGAAAGGGATTCACTCTTCTTGTTCTCGAAGACGAGGCTGGTCTCATAACCGTCGATGCTGATTCCTAAGACCATGTCCATCTCCTCCTTGCCGTCCCTATCCAGCAGGTTGAAATAGCAGTTATCCAGAGTGATGTAGTTCAGGATATACTCACCTTCGACATGATTTGATGTCAGATATCCATACCCGAGGAGTCCCTGGCTTTGGAGATAGTCATTCAAGACATCTTCCCTGACTAGGATTCCTTCATTCCTGACAAGGTTGCCATCCAAGGCTGCATCAAGGACCGTCTTCTGGATATCTGCCTTGGATGGCTGATATCCTCGATAAGACTTTTTTGCCAGGTCAGAAATGCCGACTGAGGCAAAGCTGATGGTATCGATATACAATTTTTCTTCCTTTGTAAGATTATCATATCCTTTGACAAGATAGGAAAAAGCAGTCTGGGGATGATCATCTTTCATATCGATGACATTTCCTTCAAGAAGTCTCTTCACCTTGTCCTTCTTTTCTTCCAAAGCCATATCCTCCTCTTTAAGCATGTTCTTGGTGCTGCAGAAGGAAGGATTGAAATGAAGAGGTTCCAGATTCAATTCTGCCGTCAGTTTGTCTGTGAAGTCCAACGAAAGAAGGTCAGCATCAAAAAGATTGCCTAGCAGGGAGGAAACAAGGTCATCTCCGCTTTGGGAAGAAAGAAGACTCGAAAGATCTTTGCCCGCATCCTTCTTTGAATAGACAAACCGTTTATTGCCCAGGTCTTCCTTCATATGGACTCCCATGGATGAGAAAAGATCATCGAGATTGGCTTTCCTAAGAGCGTCCATGGCGATGGAAGTCAGCCCGGAAAGATGCCCGACTTTCACATTTTGGATGATCAGATAATAATTTTCCTCATCACTGGAGAAACCACAGCTGACATCGATGGTAGAGGAGATGATGCCGGCCTTGGCATAGACAAGGATATGATAGCTATCTTTGTCAATCCTGACTTCCACGGCACGAAGATAATTCTTCGTCTTGTCATCCATGGATTCCATGGAAAGGGCTAGAATCTGGTTGAAATCATCCTGCCCCATCTCATAGGTTATCTTACCCGTATCCTTCGTGTCCAAAAAAGAATCGGCAAGATTTTGCTTCGTGATATCTTCTAGGCTCAAAGACGTCTTCTGATATGTGGGGTTACCAAAATCAGAGACCAGGAAATAGAGGGTAGCCGCCCCACCGACGATGATGGTGACAGGGATTAAAACAGCGATAAGCAGTTTCTTCATTCAAATGTCTCCTTTTTTATCTACATTGTACAGTTTTTTTGACTTTTTCGATAGACTTTTGATACCTTTTGCAAAGCTGATAATCGGAAACCGCTTTTTGCTTTTCTTTTATCAGGCTTTCTATATGATATTTGCGAAAAAAATATTCCGAGGCGTTGTATGAAAACATTATTTGACAGATTCAAACACCTGTTCGACCCTATCGATCTGACCAAAGGCAGCATCCTGAAAGGACTGATTGCCTTCATGATTCCGATTCTCCTAAGCATGATCTTCCAGCAGCTCTACACCATGACCGATGCCATCATCGTCGGCCAGAACCTTGGCACTTATGAGATTGCCGGCATCAACGACGTCGGCTGCATCAGCAACATCGCCTTGCAGTTCTGCGTCGGTGCAACAAGCGGTTTCTCCGTGGTCATCTCCCATAAGACAGGCGAGAATGACGAAGACGGCGTCAGAAAAAGCTTCTATCTCCAGGCATGGCTGTGCCTTGCCTTGACCATCATCCTGACTCTTGCCTTCTGCCTTGGGACTGACGGACTTCTTGCCATGATGAAGATCAATCCAAGTGAGAGTGATCCCAACCAGCAGCTTCTCTATGATTCCGCACACGACTATCTTTTCATCATCTTCCTTGGTATCTTTGCATCGATGGCCTACAACTTCATCTTCTCCAACCTGAGAGCCTTGGGCGATAGCTTCATTCCTTTCCTTTTCCTTGTTTTAGGTGTCGTAAGCAACATCGGGCTGGACATTCTCTTCATCGTCCCTTTGAAGTGGGGTGTCAAAGGTTCTGCCTGGGCAACCGTGCTCTCTCAGGCCATCGCTGCCTTGGCTTGCTTTATCTATGCCTTCATCAAATATAAGAATCTCCATTACCATAGAGGTGATCTGAAAGTCTCCAAAGCCTTCATCATGGAACACCTCAAGCTCGGTCTTCCTTTAGGTCTTCAGTCTGCCATTCTTCAGATTGGCATCATCATCATGCAGATGGGCGTCATCGCCTTCGACTATACGCCGGATGGCAATCTTGTCGTAGGAACTCCGGCCCAGGTAGGATATTCCGTCGCCTGCAAGGTCAATCTCATCATCATGAACGTCTATTCCTCCGTCGGAACGGCCCTGCTTACCTATCTTGGCCAAAACTATGGTTCAAAGAAGGATGACAGGATCAAGAAGGGGCTTGCCTATGGAACCTTGATTGGTGTCATCGCCTGGGCTGTACTTACAACCGTAGGCCTTCTCATCACCATCGACGGAGCTTATATGTATATCTTCCTAAAGCCTGACAACATCACTCCGGAAGCCATCCGATATGGAAACCTCTACCTCTATCTCTGCATCCCATGCGATATCATCTTGCTCATCCTCTTCATCTGCCGGAACTCCCTCCAGGGACTCAACCGTCCTCTGTTCCCCTTCCTTGCCGGCATAGGCGAACTTACAGCTAGAACGTTATGCTGCCTTTTCTTGCCAAACCTTGTCAACGGCGGTCCGACGAACTCAGAGGCCAGTTCGGCCAGTTATCTTGCCGTATGCTTGGCCGATCCGCTCGCCTGGCTGTTTGCCGTAGCCATCATGATCGTCCCTCTCATCAAAGCCGTCTACGGAAAAAAGAAGATTGCCGAAATCGAGAAGCTGTCCAAATAAGTTCAAACCGCTTACATTGGAATTTGCTTGCAAAGCCAATCAAAGCTGATAAAATAGAACATCCATTCGAGACAGCTATCGACAAGAAGAGACGTCAGACGTATCCGTGCAGTTATGTCGCAAGTACTTCAAAGCTCCAGCAGAAAGACGAATGGCAACTAGGAGGTACTGAATTATGTTTCAGACTATTTTAAAGACCTTTGGCAGAAAGACGAAGAAGGGAATCACGAATTTCTTCGATTGTGTGCTTGATTCCTTCATCGCCAGCTCTTCCAGCAATCAGCAGCTTTAAACCATTGCCCGCCTTATTGGCGGGCATTTCTCTTGAAAAAACTACAAGAAAGGAAAAACATCCACTATAATATCAGCATGGCTTTTGACAATTTATCTTTGAACATCATCGCAGACGAACTGAAGGAGCAAATGCTCAACACACAGCTTGGAAACATCATGGCTCTGACAAACTATGACTATGCCTTTCCCTATTCTTTGAAAGATGAAAACGGGCTGAAACACGGAACCTTCATCTTTTCCTTGGATCCGACGAATCCCTTTGTGACTTATTCCTTTGACAGATATCAGAAGATCGTCAACAATTCCGTGTTCTTCAATTCTCTCAAGAAACTGAACATGGCTACCGTAAGAGACGTAAAGAAGCATCCCGGAGAAAGAATCCTGACCATCTCCTTAGATGCCAACAGGGCAGACTTAAGTGAAATCAATTCAGGATATGACCTTGTTCTCGAGCTTTTCCCAAACAGGCCCAATGTCTATCTCATCGCATATCCCTATGGGAAAATCGTCAGTGTCTATCATGAACATACCGATTTGGAAAAAGGCATCTTCATCACACGGAATGCCATCTACCAATATCCAAAGGAAAGAGAGACCCTTCCGACGAATCTCGATGATCCGGAAGAAGCAAGACCCTATCTTCCCAATGCCACTTTGAAAAGACTTAAGCATTATGTCCTGGACGAAGGACATGATTTGAAGGAAACTTTGGTCAAGATGACACAGAGCAAGGATATCTATGTCATCAAAAAGGACATCCTTTCTTTTTCCTTTGATGATCCAAATGCCATCAAAGTCGAAAAGGGAAAGCTATACTCCACCTTCGTCAGCGATCAGAAGGCCATTGCCAAATATGAGAAGATCAGAGAGCTCATCAAACTGATTGAGAAATCTCTCAAGACAGCAAACAAGAAGCTTGAGAACCTTGAAAATGACCTTGCCGGAGCCAAAGACAAGATGAAATACCTTGAATATGGACAGGTCATCTATATGTATCAGGGAGAAATCAAACTCGGCGACAGCCTTCTCGAGAAGGATGGATATCACATTCCTCTTGATCCGAAGAAGACGGCGCCGCAGAATGCCAACGCCTAT
>JBNMLQ010000069.1:0-7187 GCA_050874925.1 Candidatus Enterosoma sp. | reverse complement strand
AAGCCATAGTCTCTGATGACGTCCTTGGCAGGAGCAGATTCACCGAATTCGTCGATGCCGAAGACATGCTTTGCATATTTATAGAGAATATCGCTCTTGCCCATTTCAAGGAAGACTCTCTTGTCATAGTCTTTTCCCAGGATGGATTCCTGATATTCCTTGCTTTGTCTGTCGAAGATATCGAAGGAAGGAAGGGAGACGACTCTGGTATCGATGCCATCACTGAGAAGCATGGATTGAATCTGGATGGCAAGGGAGACCTCGCTTCCTGTGGCAATCAGGACAAGTCTGGGATCATGCTGTTCCTTGCTGACGATATATCCTCCTTTCAGGGAGCCCTGATAGGATGAACCAGGGTTGTTTATAAGAGCCTGCCTTGAAAGGATGATGGCAGTCGGCCGGTCGATGCTCGAGAAAGCAATCTTGTAGGCCGCAGCGACTTCGATGGCATCGCCTGGCCTGATAACGGTCAGGTCGGGAATGGTGCGGAGCATCGTCAATTGCTCGATGGGCTGATGGGTCGGTCCGTCTTCACCGACGGCGATGGAATCATGGCTGAAGAGGTAGATAGCCGGAATCTTTTCCATGGCTGCCATGCGGATGGCAGGCTTCATGTAGTCGGAGAAGACAAAGAAGGATCCGATATAGGTCCTGAGTCCACCATGCAGCAGGATGCCGTTCTGGATACCCGCCATGGCAAATTCGCGGATACCGAAGTTGATGTTGCATCCGGCTCTGTTTTCCGGAGTGAAATCACTGAATTTCTTCACCTTCGTCTTGACGGAGCTGGCAACGTCGGCAGAGCCTCCGAAGAGATTCGGGACTTCATCGGCCACAAGGTTCAAAAAGGCGTTGCTGGTATTTCTTGTCGCATCTTTGAATCCATCAGGATAATGCGGTGCACCATCAAAGAGATAGGTGGAAATATCATTGTTCTTCAGGCTTTCGAAAAGCTCGAAATCCTTGGGGTGGGCATTGGCATATTGGCGGATGTCTTCGTCATAGGCATCATGGACTTTCTTTCCACGGACGACGAATGTTTCCCTGAAGGCGAGATAGGCTTCTTCCGGTACTTCAAAGGCTGGGAAGGAGACACCGAGGCTCTCCTTGGTCTTGACGACTTCTTCAGGGGATAAGGCTTTTCCATGGCTTTCAGCTGAACCGGCAAGGCTGGATCCATATCCGATGACGGTATGGCAGATGATGATGGTCGGTTTCTCCTTTGCCGTCTTGGCAAGGAGAATGGCCTTGTCGATGGATTCGATGTCGTTTCCATCAGCGATTTCAAGGACGTTCCAATGGGCGGATTCAAATCTCTGGCGGATGTCTTCGTTGCTGGAATTGGATAAAGGTCCGTCCAAGGTGCAGTCGTTTCTGTCATATAGGAGGACCAACTTGTTCAGTTTCTGAAGGCCGGCATAGGTGATGGCTTCCTGGGAGATGCCTTCTTCCAAGCATCCATCGCCTGTCAGGCAATACGTATAGTGATTGACAAGTCTGCTTCCCTCTGGATAGATGGCAGAAAGATGGGCTTCGGCCATCGCCATGCCGACGGCCTGAGAGATACCTTGGCCAAGAGGGCCGGAGGTCGCATCGATGCCAGGCGTGTGGCCATACTCCGGGTGACCGGGGGTCAGGCTTCCAAGCTGGCGGAACTGCCTGAGCTGTTCCATCGGAATCTTATAGCCGGCAAGGTGAAGGAGAGAATAGAGAAGAGCGGAACCATGTCCGGCAGACATGACAAAGCGGTCACGGTTCATCCATTTCGGATCATCGATATCGCTGATGAGATGTCTTGTAAACAACGTGTATAGGATAGGAGCGGCACTGAGACACATTCCCGGATGTCCGGAATTTGCTTTCGTGATGACGTCAAGCGAAAGTCCTCGAAGACTGGCTAAGGCAATCTTATCGTATTTCATGGGGTTCTCCTTTGAGTTCCCTCTATTGTATCATTTTATCTTGCTGTTTTTCATTCTTTTGAAAGGATACCGATTACAAAAAAAGAAAAGCAGACAGCCGAAGCTGTCTGCATCTAGAATGTTTTCATTTTCCCTTATGTCAAGGTGGAAACCGCAACGGATCTTTGGGATTCCTATTCGAGATAGGCTTTCAACACCGGATCGGTATATGGGTCTCCGAAACAAATGTGTCGGAAATGCGCATATATCCTAGACACCAACATTATAGGTGGATTCAGGCTATGATTCAATAGGAAAATTTGTATACATGAAGGAGAGAAAAAAGACTACTTTTCAGTTGGATAGTTTTTCAAAAAATCCCTGCCTTTGATGGTCTCTGTCGTTGACAGATTCGGAAAATCCTGCTGTCTGAGAGCTTCTGAAAGGATGATGGCAACCGAATTGGAAAGGTTGAGGCTTCTTGCATTGATGGCCATGGGAATCCTCATCGTATGGTCGTAGTGTTCCTTTAAGACATCCTTGGGGATGCCTGTGGATTCTCTTCCGAACATGAAGAAATAGGATTTGGCAGGATTCTTCATGTCACAGTCGGAATAGACGTTTTCGGAATACCTGGTGACATAGAAGCCTTCTTCATGAGGATGAGCCAGGAGAAATTCGTCGATGGTATCAAAACGTTCGATTTCAAATCCGATGGCATAGTCCATCTCGGCACGTCTGAGGGTCTTGTCACTCAGTTCGAAGCTCAATGGGCCGATGATGGTAAGACTGGCATCCATAGCCATGCAGGTGCGGATGATGTTTCCGACGTTGGCAGGCTTTTCCGGTTGAAAGAGGACGATGCGGTTCATCTTATCGTGCCAAAGGTCTGGTGACCTTCTTAAGATAGGCAAGAAGGTCTGCATCGCCTTCGATCAGTGGGGAGAGCTTTTCATAGACGAGGCTGTTGTAGTTGTTCAGCCAGGTCAGTTCATCGTCGCTTAGCATGCTGATATCGATGCCTCTTTCGTCATAGGGGGCATAGGTGATGGTTTCAAACTTATAGAAGATGCCATCTTCGGTTTCGAAAGCGGGGACGACAAGGAGGTTGTTTTCAAGGCGGATGCCGTGCTTATGGGCTTTGTAGACACCAGGTTCGATGGTGATGATATGTCCGGGTTGAAGCTGTCCGTCATCAAAGACGCCTTCCCTGTGGTAATAGCGGAAACCGATCGGCCCTTCATGGACACAGGACATATATCCGACACCATGTCCGGTTCCGCATTTGTAGTCAAGGCCTTCCTTCCACATGATTTCTCTGGCCATGATGTCAATCTCATGTCCGGAGCATCCCTTTTCAAAGATGGCCGTGGAGAGGTTGATCTGTGACTTCAGCGTCTTGGTATAATCAGCCTTGACTTCTTTGCTGACATTCCTGGAAAGGATGAAGGTTCTTGTCGTATCGGTCGTTCCGCCATAATACTGGCCTCCGGAATCGACGAGGAGGAGCTGATTGTCTCTGCTGACTTTGGCAAATTTGTCCTTGGAAGGAGCATAATGCATCATGGCAGCATTGCTGTCGCAGGCAGCGATGGTTTCAAAGGAAAGGTCGAAACATCTTTCCTGCTCTCTTCGGGTATCGTCAAGATACATGGCAAGATGATATTCATCGAGGTTTCCTTCATCGATGGTATCATCGATGTGTTTCATCAGCTTGAGGACGGCGATGCCATCGATGGCCTGGATTTCCTTGGTGTTCTTGATTTCAACGGGACCTTTGACGGATTTCTGTTGGATGAGAGGATTGGTGTGGAAGACCTTGTGCTTCAAAAGGGAACAGATTCTTGCATTGGTCGTGTTTCTGTCGACCAGAGTCGGTGTTTCTCCGTGTTCCTTCAAAAAGTCATAGAAGGAATCATAGTCCTTTACATCGATATCCGCATCGAAATCTGTAGGAAGCTTGTTCTTGTCGATGAAGAGGTGAAGCTTTCTTTCTTCGTCGATATAGAGATAGGAGTAGAAGACCGGAGTACAGGGAATATCGCTTCCTCTGTAGCCGAGAAGATAGGCGATGTCATCAAGGGTGGATACGACAAGTGCCTTGGCACCCAAGGCGGTGACATCATCCATGGTGCGATTGACTCTTTCTTCCCTTGTGTTGGAAAGAAGATCTTGATCTACTTTCCAGATCTTTCCTTTCGGAAGAGAAGGAAGGTTCTCGACCATATCCCGGTATGAGACTTGGATAATCTTGTGTTCATTGTCTAGATAGAAGCTCTTGAGGTCGCCAAAGGAGAACAGGGAAGCATCGATGCCAAGAGGATAGAGGTCATGATCCTTGATGAAGGAATTCAATGAAGGAACACCGGCCTTTCCGGCATAGACGAGGATGCAGGAGGTGGATTCGAGCTCTCCCTCGGCTTCGGTCCAATATCTTCCGTCGGTATAGAGATAGTAGGCATCCTGAGTGACAAGCAACGTGCCATCGTTTCCCTTGAAGGAACAGAAGTAGAAACGTTCGGATGTGAATCTGGAGGCTGCTTCTTCTGACATGTGAGGATCGGTAGCTGGAATGATATAGGCTCTGATGCCGTCCTTTTTCATTCTTTTCTGAAGTTCGGCAATTCTTTGATCAAAGATATTCATATCAATAAGCCCTGGCAAAATAGACGATGGTGTCCGGATTCTCTTCGCCTGTGACACTGTCCTTATTCTGGAACGGACGCTGATCGAAAGGCATGACTCGCGGTGTAGCATTGAGTTCATTCTTCATCTTCTCTTCGATGGCAGCCTCGTTCTTGGAGCAGACCATCAGCTTGGCAAAGCCTTTGCCGGAAGTGATGACGTCCTTGACTTCTTCATAGTCATGGCATTCCGTGATGTGGGTGTTGAGGTATTCAAGAGCTTTCTCATACATTCCCTCATGGATTTCTTCAAGGATGAGCGGAACCTTTTTCTCAAGACCGTCGATGGCAACCTGGGACTTGGAAGAATCAAAACGTTTGGTGATGGTGACGACACCATTGGCAATATCCTTCGGACCGACCTCGATACGGAGCGGAATACCTTTCATCTCGTACTGAGCAAACTTCCATCCAGGAGTCTTGTTGGTATCGTCAAGATAGACTCTGACACCATTGGCTTTGAGCTTTTCCTCGATTTCCTTGGCTGTCTTGAGGACGTTTGGATCGCTGTCCATCCTGATTGGGACAATGACAGCCTGGGTCGGAGCAAGTCTAGGAGGCAAGACGAGTCCTTCGTCATCTCCATGGACCATGATGAGTGCGCCAAGAAGCCTTGTGGAGATACCCCAGGAGATGTAGTGCGGATAATCGAGCTTGTTGTCTCTTCCCTGGAATTTGATGCCATAGGCCTTGGGGAAATCCGTTCCGAGATAGTGGGATGTTCCTGATTGGAGAGCCTGTCCGTCGGGCATCAAGGCTTCGATGGTATAGGTGTCCTTGGCACCGGCAAACTTTTCGCTGGATGGCTTTGCGCCCATGACGAAAGGAATGGCAAGAAGGTCTTTGCCAAGCTTGTTGTATTCTCTTAAAATCGTCAAAGTGAATTCCCTGGCCTGGTTTTCGTTCTCAAAGAGGCAGTGTCCTTCCTGCCAGAGGAATTCAGAACCACGAAGGAACGGACGGGTGGTCTTTTCCCAACGGACGACGCTGCACCACTGGTTGTATAAGACAGGCAGATCGTTATAAGAGTGAACGATGTTCTTGAAATGGTCGCAGAAGAGAGTCTCGCTGGTAGGACGGACGACCATCTCTTCGGCAAGCTGTTTGCTTCCCCCGCGGGTGACGACGGCACATTCCGGAGCAAAACCTGCGACGAGCTCTGCTTCCTTCTTCAGAAGCGGAACCGGAATGAGGCAGGGAAGATAGACGTTTCTTACACCGAGAGCCTTGATTCTCTTGTCGAAGTAGTCCTTGATACCTTCCCAGAGGGCATATCCGTCCGGACGATAGATGATGAAGCCCTTGGTCGTGGCATAATCCATCAATTCTGCCTTGACGCAGACGTCTGTGTACCACTGTGTCATATTTTCACTTTTCGGCGTGATGCTGGTAACTTTTTTTGAAGACATTGTTTGATTTCTCCTTTGAATATCCATATGAATGTTTATAACTGATTTTCAGGTGCGATGTGTCCTGTCTCATAAAGGACGCTATCGATGGTCTCCTGCGGGATGCTTTGGATACGGCTTGATTCATTGGCCAGCTCGTTGCAGGAGAAGATGGTTCCGCCATAGTGGGCACCAAGTTCGATTCCTTCGATGTTCTTCAGTCCGTAATAGACCAGTGGGCTGCGATAGATCATGTAGGAATTCTGAATGCTTCTTAAGTCATTCTTGCTTCTTTCGGTATCTTTTGAGGCGCTGGTGAATTCCGGTGGGATGAAAAAGTAGGAAGCTGTCTTGAGGATTCTCATTCTCAAAGTTGAGGTGGAGTTTTCGACCAATATGCCGAAGCGGTAACCTTTCCTTGTGTAGTCATGGAAGACTCTGCTGATGCTGTTTGCATCCTCCATCCTCGTCAGGATGTCGCTTTCCCTTATGACGATAATCCATTTGAGATTGTCGTTGTTGCTTCGCTTTATGGCATTTATGAAGTCACCGACGGCGGAATAGGGAATCTTGGTAGCAAGGGTGATGGGCTTAGGTTGACTCTTGACAAGGGCTGCACATTTGCCGATGAAGGCGTCGAAGAATTTCCCGACGATGCCAAGTTCGGAAGCGATGTTGATGACGTTGGCGATATCCTTGACCTGCGTGCCATAGGGATAGCAGTTGAGAAGAAAAAAGTCCGGTTGGCCTGTGGTGATGTTGAGTGTGGGGATGTAGTAGTTTCGGAAGGTTGCATTCTTGACGACCATGCGTATTTCGTCCTTCTGAAGTTTTCCCTGCTGGTAATTGAGGAAGAAGGATTCGTCATAGAAGAGGATTTTTTCGTTGGACAACCCTTTGATGATGGCATCAGACATCTTCTCGCTCTGCTCCTTGGCAAGGGAGAAGTTTCTCTTGTAATACGTATTGTTTGATACGCCGACGGCGATTCTGAAGGTGCCTTGAGGGGCACTGACATTGATTTTTCCTTGGATGTTCGTCTGCATCGTGGTAGCCAGATCCATGGCGATGATCTTCGACAGGCACAGGTTATCAACGACGATACTCTCCGCGTCAGAAGGAAGGAATATCTTTCTTCCTTTGCCTAGGAATTTTCCAAGGACCTTCTGGACTTCCTTTCCGAGGGCTCTTAGCTGTGTGTCTTCGGATGGGTT
>JBNMLQ010000068.1:0-7267 GCA_050874925.1 Candidatus Enterosoma sp. | reverse complement strand
GCTCCTTTGGACGGTGGCTGGTCTGACGGGACTCAGGGAAGCTTCTATTCTTCCGATGGTTCGGCTTATAATCCGGAAAGCGAAAAGAACGTCTCTGATTCACAGCCGATCGACAGTGAATTCCATCAGGCAAAACCAAAACCGGATATCTCACGTCCACTCTATCAGGAGGAAGAAAGTGCCTTCAGACCAGCCGAAGCCGTTCCTTCCTTTGATGACGTGAAGAAGGAGGATGAACCTCAAAAGACGAATTCTCCTCTTTCTGAACCTCCGGCTGACGTCCAAAAAGACGAATCTCTTCCTGAAACTGAAAAACCGGTCGCTGCTGAAAAGCCGACCGAAGAAGAAAACAAATCCTTCAAACCGACGGATTCTTATGCTACGGAAACTTCGACTGCAGCCAGTCCGGATGTAGGAAATTCCTCTGATTCTTCCTTCACGTTCTCTATACCACCCGAGGAGAAGAAACCAGCCATGCCGACACCGGTTGAAAATCCTCTTGAAAAGGTTGCCGCTGCTCCTTTGAAAGCAAACAAGCCTGCCGAATACAAGGTAGTCGAACCGCTTCAGGAAAAGAAGGAACCTACTCCACCGCTTCCTGAACCGGAAGTCGCCAAGGAAGAACCGAAATTGTTTACGGAGGAAGAGCTTGAACAGCAGAAGGAACAGGAATATTTTGCCAAAAAACAGCAGAGACAGGCCGAAGCCCTTCTTGCCAAAAAGAGAGCCAAGGAAGAACGCATTTCCTCTTTGATGAAATATGTCTCTGACGTGGCAAGGGTCTATAGCTATAGCCTTCCCAGTGATTCCCTGTTGGAAGAATTCGATGATTCTGCCAAGATGGAAAAGAACTCCCAGTCCGCTCAGGAAAAGGCCTCTGTCATCAACCGTGTCTTTGATGAGTTCGGTGTCAAGGCCAAGGCGACCAGCTTCACCATCGGTGCATCCGTCACCAGATTCAACATCGAAACCGAACATGGAGAGAAGGCTGATAAGATCGCCAATCTCACCAGCGAGTTCCAAAGAGCACTCAACGGAGATATGTCCGTCAGAGTCGAGACCGTCGTCGAAGGACGGTCTACTTCCGGTATCGAAGTCGGAAACATCGCTCCGATGGCTGTTTCCTTCAAGGATATGTTTGCGAGCATCGAGCAGGATACGAAGAATCTCCTTCTCCTTCCTATCGGAAAAGACATCTCTGGAAATATCGTCACATTCCCACTCAACAAGATGCCTCACATGCTCGTTGCGGGTACGACGGGTTCCGGTAAGTCGGTCTTGATCCATTCCATGATCATGACCCTCATCATGAGAACCTATCCTTCTCAATGTAAATTGATGCTTATCGACCCAAAACAGGTCGAGTTCGTCCGCTATCAGGATTGCTCCCATCTCTTCTGCCCGGTGATTTCCAAGCCGGAAAGTGCAATTCTTGCCTTGAAGAAGCTTTGCGATGAAATGGATAGAAGATTCACCGTCTTAAGCAAGTGCAGGGTTGCCAACCTTGAAGATTACAACGATATGAAGCGGGGACGCGAGGCACAGTTCGAGGATATGCCTTATATCGTATGTGTCATTGATGAGTTTGCCGATCTGATGCAGACGGGTGGCAATGAAGTCACCAAGTATGTCACCAGGATTGCCCAGAAGGCCAGAGCCTGCGGCATTCATCTCATCATTGCCACGCAGCGCCCAAGCAAAGACAATGTTCCGATGATCATCAAGGCCAACGTTCCTTGCCGAATCGGTCTTAGCTGTTCTTCGCAGATTGATTCCCGTGTCATTCTGGACGAAAACGGTGCAGAAACCCTTCTTGGAAGAGGAGACCTTCTCTTCAAGTGTCCGGGAAAGAAGTCCTTGATCCGTGCGCAGTCTCCGTTCATATCCAACAAGGATATCGACACGGTTCTTGCTTATGTCAAGGAAAAGGCAGGAGACCCCAATTATGATCCGGAATTCCTGGATCTTGATGTTGAAAAACAGGAAGAACCGACCGAGACCGAGGGAGACCTGTATTCTGATATCCGTGACTTTGTCATCCATACCGGAATCACCTCCAAGTCGAGCATCATGCGTTCTTTCCAGGTCTCCAGCATGAAGTGCGACCAGTTCTTGGCCAGGCTTCAGGCAGAAAGCATCATCACATTAGGCCCCGGTGGAAAATATGTCTTGGGGCCGGCAGCACATCTAGAGGATTTTGAATCATGAATTTTTACAACACGACGTTTGGAAGACGGATATTGATCCGTCGCTTCCTTCTTCCGAAGGAGACGGACAAAGAAGCCCTTTTGGTCTATGCGAGGCTTCTTCTCCAATTTCCGGATACAGGCAGCAAAAAGCCGATTTCCTTCTTTGCAGGAGCTCAGCTTTCCTTTGAAACTTATTGCTTCAATGACGGATATGTCTTGGAAGCCCGTCTTTGCCAGTGTCAGAGCGATGGCTTGAACTTCGTCTTTTCCAATCCTTATAAGGAAGGAGAGAAGGCTTTTGACAATGTTCTGGAAAAGGGATATGTCTATTCCGAACTTCATCTTTCCCAGGCCAAGGAGAGACTGCTTCTTGAAAACCGCAATGTGTCGGATTCCTCCCTCCTTTCCGGAAGCAGCCTTCTTCATCTTTATCATGCACCCATCCTGCTTGATGACAAGAAAATCATGGAAGTCAAGAAGGAACAACTCGATCAGATTCAAAAGCTTCTTGCATCCTGTCCGGTGAAGGAATTCATCTTCTTGGGAAACGAAAAGAAGAATCTTCCCTTTTCTTCCTATCCTGAAACAGGAAAGATGGTTCTTGACGGAAAAGAACTTTCTGAGCTTGAAAAGAAGGACTTCCAGGATGAGACTGTCTTCTTCCTTGTCTCTCATGGAGCTCTTACTGATGATACGCAAAGAAAAGCTCTCAAGGCTTCTTTGTATCTGCTTGAGAATCAGATCCGTACTTCCCTGAAGAACCGCTTCTTTGTCGATTATTCCTTTGATGATTTCTATCTTTCGAAGGAAAGACATGTCCTTGCCCTCACGACTAAGAAAGGCAAACTGTCCTCCCTTCTTTCGCATCTTTCCTTTGAGAAGAGCAAGCCTCTCTTCAAAGGAGAAACAGATGCACAAGATGCCATCCATCAGCTTCAGATAGATGATATCCGGATGCATATGGATGTCGATTCCTTCCTTGCGGAAAAGAAGGAAAGCCTTGATCTTGGCTTAAAGGAAGGTAAGCTTCCGGAAGAAAAGGATATAAGTGAGATGCTTTCTTCCATGGCTTTGGAAGACGTCCGCATCACGTCGGATAAGGAGAATGAGAATGCTTAAACATGATTTCGGACATATGGGATGCCCATATTATGAAGAAGAACTTGATGACAAGACAAAATTGATTTTTATTCCGCGAAAGTCAGAACTGAAATCGGCTTTGGTCTATGTCGGACAGGGTGGCTTCAATCATGCCAAGATGCTTTCCAACTCCAAGATTCCCTTCGGCTCAGCCTATTATTTGATGAACATGGTCGGAGATGATGCCTTCGTCAAGGAACTGAGAGATGATGCAACCCTGCTTCAGACGGACATGGACTATTCCTTTGTCCGCTATCAGCTGACCAGCATGAAGGATATCTTCCCGTCTTTGAAGAAACTCCTTCTCAGGATGTCGGCTCCGACGTATATGGAGAAGGATATCGAAGCCTTCAAGCAGAAGGAGGAAAAGCTGTCCTCCGACAGGGAAAAGAATCCGATTCTTCTCTCTCAGGAAAAATGTCTTTTCAACCTATATACGTCATCGCCAATCAGATATGGATATCTGCCTTCCCTGAAAGATGGCGTCAGAATCCATGAATCTGCCTTGAAGAAATATCAGGAGAACTATTATTCTTCTGAAAATATCACCATCTTTCTTTCCATGGATGCCTCCCCGGAGGAAATCCTGACCAAGGTCAAGGAGATGAAAGTCTCCTTCAAGCCTTCCGGATTGAAGGAAGAACATTTCGAATATGAAGAAGATTATGAGAAGGTTGGAAAGGAATATGAGAAAGTCAGCATGGACAGTCATCATTCCTATCTTACGTATGGCATCAAATTCCCTTCCAGAGCCGTCATCTATGATGCCTATGGCGAATTCCCCTTTGCTGCCTATGAAATCCTTTTGCCTCTCATCTGCAAGGAGAATGCCGGCTTTCTTTCCGGATTAGGCAATATCCGTGCCAACCTCCTGGAGAGCCGACTTGAAGAAGGTGGCGAAGATGCCTATATCCTTCTCACCTTCCAGAGTGAGGATGAAGTCAGTCTTATCAATTATCTTACCGACTATTTCAGCAAGCTGGATAAGCAGGTCACGTCGGATGACTTCTATTCCATCCAGAAGGCAGGCTTCATGCATGCCGTTTCTGACCTTTCCCTTCCTTGCAAGGCTGTGGAACTGTTTTCCAAGGCCAGTGCCAACAACATGGCCTATACTGCCCTGATGGCAAGAGTCGACAAGATGTCCTTCAACACCTATCGTCATTTCCTATCCGAATTCAAGGCTTTCCGCAAGGCTGTCTGCTACGTAAAAAAAGGAAAATGACATTCTATGGAAAACGATAAAATGTCTGCCTTTGCCAAGTCGCAGAGCGTCATCGAATTGAACCTTAGCAAGGATGTCTGTCCCTTCCGCATGAAGAGATTCCGTCTTTATGTCGACCACAAGCCAAGTGCAGTGATTGAACCTATCTCTGAAAACGAAACGGCTACGTTCATCACCTATACCTTCCTAAGCAATGATTTCATGTTCGTTCCCGGACACTACTATGAGGTAGCTACGGGACAGAACTTCTTTGTTCCCATCGATATCTCCTTTTTGGCAACGACCAAGGAATTTGAAGAAAAATACCGCTTCGACGGACAGCTTGGTGCTATCTATTCCAAAGACAAAACCACTTTCCGTGTCTTCTCTCCTTTCTCCAATGAAGTCACCCTTCATGTGAGAAAGATGGGCAGTCAGGACTGGGAAATCTATTCCATGAAGCATGACTTCGATAACGGTGTCTTCGAAGTGACGGTTCCTGGTGACTATGACGGCGCTTCCTATCTTTATGAGAGGCTGATGTTCGGACAGGCAAAGATTGTCGCTGATCCATATTCCTTCTCCCTCTCCTCCAACAGCCGATGGTCCTTTGTCATCGACCCGGAGAAGATACGTTGCCTTCCGACCTATGATGAATGCCTTCCGCCTTTTGAAGACAGGATGCAGGCCATCATCTATGAATGTGATGTCAGGGATATGACTTCCTTAAGTTCTCTTCCTGACAGAGGAACCTATGCAGCCTTGAGCAGGGAAGGGCTGAAGAGCGAAGAAGGAAATCCCATCGGTTTGGATTATCTTGCCTCGCTTGGCGTCACCCATATCCAGCTTCTTCCTGTCCTTGACTTCCAGACCATCGACGAGGATGATCCTTTCAGCATGTATAACTGGGGATATGATCCTGTCAGTTATTTTGCCCCGGAAGGATCCTATTGCAGCGATCCGAACGATCCTTATGCCAGGGTCAAGGAACTTAAGACCCTGGTCTCTTCCTTGCACAGGAAGGGAATGAGAGTCGTCTTTGATGTCGTCTACAACCATGTCTTTTCCAATCTATACAACCCGTTGAACATCCTCTGCCCGAACTATTTCTATCGAATTGATGCTGATGGAAGGCTGTCCAACGGAACCGGATGCGGAAATGACCTCGAAAGCCGCAATCATATGACAAGGAAGCTCATCGTGGATTCCTTGCTGCACTGTCTGGATTTCTATGACGTCGATGGCTTCCGCTTTGACCTGATGGGCATATTGGATATCACGACCATCCGTCAAGGATACAAGGAACTTAGCAAAATCAAACCCAACATCCTCTATTACGGGGAAGGCTGGGATCTCTGGACGGCCCTTCCTTCTGACAAGAAGGCAAGCTACGTCAATGCCTTCCAGATGCCGTTTGCCTCCTTTTTCAACGATCGCTTCAGGGATGTCACAAAAGGAAAGTCGAGCGAGAGCGAAGCGCATGTGAAAGGCTATCTTTTGGGAGACACGGATTACAGGGACGGCTTCAAGCACGTCTTGCTTGGCTCTTGCGTGCCTCTTGCCTTCGGACCGATGTTTGCAAGTCCGAGCCAGTCCATCAATTATGTCGAATGCCATGACAACCATACCCTCTATGACAAAATCAGCATCGCCTGCGAGGATGAGAACGAGAAACAGAAGGTAAAGAGAGTCAAGCTCAATCTCTTTGCCACCCTTCTTGCTGCAGGAATCCCCTTCTTCCATCAGGGGGAGGAAATCTGTTCTACCAAGGAAGGCATCGGCAATTCCTATAATGCCAGCGACAAGATCAATGGCTTCGACTACGGACTTCTTGAAAAACATAAAGAGCTCTATCGTTTCTTTCAGGAAGCGATTGCATTCAAGAAGGAACACCTCTATTTCACTTCCAAGGAATTCGACAGGATGATGCAGTCTGAGAAGATCACCTTCGAGAACCTGGAACATGGTGCCTTGAAAATCAATTATGAAATGAAGGATGAGACGCTCTTTGTCATCCTCAATCCGAGCAGGGAGACCATCATGTATGATTTCCCGAACTATGTCAATCTCATCTTCAACGAAACAGGGAAGATATCCAAGGATGATGATTTCTTCATCCACATGGCTATCGTCAATGCGCTCTCTATTTCTGTCTTTTGTCAGAAGGATGCCGAAAGGAAAGAAGGTAAACAATCATGATCAAATGGCTTCGTCTTGGCCTTACCGGTGGACCGAGTCTCATATTGGGCTCACACCACTGCAAGAAGTTCAACAAGAACAAGGATAAGTATCCGATTGCCCGGAGATGCAATTATGCCAACAATCTCGCAAGGAAGATATGCCGGAAGTGCTTCCGGGCAGAATTCATCATCCAGGGAGAGGAGAACCTGAAGAGTGTCCCAGGACAGATCCTGATGGTCTCCAACCATGTTTCCAATGCCGATCCGATTCTTTTCCTGGGATTTGCCGATCGTCCGATTTCCTTCCTTGGAAAAAATCAGATTCTCAAGATGCCATTCGTCGGAAACATCCTGTCCTCCATCGACGGTTCCTTCATCGACAGGGAAGATCTGAGAAGCGAAATCAAGGTCTTCCATGAGATTCAGAAGCTCCTCACCAGGGAGAAGGATCTCTCCTATGTCGTCTTTCCCGAAGGAACCCGTTCCAAGGGACCTGATTTTCCGATGGCTGACTTCAAGGGGGGCACCTTCAAGATTGCAACCAGGCTCAACCT